>DATHCK010000156.1:0-4249 GCA_035319545.1 Allostellaceae bacterium | reverse complement strand
ATGTGCTCGTCAGCAAAGGTCATCTCGCCGAAGCGCTCACCGCCTACCGCGGCAGCGCGGCGATTTTCGATCGGCTCGCCAAGGCCGAACCCGGCGATGCCAAGTGGAGCCACAATCTCGGGGTAGCGCTAGAGAAAGTCGGCATTGTCCTTATGTCGCAAGGAGATCTCGCCGGCGCCCTTGCCGCCTATCAGGCGAGGCGCGACATCGTTTCGCGTCTAACCGCCGCGGACCCAAACAATAACTTGTGGAACCGGGACCTCGCGGTTGCCGCCAGCAAGATCGCCGACGTGCTTGTCGCCGAGGGCAAGCTTGGCGAAGCGCTCGCCGCCTATCGCGAAGCTCTCGCGATCTCCGAACGCCTCGCCAAGGACGAGCCCGATAATTCGGGTGCGCAGCACGATCTATCGGTGTTCGAACTGTACATCGGCGATGTGCTCGCGACACAGGGCAGCTTGCCGGAGGCGCTCGCCGCCTACGGGGACGGTCTCGCGATCGCGAAGCGACTGGTCAAATCCGACCCCGACGCGGCGGACTGGCGACACGATCTTACCGTGTTCGACGAACGGATCGGGAATGTGTTGACCGCGCAAGGCAAGCTCGACGAGGCCCTCAGCTCATACCAGGAGAGTCTCGATATCCGGACCAATCTGGCGAAAGCAAACCCGAACAACGCGGGCTGGCAGCGAGAACTGTCCGTCGCGTATGCCAAAATCGGCGAGGTGATGATCGCGCAACAAAAGCTGCCGGAAGCACTGCAATCATTCCGCGCCGGCTTGGCGATCACCCAGAAGCTCTCCGAGACCGACCAGGGCAATACCGACTGGCAGCGCGACCTTGCTGTGACCGATGCCCAGATCGGCGACGTGCTGATTGCCCAGCATCAACCCGCCGAGGCCCTCAAATCCTATCGCGATAGCTGGGCGATGTTTGATCGGCTGATCAAGTCCGATCCAAACAATGAGGGCTGGCAACGCGACTACTCGATCACCTACCAGAAGGTCGGCGACGCGCTGATGGGACAACAGGATTTGGCGGGCGCGCTGCAGGCCTATCAAGCAGCGCTCGCCATTCAAGAGCGGCTTCTCCAGCGAGCGCCCGAAAACACCCTCTGGCAGCGCGACATGTCGGTCAGCGACCAGAAGATCGGGAATGTCCTTGTCGCCGAAGGCAATCTACCGCAGGGGATCGCATCATATCGCGAGGACCTCGCGATCGCTGAGCGGCTCGCCGCCACCGAGCCCGATGACCCCGATGCGCAGCGTGACCTCGCGGCTTCGCACGACAAGCTGGCTTCCGCGCTGAAGACGGCTGGGCAGACCGAGGAGGCGCGTGCCCAGCTCGTCGCCGGCAGAGAGATCGTCGCGAGGTTGGCCGCGCAAAACCCCGCTTCGCCCCGCTGGCAGGGCATGCTTGCCGAACTCGACAAGGCGCTGGCCGCGTTCGACACCCCCGCGAGCGGCGCGACGAAATAGCAGGCCCGTCAGCTCATCCCCGAGCGCGGCTGTCGCGCAGAAACTACAGCAGCTTTGCGGCGAGCGCGGGCAGCGCCGAGATGTCGACGCCGTTCCGGGCGCCGAGCGCGACAAGCGCCGCCGGATCGTCGCCCTGGCGCACCCGGGTCAGCGCCCAGATCATTGTCGAGCGCGTGCCGCTGCGGCAATGCGCGACCATCGGGTGCGACCCGCTCATCAGCACTTTCTCGAAGGCGTCGATGTGATCGCGGGTCAGCGTCGCGTTGACGAACGCGATGTGGTGATAGGCGATACCGCGCGCCGCGCACAGCGCCCGAGCCTCGTCGGCCGGAAGCTGGCCGGGGTCTTCGTTGTCGGGCCGATTGTTGATGATCGTCTTGACGCCCGCGGCGGCGAGCGCCGCGATATTGTCGGCGCTGAGCGCCCCCGCGGCGGTCAAGCCCGGTGAAAGCTCCATGAGCGGCGGCATTGTCGGCATCGATCGGCTCCGCAAAGCAAAACGGGCTGCAAAATTGCAGCCCGTCGCCGTCAGGTCAAATTCTTGTGGAGGATCAGGCGGCGTATTGCCCCGGGCGCTGCACCAGGTCGCCGGCGCGGATCCAGAAGCGCTCGAGCCGGCGCAGGGTCACGGTCGCGGCGGAGAGGTCCTCGTCGCTGATCGCGGTCTGGTTCAGCATCTCGACATGGCGCTGGTGCATCGCCTGGAGGCGGTCACGCAATTTGGCGCCCTTCTCGGTCAGCCGCACATGGATCGAGCGGCGGTCGTGCACCGAGCGCTCCTGCGACAAATAACCGTTCTCGACCATCTTCTTGACGTTGTACGAGACGTTCGAACCCAGGTAGCAACCGCGCAAGGTCAGCTCGCCGACCGTCATCTCCGCGTCGCCGATATTGAACAGCATCAAGCCCTGAACGTTGTTGATGTCGTGGATGCCGAGCCCGTCGAGCTCGAGCTTCACGACCTCAAGAAAGTGCCGGTGAAGTCGCTCGACGAGCGAAATCACCTCGAGATAGCCCGTGTTCATCTGCGCCTCGCTAGGGAGTCTCATCGAAAACCTAGCGAGGTTTCCGTTAATTTTTGGTTTTCACGGCCTTTTAATCAACTAGCTGCTGCTGCCGCTACGACGCACCATCTGCATGATGGCCGAGAAGTCGAGCGCGCCTTTGCCGCCGTCGACAAACAGCTGATAGAGGTTGGCGGCGGCCGCACCCATCGGCGTCGCCGCCGCGGCTTGGCCCGCGGCGGCTTGAGACAAGCGCAGATCCTTCAACATGTTGGCGGCGGTGAACCCAGCCGGATAACCGCGGTTCGACGGCGCCGCCGGCACCGGGCCGGGCATCGGGCAATAATTGGTCATCGCCCAGCACTGACTTGTCGAGGTGCTGCAGATATCCCACAGGGTCTGGCTCGGCAGACCCAATTTCTCGGCGAGCGCAAACCCCTCGCACACGCCGATCATCGACACGGCGAGCATCATGTTGTTGCAGATTTTGGCGATCTGACCGCTCCCCGCCGGGCCGGCATGGACGATGGTGCGGCCCATATTGGCAAGGATCGGACGTCCCTTCTTGAAGGCCGCCTCGGTGCCGCCGACCATAAAGGTCAAGCTGCCGCCCTGCGCACCCATGACGCCACCCGAAACCGGCGCATCGAGCATGTCGAGCCCGGCTTTTTTTGCCTCTTCGGTCACCAGACGAGAGGTCTCGACATCGATCGTCGAACAGTCGATGAGGAGCGCGCCTTTCTTGGCCTTGGCGATGATCCCGTCAGGGCCGAGATAGACCGCGCGCACCTGCGGCCCGGCCGGCAGCATGGTAATGACGATATCGCCGGCGGCCGCGGCCTCCGCGGCATTGGCCGCGCCCTTGCCGCCTTGCAGCTCGATTGTGCTAACCGGGCCTGACACGACGTCGTAGCCAGTCACCTTGTGCTGCGCTTTCAACAGGTTGGCCGCCATCGGCGCACCCATGTTGCCGAGGCCGATAAAGCCGATCATCGCCATCTGTGCATTCCTCCCGCTATTCGAATGTCAATTCGCGAATGTCAATTCTCCCGGGCCCAGCGACGCGAAGTAGCTGTCGGTCATCGCCTCGTCGACCTCAGCCAAGGTTCCCGGCTGCCAGCGCGGCCTCTGGTCCTTGTCGATCAGCACCGCGCGGATGCCCTCATAGAAATCGTGCGCCGCCATAACGTGCTGGGTCATGCGATATTCGAGCCGCAACGCATCCTCGAGGTTCATGCCGCGCCCCAACACCAGCTGGCGCAGGGTGATCCTCAGACTGGTCGGCGATTTCGTCAGGAGTGTGGCGCGAGTTTCGGCTGCCCATTCGCGATCCTCGGTTTCGGCCGCCAGGGCAGCAAGGATCGCCTCCATCGTCTCACCGGCAAAGCAGCGGTCGATGACGCCGCATCGCGCGGCAAGCGACGGCGGCCCCGGATCGGCCGCGAATTGGCCGAGCAGCGCTTCGACCTGGGCGCACTCCTCTTCGTCGCGCCAGGCAAGCGCGGCAAGAGCCGCAACCAGTTGGGGAACCCGCTCGCGCGGCACGAAATGCGTCGCCAGCCCGCAATAGAGCGCGTCCGCCGCACCGAGCCGCGCACCGGTGAGGCCGAGATAGCGGCCGATACGGCCGGGGCACAAATTCAGAAACCGCGTCGCGCCGACATCGGGGAACAGGCCGATGCCGGTCTCCGGCATCGCGAACATCGTCTTCTCGGTCGCGATGCGATAGGCACCGTTGACCGACACCCCGGCGCCGCCGCCCATCGTGAT
>DATHCK010000155.1:0-17714 GCA_035319545.1 Allostellaceae bacterium | reverse complement strand
TCGCCGGCATTCACCATCAGCTTGTAGTCGCCGGCGGCGTTATCGAGCCAGTTGTTAAGCGCCGCCGCCTGGATTTGCCGTTCGGCCGGCACCTGTGGCGGCGTCATGATGCTGTTGCCGAGATAGCCCGCGCCGCCGCCGACCGCGAGGCCGAAGAGGCCCGCCGCGGTGGCGAGCTGGATGTACCAGCGGCTCGACGGCGGCGGCGCCGCCTCGGTCCGGCGTGGGCGCAACTCGACGATCTCGGCCTCGGTCGCCGAGGCGGTCTCGCCGCGCGCCGCGGCGATCAGCCGCTCCGGCACCGGCTCAGTCATGAATTCGGCAAACGCGTTGCGCAGCGTCGTCGCGGATTCGGCAAGCGCCAGCAGCCGGTCGCGTACCGCCGGGTCGGCGTCGAGCCACGCCTCGACATGCGCCCGCTCGTCGGCGTCGAGCTCGTTATCGAGATAAGCCACCAGGGCTTCGTCGCTATGCTTCTGCATCTCCTGCGCTCCTGCGCGCGACGACACCGGACTCCAGCGTCTGCTGAAGCGCGATGCGCGCGCGGGCGAGGCGGCTCATGATGGTCCCGACCGGCACGCCGGTGACCTCGGCCGCCTGCTTGTAACTGAGGCCTTCGATCGTCACGAGCATCAGCGTCAGCCGCTGATCCGGCGGCAAGAGCGCGACCGCCCGCCGCACTTCCGACAATGCGAGCCGCGCCTCGACGCGCCGCACTGGCTCATCCGACCCGAGTCGCTCCTCGGCAACGTCACCATCCTCCTTGCGAATATCGCGAGCCCGGAGCTGGTCGATCCAGATCGTCTGCACGATGCGGAACATCCAGCTGTCGAACCGCGTTCCCTCCTGAAACTGATGCTCTCGCGCCAACGCCCTTTCACACGCCGCCTGGACCAGATCGTCGGCCTCGCTCGCCGATCGGGTCAGGCCGCCCGCGAAACGCCGCAGCCGCGGCAACACCGCGATCAGTTGATCGCTGAACCGCTTGCTCACCGGTGCCGCGCGAGTAGCCGCGTGATCCGGCGCTGCTCCAAATTTCCACGGGAACGACAACGCAGGGGCCTCGAGATTATTCCGGGGGAATTCCCGGCGACACGCAATAACCGTGCAACAATCATACGAACGGCAACACGCGGCGGGTTCTCAGCCTGCGACTACATGCCGCCGTCGGCCCCCGCGCCAATAACGGCGCACCCTACCATGCAGTTGAATTACGTCGGAAGCATGGCAGGCTTGGCGGCTGCCGCGTCCGGAGCGCACTTCACAATTTTCTCGCGCCGCGGCATTGTGCGGGCTTGCCGCCGCCACCGCCGTAGAGGACCGTCGCGCGCGATGAAGATCGCCATCGTCAAGGAAAGACGCGCGTTCGAGCGACGGGTCGCGGCCTCGCCCGACACGGTCAAGCAGCTCAAGGGCCAGGGCCTCGACGTCGCCGTCGAAACCGGCGCCGGCGACGGCGCCTTCTTTGTCGACAGCGCCTATGAGGCGGCCGGCGCGACGATCGCCGCCGACGAAGCCGCCGCGCTCGACGGCGCCGATATCGTTTTGAAGGTGCAGCGCCCATTGCTTGGCCGGGGCGCGCAGCTCAACGAACTCAAGCTGATGAAAAAGGGCGCGGTGCTGGTCGGCCTCTTGGCGCCGCTCGAAAACAGGGACGACGTCGCCGCCTACGCCAAGGCCGGCATTACCGCGATCTCGATGGAGTTGGTGCCGCGCATCACCCGGGCCCAGACGATGGACGTGCTGTCGTCGCAGGCCAACCTCGCCGGCTACAAGGCGGCGGTCGACGCCGCCGCCAAGTTCGGCCGGGCGATGCCGATGATGATGACCGCCGCCGGCACGATCAAGGCGGCGCGCGTCCTGGTGATGGGCGCCGGGGTCGCCGGGTTGCAGGCGATCGCCACCGCGCGACGCCTCGGCGGCGTCGTCTTCGCCACCGATGTGCGCGCCGCCGCCAAGGAGCAGGTCGAGAGCCTCGGCGCCAACTTTCTGATGGTCGACGCGGAAGCAATGAAGACCGCCGAGACGGCCGGTGGCTATGCCCGCGAGATGGGTGAGGATTTTCAGCGCCGCCAGCGCGAGATGATCACCGAGGCCTTGAAGCGCATCGATATCGTGATCTGTACCGCGCTCATTCCCGGCCGCAAGGCGCCGATCTTGCTGACCGAAGAGATGCTCGGCGTCATGGCGCCGGGTTCGGTCGTCGCCGACATCGCGGTCGAGGCGGGCGGCAATGTCGCGGGTAGCAAGCCCGAGGAAACCGTGACCACCGCGGGCGGGGTCAAGATCATCGGCTACGCCAACGCGCCGGCGCATATCCCGGTCGACGCCAGCCTGCTCTACGCCCGCAACCTGTCGGCGTTTCTCGCGCTCATCGTCGACAAGGAAAAGGGGCTGAAGATCGATACCGACGACGAGATCATCAAGGCGTCGCTGTTGACGATCGACGGCGCGGTGGTCAACCCGGCGCTGGCGCCAGCGCCACCCCCGGCGCCACCGCCGGAACCCGCTCCGGCGGCCGGCTAACGGAGGAATCATGGCGGATCCCGCCTCGCTCGCACAAGCCGCCGGCGAGCTCGCCGGCGACGCCAAGGCCTTGGCGACGAATCTCGACCGGCTGGCGCAGCAGCTCTCCGCGCTGCCGCCGCCGACAGCGCATGCCGGGACGCCCTTTGTCTTCGAGCTGACCGTCTTCGCGCTCGCGGTGTTCGTCGGCTACTACGTCGTCTGGCGCGTCACGCCGGCGCTGCATTCGCCGCTGATGAGCGTCACCAACGCGGTGTCGAGCGTCATCATCGTCGGCGCGCTGATCGCCGCCGGGCCGCCCGGCATCAGCTTTGCGAAGATCATGGGGTTCGTCGCGGTGACCCTCGCCGCGGTCAACATCTTCGGCGGGTTCATCGTCACCCAACGCATGCTGCAGATGTTCCAGCGCAAGAAGTAACGGACAGAAAGAAGAAGCCGTGGGCGAAAGCTATTCCGCCTTTCTCTACCTGATCGCCTCGATCTGCTTCATCATGGCGTTGCGGGGCCTGTCGTCGCCGGAAACGGCGCGGAACGGCAATTATTTCGGCATCGCCGGCATGGTGATCGCCGTGCTGACGACGCTGGCGACGCCACAGGTCGTGAGCTATTGGCTGATCATCGCCGGGCTGGTGATCGGCGGGGCGATCGGCACCTATATCTCGCGCCAGATTCAGATGACGGCGCTGCCGCAGCTGGTGGCGGCGTTCCACAGCCTGGTCGGGCTTTCAGCGGTCTGCGTCGCCTGCGCCGCGTTTGGCGCGCCCGAGGAATACGGTATCGGCACGCGAGGCGCGATCCACCCCGAGAGCCTCGTCGAGATGGCGCTGGGCCTGGCGATCGGCGCGATCACCTTTACCGGCTCGGTCGTCGCCTTCGCCAAGCTGCAGGGGCTGGTGTCGGGCGCACCGCTGACCTTCAAGGGTCAGCATCTGCTCAACGCGATCCTTGGCGCGGCACTGATCTTGCTGATCGTGATCTTCGTCGCGAGCGAGAGCCCGGCGGTCTTCACGCTGGTGGTGCTGCTGTCCTTCGCGTTCGGCTTCCTCTTGATCGTGCCGATCGGCGGCGCCGACATGCCGGTCGTGATCTCGATGCTCAATTCCTATTCGGGCTGGGCGGCCGCCGGCATCGGCTTCACCCTGTCGAACAGCCTCCTGATCATCACCGGGGCGCTGGTCGGTTCGTCGGGCGCGATTCTCAGCTACATCATGTGCAAGGGGATGAACCGCTCGATCTTCAACGTGATCCTGGGCGGGTTCGGCACCGAGAGCGGCGCGGCGGCGGCCGGGGCGGGCCACGGCGACCGCATGGTCAAGTCGGGCAGCGCCGAGGACGCCGCCTTTATCATGAAGAATGCCGGCTCGATCATCATCGTGCCCGGCTACGGCATGGCGGTCGCGCAGGCGCAGCACTCGCTGAAGGCGATGACCGACCTGTTGAAGAAGGACGGCGTCAAGGTCGAGTACGCGATCCACCCGGTGGCCGGTCGCATGCCGGGGCACATGAACGTGCTCTTGGCCGAAGCTAACGTGCCCTATGACGAGGTGAAGGAATTGGAGGAGATCAACCGCGACTTCGCCTCGACCGATGTCGCGTTTGTGATCGGCGCTAACGACGTCACCAACCCAGCAGCGAAGACCGACCCCACCTCGCCGATCTACGGTATGCCGATCCTCGATGTCGAGCACGCGAAGACCGTGCTTTTCGTCAAGCGGTCGATGGCGTCAGGCTATGCCGGGGTCGAAAACGAGCTCTTCTTTCACGACAACACGATGATGCTGTTCGGCGACGCCAAGAAGATGTGCGACGAGATCGTCAAGGCGCTGGAGTAGTCGATCGCGTCATTGAGATGTCGGTTCCTCGCCCGCTTACGGGGGAGGTGGCGAGCGCAGCGAGCCGGAGGGGGCAGCGGACATTGTCGAACGTTTCGCGCTAATCGCTTACGATAATTTCAGAAATTCGGGCTTGAGGCGCCAGAAAATGCTTCTCCAGCAGCTGGCTGATTAATGCGGTAATTCGCCGGATGCGCCGCTTAGAACGAACGGCGACACGCAGTTGGTTGGTAGCGCGATCGACCTGCTCTAGGGGAATACTCGCCCAGCCGTCAGCTCTGCAGGCGCGACACAAATCCTGGCCGAAATTACGAATTCGGTGGATTTCTGAAATAGCTGGCTGATCGTCGCGGAGAGTGAAATCGATGACGATTTCCCGCGGCACAGCGGCTCAGTGGCGGAAGGGCTAGTACCCCTCGCGCTCCATGCGCTTGCGCAGGAGCTTGCGGTAGCGGCGCACCGCCTCGGCTTTTTCGCGGGCGCGACGCTCGGACGGCTTCTCGTAATTCCTCCGGAGCTTCATTTCCCGGAACACGCCCTCGCGCTGCATTTTCTTCTTCAGGGCTCGCAGAGCCTGGTCGACATTGTTATCGCGAACGAGGACTTGCACGGGCGCTTGACTCCGCGGTTGGGCCGATAGGGCCGCGCAACCTATCACTTCGGCCCCCATCTGTGAAGCCGCATGGCACCCGGCTCGGGCTTTTGATCATAACGCCATGCAGGAACAGCGGTTGCCAACCCGGCGCGGAGGCCGGAAAGTAATATCGCTGGCTTATGATTTCGCCGAGGGAAGCACGATGGCCGCGGTCGCTCCAATAGCCCAAACGCAAGATGCACCGGAGTTCGATGCCGTCGTCATCGGCGCCGGCGTTTCCGGCCTCTACCAGCTCTACAAGCTGCGTCAATTGGGGCTCAAGGTGCGGGTTTTCGAGGACGGCAGCGGTGTCGGTGGCACCTGGTACTGGAACCGCTATCCTGGCGCGCGCTTTGACTCCGAGAGCTACACTTACGGCTATTCATTTTCCCCGGAGCTGCTCGACGAGTGGGATTGGGAGGAGCGCTTTGCCGGCCAGGCCGAGACCGAGCGCTATCTCAATCATGTCGCCGACAAGTTCGACCTGCGCCGCGATATCCAGTTCAAGAGCCGCGTTTCGGCCGCGCGTTACGACGAGGATTTGCGCGGCTGGGAGATCGCGCTCGAAGACGGCCGGCGCTACACAACGCGGTTCCTCGTCACCGCGATCGGGGTGCTGTCGGCGCCGACCATGCCGACGATACCCGGGGTGGGGAGCTTCCGCGGTCAAGCCTATCACACGCATTACTGGCCCATGCAGCCGGTGGACTTTACCGGCAAGCGGGTCGGGATCATCGGCACCGGCGCGACCGCGATCCAGACGATCCAGACGATCGCCGGGAGCGTCGGCCAGCTGACGGTGTTCCAGCGCACCCCGAACTGGGCCGCGCCGCTACACAACGCCAAGATCTCCGACGACGAGATGCGCGACATCCGCCTCCGCTATCCCGAAATCTTGGCGCGCTGCAACGACACGCCGGGCTGCTTTATCCATGCGCCCGACCCGCGCAGCGTGTTCGAGGTGTCGCCCGAGGAGCGCGAGGCGTTCTGGGAGAAGCTCTATGCCGAGCCGGGCTTTGGCATCTGGCAGGGCAATTTCCGCGACATCCTGACCGATCGCGAGGCCAACAAGCTGATCTCGGCCTTTGTCGCCAAGAAGATCCGCCAGCGGGTCACGGACCCCGCGGTGGCCGAAAAGCTGATCCCCAAAAACCATGGCTTTGGCACCCGTCGCGTGCCGCTCGAGGGGGGCTATTTCGAGGTTTATAACCAGCCCAATGTCGAGCTCGTCGACATCAACGAGACGCCGATCGAATGCATCACGCCGACCGGGATCAAGACCGCCGCCCGCGAATACGAATTCGACATCATCATCTATGCAACCGGCTTCGACGCGATCACCGGCAGCTTTGACCGCATCGACATCAGCGGCATCGATGGGCGTCGCCTCAAAGACCTCTGGAAGGATGGGCCGAAGACCTATCTCGGGGTGCTGGTCGAGGGCTTTCCCAACCTGCTGATGGTCATGGGGCCGCATGCCGGGCTCGGCAATTTCCCGCGCGCCGCCGAGTACAGCGTCGACTGGGTGACCGACCTGATCCGCTTCGCGCAGGAGCGTGGCGTGACGCGGGTCGAGGCGACCTCCGCCGGCGTCGCCGACTGGACGGCGCATGTGCTCGCGTCGGGCGAGGGCCTCTTGATGAACGAGATCGACTCGTGGATGACCGGCGTCAACCGCAATGTCGAGGGCAAGCAGACGCGCAAGATCATGCGCTACAGCGGCGGCCATCCGGCGTTCCGCGAGCATTGCGACAGGGTCGCCGCCGACAGCTACCGCAGCCTCGCGCTGAGCTAAGGGCGCGCCGCCTTTACCTCACTGGGCCGCGCCCTCATATTCGGCGCATGGCTCTCTTGAAGATCGCCCGCATGGGCAATCCCGTCCTGCGCGCCCGCGCCGCCGAGGTCGCGGACCCGACCGCGCCCTGGGTGAAATCGCTTGTCGAGGACATGCTCGAGACGATGGATGACGCCGGCGGCACCGGCATCGCCGCGCCGCAGGTGCATGCCTCGCATCGCATCGTGACGTTCTTTGTCGGCGGCGAGCGCACGACCGATCTGCCGGGCGATGGCGAGCAGCCATTGACCGTGCTGATCAACCCGGTGATCGAGCCGCTCGGCGACGAGATGGCGTTCGGCTGGGAGGGGTGCCTGTCCGTGCCGGGGCTGCGTGGCGTGGTGCCGCGCCATCTGCGCGTGCGCTATCGCGGGCTGGGGCTCGACGGCAAGCCGATCGAGCGCGAAGCGGCCGGTTTCCACGCCCGCGTCGTGCAGCACGAATGCGATCATCTCGACGGCATCCTCTACCCGCAGCGGATGACTGATCATCGCCTGCTCGTCTACACCGAGGAACTGCAGCGCCATCCGATCGACCTCGCCGAATTCCTCAAGGGAGAGGCGCGATGAAGAGCCCGAGATGAAAAGTCCCTTGGCCGAGCATGAACGCGAGCGCCTGATCGCGGCGATGCTGCCCGATGTCGCGTTTGACGGCTGGTCGAGGGCGGCGTTGCGCGCGGCGGCGCGCCGGCTCGACATGCCGGCCGACGAGGCGGTGGCGCTATTCCCGCGCGGCGTGCCGGATCTCGTCGCCGGGTTCAGCGCCTGGGCCGACCGCCGCATGCTCGAGCGGTTCGAGGCCGCGATGCCCGAGGGCGGCACGTCGGCGCGGGTCAAGCGCGCGCTTGGTCTGCGCTTCGAGGTCGTGGCGCCATGGCGCGAGGCGGTGCGGCGCGCGCTTTCGGTGCTGGCGCTGCCGCCGCACGCGGTGCTCGGCATGCGCCTCGTCTATGACACGGTCGACGGCATCTGGTATGCCGCGGGCGACGCCGCGACCGATTTCAGCTTCTATACCAAGCGTGCGACGCTCGCCGGCATCTACGCCGCGGCGCTGATGTATTGGCTCGAAGATCGCTCGGAGGATTTCGCCGATACGCGCGCCTTCATCGACCGGCGGCTTGCGGACGTGGCCCTCTTCGGCAAGCTGCGCGAGCGCTTCGCGGGCGAGCTGCAGCGCCTGCCGAACCCGTTCCGCCTGTTCCGTCCGGCGCGCTAATCAAGACGCGCCGATCTCCATCGGCGCGTACGGCGCCAGCCCGCTCCCACCCGGCCGCCCAACGAGAGTATGCTGATTGGGTGGCCGGGTGGGAGCGGGCTGGCGCCGCAAGCTGCCGCGGAGGCGGTAGCGCACCTGATTAGTGAAAAAAGCCGTGCTTGAGCGGTGCTTTCGCGACACAGCGCGGCGTCGCCGAGTCGCGCTCGTGGACTTCGACCTCGTCGATGCGCCCGGAAATCGCCAGCTCCTTTGAGTTGAGCACCGCCATCGTCTGACGCGCGGCGCCAAAATCGTCGGTGCTGGCGACCGTCAGATGCGGGATGTAAGGCATGTCGCGCTGCAGGCAGCAAGCGAGCGCCCCGACATGCAGCCGCTGATGCAGGCGGATGATCGCGCCGAAACCTTCGTCCGGCACCAGGAACACATGGTAGAGGCCCATTTTCGCCTCGGGCGCGACCATTGCCGAGCGCAGGCAGAAGCGGATGCGCGGCGTGCTGGCGCAGGTCGTCTGAACCTGCTTGACCACGTCTTCCGTCGACTCCGCGCCGGGGAAGACGAGGGTAAAGGCCGGCGCGCGAGCGCTGTGGGCGCGGGATTGACGCAGATGAGTCAGCCAATCGAGCTCCGCTTTGCCAAATTCCGGCTTGGCTACCACTTCCAGCGCACTCATCGTCTCATGTCCGATGACGTCATCGCCTCGCGGTGGAGAGAGGTTTGCGCCGCAAGTCCGATCTTCAAGACAACGGCTCGGGACAATCGTGGATAACAGACGGTGAAAATTCGCGAATCCGAGGCGGCGGCGCCGCTTCAGAAGCCGGGCGGCCGCGTCACCTGCACGCTCTGCCGCTCTTCCATCCGCTGCGCCCAGGCGGCGAGCGCCGGCAGCTCGGCGAGTTGGGCGGCCCCTTCGGGCAATCTCTTGAAGGAATAGATTTGCGGGATGACCATCAGGTCGGCGAGGCTCAGCGCGTCGCCCGCGAGGAAGGGTTGCGCGCCTGCCAGACGGGCGATTTCGCCGATGCAATGCCGTACGCGCGGCAGCGCTTCGGCGACCTTGGCCTCGTCCGTCGGCAGGCCGAGCCGCGGCGCGATAAATCGCGGGAATAACACGCCCGCCAGCAAAGAGGGTGTCAGGTAGGAATCGACGATGCCCATGATCTGGTTCATGCGAGCAAACGGGTGCAGCTCGATCGGCTGGAGCGGCGTCGCGGCGAAGGCCTCGTCGACATAGCGCATGATCGCCTGCGCTTCGTAGAGCATGAAGCCGTCATGCTCGAACGCCGGGATTCGGCCGAACGGGTGGCGCGCGAGGTGCGCCTCGGAGCGGAATTCGCTAATCCCGACATCGACGAGTTCATGCGCGACGCCCTTCTCGGCGAGCGCCAGCCGGGCGCTCCACACATAAGGGCTCATCGCCGCGCCATAAACGATCGGCCGCGCCATGATGCTTCTCCCGCCGTAAAGCCGGCGGGAAGATGTCAGCAGGTTTTGCTCGCGGTCAAGCGAGCCGCGGGCGGCTCAGTTGACCACGCGCCACTGACCGTCAGGTTGCTGGCACGCTGTGCCGAAGACGTCACGCCCGCCGGCGCTGGTCTTGTATTCGCGGCAGGTCTGCCCGGCCGAATTGGTGAAGGCCGGCTTGTTGGTATAGGTGATTTGCGGCTGCCCTGGGGCGGCGGGCACCGCCGGTGCGGCGGTCGCGGTCGGAGCCGCGGGCACTCCCGGCGCATAGGCCGACGGAGCTGGCGTCGGATAGGCGCCGGGCGCGGGGTAGGGCGGCGGCGGATAGTAAGCCGGCGGCGGATAATAGGCGTAAGGCGGCGGGTACCCCCAATAGGGACCAGGGCCCCAATAGCCGCAGCACGGCCCGCCGATGCTGACCCAGACGCGGGCCTGCGCCGGCGACGACACCGTCGTCAGCGCAACAAGCGCGAGCGCTGCGGCCGCGCCCGAAAGCAGCAGATGAGCGCGCCACCTCGTCCAAGTCAGGCAGGTCATTGGGGGTCCTCAAGCTCCTGGGGGAAGGATCGATCGCAATTATACGCGAGCGCGGTCAATTATATCGCCGGCTGGGCCTTGTCGCCACCCTAACGCACCGGCGGCGTTTCCCTTATCCGTCTATACGGGTGCGGCGCGGCGGCGGTTGCGTTCGCCCGGCCGCAGGGGCTAAGACCTTGGGGCAACAACAGGCGAATGGCGAGGAGACCTGCCGTGGCGCGCGGAGCCGACCAACACAAGAACCCCCAATCCGATATCGAGATCGCCCAGGCCGCGACGATGCGGCCGATCGGCGAGGTCGCCGCCAAGCTCGGCATTCCCGACGAGCATTTGTCGCCATACGGCCGTTACAAGGCAAAGATCGGCCTCGACTATGTCGAGTCGCTGAAGGATAAGCCCAACGGCAAGCTGATCCTCGTCACCGCGATTACCCCGACCCCGGCCGGCGAGGGCAAGACGACGACGACGGTCGGACTCGGCGATGCGCTCAACCATATCGGCAAGAAGGCGATCCTTTGCCTGCGCGAGCCGAGCCTTGGGCCCAGCTTTGGCATGAAGGGCGGCGCGGCGGGCGGCGGTTATGCCCAGGTCGTGCCGATGGAGGATATCAACCTTCACTTCACCGGCGATTTCCACGCGATCGGCGCCGCCAACAATCTGCTCGCGGCGATGGTCGACAACCACATCTATTGGGGCAACGAACCGGCGATCGACCCGCGCCGGATCACCTGGCGGCGCGGGCTCGACATGAATGATCGGGCGCTGCGCTCGATCGTCTCCTCGCTCGGCGGGGTCGCCAACGGCTTTCCGCGCGAGGATGGGTTCGACATCGTCGTCGCCTCGGAGGTGATGGCGATCTTCTGCCTGGCGAATGACCTCAACGATCTGAAGCGGCGGCTCGGCCAGATCATCGTCGGGCAGAACCGCGCGCGCGAGGCGGTGCGGGCGAGCGACATCAAGGCCGCCGGCGCGATGGCGGTGCTGCTCAAGGACGCCGTCGCGCCCAATCTGGTGCAGACGCTCGAGAACAATCCGGCCTTCATCCATGGCGGGCCGTTCGCCAACATCGCGCATGGCTGCAACTCGGTGATCGCGACGAGGACGGCGCTGAAGCTCGCCGATTACGTCGTGACCGAGGCTGGCTTTGGCGCCGACCTTGGCGCCGAGAAATTCATCGACATCAAGTGCCGCAAGGCCGGGCTGAAGCCGGACGCGGCGGTCGTCGTCGCTACCGTGCGCGCGCTCAAGATGCATGGCGGCGTCGCGCGCGACCAGCTGCGCGCCGAGAATGTCGCCGCGCTCGAGGCCGGTTTCGCCAATCTCCAGCGGCATCTCGAAAACCTGCGCGGTTTCGGCGTGCCGGCGGTCGTCTCGGTCAATCGGTTCAGCGCCGACACCGAGGCCGAGCACGCCAAATTGAAGGAGCTGTGCGCGGCGCATGGTGTCGAGGCGGTGATCGCCGATCACTGGGCCTATGGCGGCGAGGGCGCCGCGCCGCTCGCCGAGGCGGTGGTCAAGACCATCGACAGGGGCCAGGCAAAGTTCCAGTTCCTCTACCCGGACGAGATGCCGCTGCGCGACAAGATCAAGACGATCGCGCAGAAGATATACCGGGCGAAGGACATCGCGTGCGACGGTGCGGTCGAAACCCGCCTCGCCGAATTGCAGAAGGCCGGCTTCGGGCACTTCCCGGTGTGCATGGCGAAGACGCAGTACAGTTTCTCGGCCGACGCCAACGCCAAGGGCGCGCCCGTCGACCACATCCTGCCGATCCGCGAAATCCGCCTCTCGGCCGGTGCCGAATTCGTCGTCGCGATCTGCGGCGAGATCATGACGATGCCGGGCCTACCCCGCGTACCGGCGGCGAACAGCATCGATTTGACCGAGGACGGGCGGATTACCGGACTGTTTTAGGCGCGGCGGTGGACCCGACCGAGGTTAAAGCCTGGCGACGCGCCGAGCGCGAGCGGCTGATCGCGCTGCGCATGGCGCTGTCGCCGGCGGAGCGGCGCGCCAAGGGCGAGCGCATCACCGCGGCGCTGTGGGAAATCGTCGCCGCCCGGCCGGGGATTTTCGGTGTTTACTGGCCGTTTCGCGCCGAATTCGATCCGCGGCCGCTGGTCGACACGCTCGTCGCTGGCGGGCGCGAGGTGGCGCTGCCGGTCGTGGTCGATAAGAAGGGGCCGCTCGAATACCGCGCCTGGGCGCCCGGCGAGGGGCTCGTCGCCGGCGTGTGGGACATACCGATCCCCGAAAAGCGCGAGATCGTGCTGCCGACGATGGTTCTGGCGCCGCTTGTCGGGTTCGATCGCGCCTGCTATCGGCTCGGTTATGGCGGTGGCTATTTCGACCGCACCCTGGCGGCGATGAACCCGCGTCCGCTGGCGATCGGTGTCGGCTTCGGGTGCCAGGCGATCGAAACAATCTACTCGCAGCCCTTCGACATCCCGATGGATATGGTCGTCACCGAAACCGGTGTCGCCCGGCGCTGATTGATCAAGTGCGCTCGGCCCTCCGGCCTCACCGTAAGCTGTCGCGGAGGCGACAGCGTACTTGCTTAACCGCGCCGGCGTCGCGATGCACCTTCGCCGCGCCCACCGCGGCCGAGCCCCAGCTCCTTTGCCAAGTTCGAGCGCTGCACCGAATAGCTCGGTGCGGTCAGCGGGTGATCGCCGGGCAGGCCCCAGCGCTTGAGATAGTCTTCGCCCGACAGCCCGTGCCGCGTCGTCAGGTGACGGCGCAGCATCTTACCCTTCCAGCCGCAGTCGAGGCATACCACCACGTCGCGCTGCACCGAGCGGCGTACCGGCACCGCCGGGGTCGGCAAGGTCTGGGTCTCCACCGGCCGGCCGAGCCCGCAAATCGTGCGATGAACCGAGGCGATCAGCTCCGGTATTTGCTCGGGTGCAAGATTATGATGCGAGACGTAACTGGCGATAATCTTCGCGACAAGGCGCGGTGCGGCGCCTTGAGTTTCTGTCTCCCCGGCCATTTTTGTCTCCCTGTTCTCGTTTGACTATACAAGGCGCCACGACTGCTGGCTAGGCCGAGTATTACCGTTGGTTGTAGCTTTGATGTAATCTCGGCGTAGGGGCGTTACGCCGCGATGCGCTGGGTGCGGATCAGCGACAGGATCTCGGCCGCCGCGCGCGGGATGTTGGTGCCGGGGCCATAAATTGCGGCAACCCCGGCTTTCTTCAGGAAGTCATAGTCCGCGGGTGGGATGACGCCGCCGCACACCACGAGAATGTCGCCCGCGCCGTCGCGCTTCAGGGCCTCGATCAACGCGGGCACCAGCGTCTTGTGCGCCGCCGCCTGGCTCGACACGCCGACGATGTGGACATCATTCTCGACCGCCTGCCGCGCCGCCTCTTCGGGGGTCTGAAACAGGGGGCCGATATCGACATCGAAGCCGATATCGGCAAACGCGGTGGCGATGACCTTGGCACCGCGATCGTGCCCGTCCTGGCCGAGCTTGACGACCAGCATGCGCGGCCGACGGCCTTCTTCATGCGCGAAAGCGTCGATCTCGCGCTGGATGCGATGGAATTCCTCGTCGTCGCCGTATTGACCGGCATAGACGCCGCTCACCGATTGGGTCGCCGCGTGGTGGCGGGTGAAGGCGATTTCGAGCGCGTCGGAGGTCTCGCCAACCGTGGCACGCGCCCGGCTCGCGGCGATCGACAATCCGAGCAAATTGCCTTTGCCCGATTTCGCCGCCTCGGTCAGCGCCGCGAGCGCCGCGGCGCATTTCGCGGGATCGCGGAATTTCTTGATCCGATTGAGCCGGGCGATCTGCGCGGCTCGCACCTTTTCGTTGTCGACGTCGAGCAGCTGCACCTTGGCCTTTTCCTCGGCGCGGTACTTATTCACGCCGACGATGACCTCCTCGCCGCGATCGATCGCCGCTTGGCGGCGCGCCGCGGCGGCCTCGATGCGCAGCTTGGGCATGCCGCTCTCGACCGCCTTGGTCATACCGCCCAGTTTTTCGACCTCGTCGATCAGCGCCATCGCCGCGGTGGCGATCGAATGCGTCAGGCTCTCGACGTAATAGCTGCCGCCCAGCGGGTCGACGACGTGCGCGATGCCCGACTCCTCGGCGAGGATCAGCTGGGTGTTGCGCGCGATCCCCATGGAGAATGGCGTCGGCAGCGCCAGCGCCTCGTCGAACGAGTTGGTGTGCAGCGATTGCGTGCCGCCGAGCACCGCCGCCATGGCCTCGATCGTCGTGCGGATGATGTTGTTGTGCGGGCTCTGCTCGGTGAGGCTGACCCCCGAGGTCTGGCCATGCGTGCGCAGCGCCAGGCTCTGCGGATTTTTCGGCTTGAACTGGCCGATGAGCCGCGCCCAGAGCAGCCGCGCGGCGCGCAGCTTGGCGATCTCCATGAAGAAATTCATGCCGATGCCAAAGAAGAACGATAGGCGCGGCGCGAATTCGTCGATGTCGAGCCCGCGCGACAGCGCCGCGCGCACGTATTCAAGCCCGTCGGCGAGCGTGAACGCGAGCTCCTGGACGCTCGTCGCGCCGGCTTCCTCCATGTGGTAGCCGGAGATCGAGATCGAGTTGAAGCGAGGCATGTGCCGCGCGGTGTATTCGATGATGTCGGCGACGATGCGCATCGAGGGGCCGGGCGGGTAGATGTAGGTGTTGCGGACCATGAACTCCTTGAGGATGTCGTTCTGGATCGTCCCCTGGAGCTTGTCCTGGCTGACCCCTTGTTCCTCGGCGGCGACGATGAACCCGGCCAAGACCGGCAGCACCGCGCCGTTCATCGTCATCGAGACGCTCATCTTGTCGAGCGGAATGCCGTCGAAGAGGATCTTCATGTCCTCGACGCTGTCGATCGCGACGCCGGCCTTGCCGACATCGCCGACGACACGCGGGTGGTCGCTGTCATAGCCGCGATGGGTCGCCAGATCGAAGGCGATCGACAGCCCCATCTGCCCGGCGGCGAGATTGGCGCGATAGAACGCGTTCGACTCCTCGGCCGTCGAGAAGCCGGAATATTGCCGCACCGTCCACGGCCGGTTGGCGTACATCGTCGCGCGCGGGCCGCGCAGATAGGGTGCTTCGCCCGGCACCGCCTCGCGGAACGGAAAGCCCTCCGCCGCGATCGTTTCGAGATCGGCCTCGGTGTAGAGCGGCTTGACGGTGATGCCCTCCGGGGTCTGCCAGTCGAGGCTCGCGACAGGCTTACCGCGCAGTTCGCCTTTGGCCAGCTTTTGCCATTCGTCCCGAATTTTGCCCTTCTTTGCCATCACCGTCTCCCGGCCGGGTCACGATTATATGGGGCGGCGATCGGTGGCGTCCATTTTCTGCCGCCACGGGAGGCTGGCACGTGATTTTTCACGTATCAAAAGCCGCGGACGACCGCGCGCGGCGGAGGCGATAGCTTGCTGGCCAGGACGCAAACCCGATTTCACGATATCCGGCTTCGGCTCGAGAATTACACCCCGCGCACCGCCATTCGCCGCGACGCGTGGGAGTTCTTTCTCTTTGTCTTCAAGGAAGGCTGGGCCTGCCTGTTCGGCGGGATTTTGCTCAGCCTCCTGTTGCTGACGAAATGGCTGTGGCCGCCCGACGCGATCCTAGCGCGCTACGATTTTCTATTTCTCTCGGCCCTCGCGATCCAAGCGTTGCTGCTTTTGCTGCGGATGGAAACCGTGCGCGAGGCGCAGATCATCTTCATCTTTCACCTCATCGGCACGGTGATGGAGCTATTCAAGACAAATGTCGGCTCGTGGACCTACCCAGAGCCGAGCCTCTTTCATATCGGCCATGTGCCGCTCTTCTCGGGGTTTATGTACGCCTCGATCGGCAGCTATCTCGCGCGGGTGACGCGCATTCTGGACATGCGCTATTCGGGCTATCCCGATCGGCGTTTGACGGTGATGCTGGCGGCGCTGATCTATATCAACTTCTTCACCGACCACTACGCGCCGGACATGCGCGGCTTTCTTTTTCTCTTTGTCGGCGCGGCGTTTGGGCCGACCTGGGTCCATTACCGGGCGTACCGCACCTGGCGCCGCATGCCGCTGATCCTCGGTTTCGGTTTGATCGCCTTCTTCATCTGGCTGGCCGAGAATATCGGCACCTTCACCACCGTTTGGTTTTATCCGCACCAAGCCCATGACTGGGAATTGGTGCGGTTCGGCAAATATGGGTCATGGTTTTTGTTGATGATCATCAGCTTCATCCTTGTCTCGTTTGTCAGTCCGCCGCGCGAACCGGCGCGCGACGAAGCAGCCAAACAGGCGGAGCTGGCGCCGATTGATGAGATTTTGTAACTGGCGGCGTGAGGAACTCTCGTTTGTGAATAAACAGACCGGCGCCCAGATCGACTCCGTCCGCAAGAGACCGGTATCAGCCGATCGAACGGATAGAGGAGATTGGAGATGAAAACGCTGATTTTTGCCGCCGCGATTGCCGCGATCACGTCCCTAAACTTGTTGTCGCCGGCCTCCGCGGCGCAATACGGCCAGCCAGAGGCGGGGAACTGGCACTACGCCTGGGAATATCACTATGTCGGTCACCATCCGCACTACGAAGGCGGTTGGGTTCTGACGAAGTAACGATCGATGTCGTGTGGCTGCGGGCTCCTCAGCCCGCGGCCGCGTTTTAACTATCGGAGCCGGTGCCGCAAGAATATCGCCGCGGTCAGCAGCAAAACGGCGCCTGCTTGATGCGCTGCCGCGAGTGGCACGGGCACGACGAGGAGCAAAGTCGAAATGCCGAGCGCGAACTGCAACCCGGCAATCGCGACCGACAGGTTGAGTGCGAACCTAGCGGGTGAGGGGAGGGCGGCCTGTCGCGCGGCGATCCACAGCGCGCAGACCGCCGCGACTGTCGACATCGCCAGCAGGCGATGGTCGAACTGTACCGCCGCGACATTCTCGAACCAGTTGCGGATAAAGGGCGAGAGCTGGGCATAGCCCGCTGGCACGAACCGCCCGTCCATCAGCGGAAAGCTGTTGTAGGTGAGCCCGGCATTGAGCCCGGCGACAAACCCGCCGGCGATGATCGTGAGGCTGACGAAACAGAGCACGGCCTCCGCGCCGCGGCGCAGCCAATAAGGCGTCGGCGCGTCCGTCATCTCCCTCTCCCGCGAGCGGGGGAGGGTCGGGGTGGGGGTGAGCAGCCCGAGCGCGGTCCACAGGGTCGCGGCGTAGATCGCCAGCGCCAAGACGAGATGCGCGGTCAGCCGGTATTGGCTGACCTCGATCCGGCCGGCGAGACCGCTTTCGACCATCCACCAGCCGAGCGCGCCCTGACCTGCGCCAAGCGCGAAAATCCCGGCGAGCGGCCAGGCCAGCCGGCGCGGGATCCGGCCGCGCGCGAGGAAATAGAGAAACGGCAGCAGGTAGACAAAACCGATCAGCCGGCCCCACAGCCGATGCACGTATTCCCACAGAAAGATCGTCTTGAAGTCGCCGAGGCTCATGCCGGCGTTTAAGAGCTTGTACTGCGCGGTCTCTTGGTATTTGGCGAACTCGGCTTGCCAGTCGGCGGCCGAGAGCGGCGGGATCGCGCCCATCACCGGTTGCCATTCGGTGATCGACAAACCCGACCAGGTGAGCCGGGTGATGCCGCCGATCACCACCATCGCGAAGATCATCACGCAGCATACGAGCAGCCAGATCGCCACCGGCCGCGCGCCCCGCACCCTGGCCTGTT
>DATHCK010000154.1:0-2193 GCA_035319545.1 Allostellaceae bacterium | reverse complement strand
CAGATTGATCGCGATGATCTGCTCCCACTTCTCGATCGGGAATTCCTCGATCGGCGCGACGTATTGAATGCCGGCATTGTTAACGAGCACGTCGAGCGTGCCGAAGGTCCGCTCGGTAACATGCACCATATCGGCGATTTCGGCGGGCTTGCTCATGTCCGCAGGCGAATAGAAGGCCCTGACGCCGAACTCCTTCTCGATGCCGAGTCGCTCCTTTTCGATTGCGGCCTTGTCGCCAAAGCCGTTGATGGTGACGTTGGCGCCCTCGGCGGCCAGCGCTCGTGCGACGGCCAGCCCTATGCCCGACGTCGAGCCGGTGACGAGGGCTGTCTTTCCTTTGAGCATGATGATCCCCAATTCAGCAGCCGGGCGTGGTCGAAAACCGCCCATTTCTACCTGGCTTTGTGCGAAGTCGCGGCAATTTGGGACGCTTTCTGTTGCAGTGCAACATCAAAACCCGGGCCGGTGTCACGTTTTCGCGATTTCCGCAGCGACCCGCTACAATGTCGAACGAAGCTCGGCGTGCTGAACCAAAATGCCGCACCGCCGGCCGAGGAACGACAACGATGCGGCACATGATCTTCCCGGCGCCCAACCACGATCATGGACGCTGTGCAACCGCTGCCATCGCCCACGCCGAGGCGCTCTGCGCGGCGCGCGCGCAGCGGCTCACGCCGATGCGCCGGCATGTGCTCGAGGCCCTGCTGACCAGCCACCGGCCGCTTGGCGCCTACGAGATCATCGAGCGGCTCGCCGATTCCGGCCGGCCGGCGCCGATCACGATCTATCGCGCGCTCGATTTCCTGCGCGATAACGGCCTCGTCCACCGCATTGAAAGCCGCAACGCCTTCGTCGCCTGCGTGCACCCTCACGGCGGCGACGATATCGTGGTGTTCCTGATCTGCGAGCGCTGCGGCGCAGTCGGCGAGGCACCCGGCGGCGCCGTCGCGGAAGCACTCAAGGCATCATCCCGCGCCGTCGGTTTTGCGCCGAAAAGCCCGGTCATCGAGATCGCCGGCACTTGCTCGCACTGTCGCAAGTGACGGTTGCTTTTCCGTCGTTATCAGGGTTTTTTGCCTGACCCGACGCGTCGTGTCCTCTCGCGATTGAACTGAACCTCTTTGCCTCATTCCCCACAAACCCGACCGCTTGACGCGCTCGCTGTAACGGTGATGCTCGCGCTGTGCTTGACCTGGGGCTTCAACCAGGTTGCGGTCAAGCTCGCCATTCACGACATTCCGCCGCTCATCCAATCGGCGACGCGTTCTGCACTCGCCGCCCTTCTCGTCGGGGCGTGGACGCAACTGCGCGGCATCCCTCTGTTCCAGCGCGACGGCAGCTTGCTTGCAGGATTGGCCGCCGGAACCCTGTTCGCCGTCGAGTTTTTGCTGATCTATCGCGGCCTCGTTTGGACGACGGCGACACGTGCGGTGCTGTTTCTCTATCTCGCGCCGTTCTTCGTCGTGATCGGGTCGCGTTGGCTGATCCCGGGGGATCGCTTTCACGCTTCCCAGTGGGCCGGGCTGTTGCTGTCCTTCGTCGGCATCGTCATTGCTTTCGGCCTGCCGACCCCGGCCACCGATCCGCACCAGATGCTCGGCGACGTCATGATGGTCGGCGCCGCGGCGGCATGGGCGGCGACAACGCTGGTCATCAAGGCGAGCAAGCTCAACCGCGTCAGCGCCGAGAAGACAATGCTCTACCAGCTCGTGGTTTCGGCGCCCCTGCTCGCGGCCGGCGTTGTCATTTTTGACGAACGCATCGAGGCGATGCCCTCGGCGCTGGCGATCGGCGCTCTGGCCTGGCAGATCGTTTGGGTAGTCAGCGTCACCTACGTGGTCTGGTTTGCGCTCGTTGTGCGCTATTCGGCTACCCGGCTGTCCGCGTTTACCTTCCTGACCCCGCTTTTTGGCGTGGCTGCGGGCCATCTCGTGCTGAATGAGCCGCTGACCCCGCCGTTTGCGCTCGCGGTCGCCCTCGTCGCGCTCGGTTTGGTGCTCGTAAACCGGCCGCGGTGACGCTATATCTCAGCGGTTCCCGGGCCACGGGCCGGGGGAACCGACCGCCGAAAAGGACCGCGCTCGATGATGGAATTCTCCGGCCCCGCCGAACGGCATCGAACCGTCGCCGTGCGGGTGGGTAACGTCACCGTCGGCGGCGGCGCACCGGTGGTGGTGCAATCGATGACCAACA
>DATHCK010000153.1:0-5400 GCA_035319545.1 Allostellaceae bacterium | reverse complement strand
CGCCAAGCTGCTCGACACGCCGGTGATGACGACGACCGACGGCAAGAGCGCCTTCCCGGAAGATCACGCGCTGGCGCTGGGTTCGGGCGGCACGGTCTATACCGGCCATGGCCGGCATTTCCTGCACGAGAGCGATCTTATCTTCGCGATCGGCACGTCACTCACCAAGCACAACATCTCGACGCCGATCATCCCCGACGGCAAACGCATCATCCACGCCACCAACGACGCGCGCGACCTCTACAAGACGCATCCCTGCGAACTGCCGATCCTCGGCGACGCCAAGCTCGTTCTCAAACAGATGATCGAGGCCGCAAAGGACCGGCTCGGCAAAAAGAAACACTCGACCGGCGCCAGGAAGACCATCGCCGCGAAGAAGGCGGAGTGGCTGAAGCGCTGGGAACCGAAGCTGCGCTCGAAGGAAGTGCCAATCTGCCCCTATTTCGTGATGTCGGAGTTCCAGCGGGCGATCCCGTCGGAAGACGCGATCGTCACCCATGACAGCGGCAGCCCGCGCGATCAGCTGCTGCCGATGTATGTCGCGAAGAAGCCGCGCGGCTATCTCGGCTGGGGCAAGTCGCATCAGCTCGGCACCGGCCTGGGTCTCGCGATCGGCGCAAAGATGGGCGCGCCCGACAAGATGTGCGTCAACTTCATGGGCGACGCGGCGTTCGGCATGACCGGGCTCGATTTCGAGACCGCCGCACGCAGCGGCATCCCGATCACCACGATCGTCCTCAACAACTCGACAATGGCGATCGAGACGCATGCGATGGCCTACAGCCACGAACGCTTCAAGACTCGTGACCTCGGCGGCAGCTACGCCAACCTCGCCGCCGATCTCGGCGGCTGGAGCGAGCGCGTGACGCGACCCGACGAGGTCGGCCCGGCGATCAAGCGCGCCCGCAAGGTCAACGAAGACGGCCGCGCCGCGCTTCTCGAGTTCATCACCAGCGCCGAGACGGCGTTCTCGCACCGTAGAGGGGCAGCCTGAGGCACAGAGCTTCCCTATTTTCGCCTCCCCCGAACTTGATCCGAGGTCTACGAACAGTTTCCACCTATTCGTGGATGGCCGGGTCAAGCCCGGTCAAGGCGGAGAAGGAACGCCTAGGACGTCGCCAGTGAGTAGCGCGGGTCGGCCGCGAGGCACACCGCCTCCGGCAGCCCGAGCTCCTTCTTGACCAGGTTCGTGCCGAGCACCATCGCGACCATCTTGTATTGCGCGTGGCGGCGGCTCATGCCTTCGCGGCCCATGCCGCAATCGGACGAGATCACCACCCGCTCCGGCGGCAAATGCTTCAGCGCCTCTCGAACGATTTCCGCCACCTGGTCGGGCCGTTCGATCTGCAAGGTGTGGTGATCAATAACGCCGACCACGACCTTCTTGTCGGTGATGATCTTGCCGATCGCGGCAAGGTCGCCGGTGCCCGACGAGCAGGTCTCGAATGTGAGCGCGTCGGCATCGACCTCATTGAGCGCATCCAATGTCGGCTGATAGCTCTGGATGTCGCGGAAGATGCGCTGCTGCGCCGGGTTGCCCCAGCACGTGTGACACCACACCTCGGTCTTGCCGCGCAGCCCCTTCACGGTGTTGTTGAAGATTTTGACAAGCTCGGGAATTTCGAGCTTGCCGAACGGCTTGCCGCGCGCCGGGACCATGTGGATTTGCGGCTCCTCCATCTGGATTACCGGACAGCCGGCATCGGCGAGCGTGTGCAGCTCCTTGTTGATCGCCTCGCTGAACGCCCAGACGCGCTCGACCGGGTCCTTGTAATATTCGTCGGTGACCGCGGCGGCGAGCAGCTCGGGCATGATGGTGCCGAACTTGACCGGGCGCGGGGTCAGGCGCTGCGCCACCTTCCACATCGCCGCGTATTGCAGGTTGCCGGGGCCGAGCGGGCCGACAAGACGCGGCACCACCCGCGCCTCGAGCTGATCGTGCAAAATCTGCCCCCGCGGCTGCGCGGCGTTATTGACCGCCGGCACGGTCAGCTCGACCTCGGGCGAGAACCCGCCCATATGGGTCAGCGGATAGCTCTGCCAGCTCCAGCCGCCGATCTCCTCGTCGTAATGCGCATCGCCATCGGTGCAGATATCGAGCCCGGCGACTTCCTGCGCGCGCAGATGGGTCGAGACGGCGTCCTCGTACTGCTCGCGCCAGCGCGCGTTGACCATCGCCTCAAGGAAACTGCGCCGGCCGAGCTGCGCAGTGTGCCAGGCCGGGCGCGGCAGCGAGCCGATGATCGAGGTCGGCAAAACTTTGTCGGCGGTGGCTTTGTACATGGCTGTCTCCTCATCCGCGTCGCTTGAGGAAATCGAGCATCGCGTCGGCCGACTGCTCGGCGTGGGTCGCGGCGACATGGTACGAGTTGCCCGGAAACACGACGAGCTCCGAGCCCGCGATCTGCTCCTGCCAGGCGCGCATCGCATCGACCGAGCCGAGCCCGCTGTCCTCGGTGGTGACGACAAGGGTCGGGCATTTGATCTTTGGGATATCCGGGCGGATGTCGGCGATTGCGATCGTCGGCATAAAGCCGATCTGCGTCGTCACCGCGGTGCGCGCCATGTACTTGACCCAGAACTCAAAACCCTCCTTTGGAAAGGCGCTGCCGAGCCGGTTGGCCATGTTCTGCCGCGCCCAGTATTCGACGCCGTGATCCACGAACATCTTGACGATCGCATCGACATTGGCGGCCGCCTCGGCGCGGAACGGCGGCGGCGTGCCGACGACGGTCAGCGTCTTGACCCGCTCCGGCCGGCGCGCGGCGAAGGCGCGGGCGATCGTGCCGCCGATCTTAGCACCGAGCAGGTGGAAGCGGTCGATACCGAGGTGGTCCATCAAAAGGCAGAAATCCTCGATCAGCCGGTCGAGCGTCCACGGGTAGTCACTATGCATTGGCGTCGATTGGCCGAAGCCGCGCATATCGGGTCGCACCACGCGGTAATGCCGCGCCACTTTGGGGACCCAGCGCCACCAGGCGAGCCCGCTTTCGGCGTTGCCGTGCAGCATCAACACAGTTTCCGGATGCGTCCATGGGTCGGTGAAATCGTCGGCCTGATAATGCATGTCGAGATCGGTTGAGGGCTTGAAGCTCGGCATTTCTCGCTCCCCAGAGTGTTTGGCAGTGATCCTAGTCGAGAACCGCCTTCGGCTCTGCTATGATTTGACGAGCAAACCTCAGGGAGGTGCACAATGGGCGAAATCCTCGGTATCGGCGTCACCCATTATCCAGGCCTCATTCAGCCCGACGCGCAGATGGCGGGGCTGTTGAATCGCACGCTCAACAGCGACCAGGTGCCGGAAAAATTCAAGGACCCGGCGACCTGGCCGCCGCAGATGCGCGAGGAATGGAAGGACCCGGTCGCCTCCGCCAAGGAGCACCGCGCCCGGCTGGTCAACGGCTTCCGCGAGGCGCGCAAGGCGATCGACGCGTTCAAGCCGGATTTCGTCGTGATCTTTGGCGACGACCAGTACGAGAATTTCCGCGAGGAGGGGGTGCCGTCATTCTGCGTCTTCCTCCAGGAAGAGACCGAGTCGCACCCGTTCCACCGCTATTTCATGGGCGACACCAATGTGTGGGGCGAGGGCAAGGAAACGGTCATCAAGACCAAGGGCCACAAGGTCGGCGCGTCATACCTAGCCGCGAAGCTAATCGCCGAGGATTACGACGTCAGCTACGCCTACAAAATGCGTTACGAGAACGGGCTGCCGCACGCGTTTATCAACACGGTCATGTATCTTGACTACGACCGGACGGGCTTTCCCTATCCGGTCGTGCCGTTCCACGTGAACTGCTATGGGTCGAGCGTCATCGCCAAGCGCGGCTCGACCGCGCATCTGACCGGCGAAGCCGACCCCAACCTAGTCGATCCGCCGGGCCCGAACCCGCGCCGCTGCTTCGATATCGGCGGAGCGATCGCGCGCATCCTCAAGGACAGTCCCTACCGGGTAGCGTTGATCGCGTCTTCCTCGTGGTCGCACGCGTTCCTCACGCCGAAGAACCACTACCTCTATCCGGACAATGCCGGCGATCGCGCGCGGTTTGACGAGCTATCATCCGGTAAGCTCACCCGCTGGCGCGAGCTAACCACAGCACAGATCGAGGATGCCGGGCAGCAGGAGTTTTTGAACTGGGTGACGCTCGGCGGCGCGATGCACGAATTGAAGCGCGACCCCGAGATCATTGACTATGTCGAATCGTATATCTTCAACTCGGACAAGTGCTTCGCCGTCTTCCGGCCGTGAGTCCCGACGACAACGCAGCGGCGGGGATCGTCCTTCCGCCGCCGCGGGTCGACCCGTATCGCGGGCCACCGCCGCACGAGAAAGGCCCGCTGGTCTTTCTCGATTACGACCAGATCGAGCTCGACGCGGCCTACGACCAGGCGGTCTATCAGCCGAACATCCTGCAACTGAACCGGCGCTGGGCGTCGAACAGCGTGCGCGCCCGTACGCGTCTTGGCGAGCCGCTGCGTCTCGTTTATGGCGAGACGCCGATCGAACAGCTCGACATTTTCCGCACCGACAAGCCGGATGCGCCGATCTTCATCTTTATCCATGGCGGCGCGTGGATCCGCGGCGATGCGCGCTCATATTCGGCAATGGCGGAAATGTTTGTCCGAGCCGGCGCGCATTTTGTCGTGCCGGATTTCATTAATGTCGCGGACGCCGGCGGCAGCCTGTTTCCCATGGCCGAGCAGGTTCGCCGCGCGATCGCCTGGGTCTATAAGCGCGGCGCACATTATTTCGGCGGCGATCCCGACCGGCTTTACATTGGCGGGCAGTCGTCAGGGGCGCATCTTGCCGCTGTGGCGCTGACCTCGGAATGGAGAGAGCACGACCTGCCCGCCGACTTCATCAAGGGCGCGCTTTGCACGAGCGGCATGTACGAGCTGGCGCCGGTGCGGCTCTCGGCGCGCGCCAATTACGTCAAGTTCACCGATCGGATGGTCGAAGAGCTGAGCCCGATCCGCCATGTCGACCGGCTCGCCACGCCACTCATCGTCTCCTACGGCACTTACGAGACGCCCGAGTTCATCCGCCAGGCCAAGGAATTCGCCGCCGCGGTGCGCGATGTCGGCAAGCTGCGTGAGCTGATCGTCGGCGAGAATTACAGCCATCTCGACCTGCCCGAGACGCTGTGCAACCCCTACGGCGTGCTCGGCGCGGCGGTGCTCGAGATGATGGGATTGGGCGCGGGCTGACGCCTACTCCCGCAGATCCTCGAAGAATTCCTTGACCCGGGCGAAGAAGCCTTCGCTTTCCGGGTTGGTCTTGCCGCCGCCTTCCTTCTCGAACTCGCGCAGCAATTCCTGCTGGCGTTTGGTCAGGTTGACCGGGGTTTCGACCACGGCGTGGACATACATGTCGCCGCGCGTCGGCGAGCGCAGCACGGTCAT
>DATHCK010000152.1:0-5869 GCA_035319545.1 Allostellaceae bacterium | reverse complement strand
CGTTTCGTTTCAGGTATGGCCGGGCGAAGTGCTCGGCGTCGTCGGCGAGTCGGGCTCGGGCAAGACCACGCTGCTCAACTGCCTCTCCACGCGGCTGCAGCCCGATGCCGGGCGGATCGAATATCGGCTGCGTGACGGCCGCGTTGCCGAGCTGTTCGAGCTCCCCGAGCCGGCGCGGCGATTGCTGATGCGCACCGATTGGGGCTTTGTCCATCAGAACCCGCGCGACGGGCTGCGCCTCGGCCTCTCGGCCGGCGCCAATATCGGCGAGCGGCTGATGGCCGTCGGCGAGCGGCATTACGGCGATATCCGTGGGGCTGCAATCGATTGGCTCGCCAAGGTCGAGATCGAAAACGAGCGGGTTGATGATCCGCCGCTGACCTTTTCCGGCGGCATGCAGCAGCGTCTGCAGATCGCCCGCAATCTGGTGTCGCGTCCGCGTCTCGTGTTCATGGACGAGCCGACCGGCGGGCTCGACGTGTCGGTGCAGGCGCGGCTGCTCGACCTTTTGCGCGGTCTCTGTGACGAGCTTGGCCTGGCCGCGATCGTCGTGACCCACGATCTCGGCGTGGCCCGCCTGTTGGCGCACCGGCTGATCGTCATGCGCGGCGGCGCGATCGTCGAGACCGGCCTCACCGACCAGGTGCTCGACGACCCGCAGCACCCCTATACCCAGCTTCTCGTCTCTTCGATGCTGCAATGACCGAGCGCCTGACCAAGTCCCTCGGGGAGCAGCTGCGCGCGATCGGTCTTCACAAGACCTTCACCCTGCACAATCAGGGTGGGCTGGAGCTGCCGGTACTCGCCGGTGTCGATCTCGCCGTCGCGGCGGGTGAGTGCGTGGTGCTGAACGGCCCGTCCGGGGTCGGCAAATCGACCCTGCTGCGCGCGCTCTATGGCAACTATCTGGTGCAGCAGGGCCATATCCTCGTCCGCCACGCGGATGGCGTGGTCGACATTGCTTCCGCGCCGCCACCGGTGGTGCTCGATGTGCGCCGCCGCACGACCGGTTTTGTCAGCCAGTTCCTGCGGGTTATTCCGCGCGTCGCGACCATCGATCTAGTGATGGAGCCGCTGCGCCGGCTCGGGGCCGCGGCGGCGGAAGCGCGCGAGCGGGCTGAGAACCTGCTGGACCGGTTGTCGATCTCCCCGCGGCTGTGGACATTGCCGCCGGCGACCTTTTCGGGCGGCGAGCAGCAGCGGGTCAATATCGCGCGCGGCCTCATTGCGGAGCATGCGATCCTGCTGCTCGACGAGCCGACCGCCGCGCTCGACGCCGCCAACCGCGACGCGGTGATCGAATTGATCATCGCGGCGCGCGAGCGCGGCACGGCGATCGTCGGCATCTTTCACGACGAGGCGGTGCGCGACGCGGTGGCGACGCGCCTGGTCGATATCGGCCCGACAGAGGCTCGCCCGTCCAAACGCCGCGCGACCCGGCCGGAACTGGTGTTCACCAACGCGCGCATCGTCACCGCCGACAGCGAAATCGCCGGCACGGTCGTCGTTCGCGATCATGAAATCGCGGCGATCGACGATAAGCAAAGCAGTGTCGCCGGCGTTGACCTCGGCGGCGATTACCTGCTGCCGGGCCTCATCGAGATGCACACCGACAATCTCGAAAAGCATGTCGCGCCGCGCCCCGGCGTGCGCTGGCCTATGGCGGCGGCCGTCATCGCGCATGATTCGCAGATCGCCGCCGCCGGCATCACCACGGTGTTCGACGCGCTTGCCATTGTCGGCGAGGTGGGATCGGACCCGGTGCGCCGCGAGATGCTGCACGGGTCGGTGGCGGCGATCGAGGCCGCACAGCGCGCCGGCCTGCTCCGGGCCGAGCACTTGCTGCATTTGCGCTGCGAGGTCGCCAACGACTCGATTGTCGCGACCGTCGAGCCCCTGATGGACAGCAAGCTTCTGAAGCTGGTGTCGCTGATGGACCACACGCCGGGCCAGCGGCAGTTCGTCAACCTGGAGACCTATCGGCATTATCATCAGGGCAAATACGGCACCACTGACGCCGAACTCGCCGCACGCACCGCGGCCCTGATCGACGGGCATCGGCGCTTTGCCGGCAACAACCGACGTTTGATCAGCGCCCTTTGCGCGGCGCGCGGCCTTACCAAGGCGACGCATGATGATGCGACGCTCGCGCATATCGAGGAGGCGGTGGAGCTCGGCGTGACGATCGCCGAATTCCCGACGACCGAAGAAGCCGCGACCGCCGCCAAATATCACGGCATGGCGGTGGTGATGGGCGCGCCCAACGTCGTGCGCGGCGGCTCGCATTCCGGCAATATCTCGGCGCGCGACAGCGCCGCGGCCGGGCTCCTTGACATTCTGTCGTCGGACTACGCGCCGGTCAGCCTGCTGCACGCCGCCTTTCTGCTGCACGGCACGATCGAGATGAAGCTGCCCGAGGCGGTCGCCAAGGTGTCGCGCAACCCCGCGCGGGCGCTGGGTTTGATCGACCGTGGCGAGATCGCGGTCGGCAAGCGCGCCGATCTGCTGCGGGTGCGCGTCGCCGATACGGTGCCGGTCGTTCGGGAAGTGTGGCGCGCCGGGGAGCGGGTCGTTTAGGTCGCCAACTCAGGTCGCGATGGGGCGCCGGCCGATGATCGCGAAACGCAGCTTCCCCGAAATCCAGTCGATCGCCGCAACGGCGATAAGGATCAGCAGCACTATAAGCGCCACCTGGTCGAAATCGTAGGTGCGGATCTGCTCGGAGAGCTGCAGCCCGATGCCGCCGGCGCCGACAATGCCGATAATTGTTGCCGAGCGAGTGTTCGACTCGAAGAAATAAAGGATCTGCCCGGCAATGATCGGCAGAACCTGTGGCAGCAGGCCAAACCGGATCCCCATCCAGCTCGTGCCACCGCTCGCGACGATGGTTTCGCGCTCGCGTGCCCGTGTCGCCTCGATCGCCTCCGAAAACAGCTTGCCGAGCCCGCCTGTGTCGGACACCGCGATCGCCAGTACACCGGCAAACGGCCCGAGCCCCACCACCCCGACAAACACCAGCGCCCAGATGAGCGTGTCGATGCCGCGGATCACGTCGAGCACGCGACGGACGAAAAACCGGATCACCCCGTGCGGCGAGGTGTTTTCGGCCGCGAGCAGCGCCAGCGGCACGGCGACCACGGCGGCGCTGAGCGTGCCGAGAAAGGCGATCGCCAACGTTTCGCCCATCGCCTTGAGGAAGAGCTGGAGATGCCCACCGGTCGAGGGCGGGATCATCAGCCCGATGAACTTGGCGAGCTGCGATAGCCCCGGCCCGATCTGCGCGAACGAAATATCGAGCCACCAGACCGAGAAAATGCTGAGGCCGACAATCGCGACGGGAAGGCCGATATCGCCGATGCGCCGGCTTATCGGGCGCGCGAGCAGCGCCTCGTGCCGCGCCAAAACCACCATCGGGTCTTCGACGGCGATTGCGCTCCGCCCTTTCATCCGACTTTCTCCACCGGCGACAGGTGGTGACGGACGCGCTCGGTCAGCACATCGGTGATCGACACCGCGATAATGATCAGCAACAGGATCGCGCTGACATCGGTGTAGTAGAACTTGCGGATCGCGACAAAGAGCTCCTGGCCGATGCCGCCGGCGCCGACAAAGCCGACGATCGAGCTTGCCCGCACATTGATCTCGAAGCGCAACAGCGTATAGCTTGCGAGATTGGGCAGCACCTGCGGCAGCGCGGCGAAGCGCACGGTATCGGCAAACCGGGCGCCGGCGCTGCGCACGCCCTCCACAGGGTTCATGTCGATGCTCTCGAACGCCTCGGTGTACATCTTGCCAAGCGTACCGAAGGTGTGAATGCCGATCGCCAGGACGCCGGCCAGCGGCCCGAGCCCAAACGCGCTGACAAAGAGCAGCGCGAAGACGAGGTCGGGCACCGTGCGGCAGAATTCGAACCAACGCTTGACGAGCCAGCGCAGCGTGCGGCTCGGCGCCAGATTGTCGGCCGCGAGGCAGGCGAGGAGGCCGGCACCGATCGTGCCGCCCAAGGTCGCGAAATAGGCGATGAGGATCGTGTCGAAGAGGAGCTTCAGCCAGCCGAAAAAATTCCAATACCAGTCGGCGATATCATCGGTTAGGTGATCCGGCCGCAGACGCGGCATGATCCGGCCGAAATAACTGGTGAGCCCGGAGAGGTGATGCAGAAGCTTACCGAGCTCAACTTCGCCGAACCGGCCGGCAAGCCAGATCAGTGCGACGACGACCACAAAGCCGATCAGCGAGTTGCGACGGCGCCGCGCGACGTCGCGGCCATAGCCCGCCATCAGCTCGGCGAGACGTTGCTCCGGCAGAACTGGCAGGCCGGTGGCCATCGATTTATCGTCCGCGCGACGTCGCGGCTCAGCTCGCCTTATGTTTACGCTGGTCGTCGACCCACTGAATCATCTCGACGATGTCGGCATAGTCCTTGTGGCTGACCTGGACGAATTCCTTGTCTTTGCCATCCGACAGTTTGTCGAATGCGGCCTTGTTCTTGGTCGGCGCTTCGAGGAAGGCAGTCAGGATCGTCTTCTTGAGATCGTCCGGCAGGTCGCTGAGATAGGCGTAGGGCGACCCGGGCAGGATCGGCGTCTTGAAGATCATCCGGAAATCTTCCTTCTTGACCATGCCCTTATTGACCATGCGGGTCAGGTTGGAATCGTCGTCTGCGTTCCACCAATCGGCGCAGCAGTCGACGGTGCCCTTGTCGACCGCGATCACGCCGTTCTCGTGGCTGCCGGTGATGATCGACTTCGAGAAGAACGTGTCGACGTCGATCCCCTGCTTGTGCAGGTAGAAGCGTGGCGCGTTGTAGCCCGAAGTCGAGTTCGGATCGACAAAGCCGATCGTCTTATCCTTGAGGTCCTCGATCTTCTGATAGGGGCTGCTCGCCTTGACGTAGATGACCGAGTAATAGCCGATCTCGCCGCTGGCGTTGCGCGTTGTGACAAAGGGCTCGGTCTTGACCCCGGTCAGATAGGCCTTCGAGTACGAGGCCGGGCCGTAATAGGCGATCTGGATATTGCCGGCACGCTGTCCTTCGATGACCGCCGCATAGTCGTTGGCGACGCGCAGCGTCACGGGCACACCGACCGACTTGGTCAGATAATCCATGAATGGCGCGAAGCGGTCGCTGACGCCCGAGGCGTTCTCGGCTGGGATGACCGCGAAAGTCAGCTCCTTGTAGTCGGCCTTCCAATCGGCCCGGGCGATGGCGGGGACAGACACCGTGGCGGCTGCGCCGATCAGGAAATGGCGGCGATTGAGCATCCTTCTTCTCCTTGATGCTGCTGCGTCTAGGGGTAGGGGTCGCGAAGAGCCCGGAGGCGAGATCACGTGGCGGCCTGGCCGACCGCGCCCACGGGGAAACCGGTCGGGGCATGCGCGGCGTCGTGGTGGCCGCCTTCGGCAATGCCGTAGAGCTCGCGAGCGGCGGCGTCGGTCAGCGCCGCGGTCACATCGTCAAAGACGACCCCGCCCGCGGCCATGCCGATCAGCCGGTCGCAATAGCTCCGCGCGATCTCCAGCGAATGCAGGTTGCAGATCACCGTGATCCCGAAATGCTTGTTGATGCGCAAAAGCGCATCCATGACCAGCCGCGTGTTGTGCGGATCAAGCGAGGCAGTCGGCTCGTCGGCGAGGATCAGCTCGGGCTCCTGCACGAGCGCGCGAGCGATCGCGACGCGCTGTTGCTGGCCGCCGGAGAGATGGTCGGCGCGCTGCGGCGCGAGCTGAGCGATGTCGAACTGTTCGAGCGCGGTCAGCGCGATCGCCTTGTCTTCGTCGGGCCACAAGCCGAACAGCGCACGCCATGGGGCAACCGCGGCCAGCCGTCCCATCAGCACATTGGTCAGCACATCAAGCCGGCCGATCA
>DATHCK010000151.1:0-8260 GCA_035319545.1 Allostellaceae bacterium | reverse complement strand
CTCGAACCCATCGCCGGCCTCGTCCATCACCGCGGCCGACGCGATGATTGACGTGCCGTAGAGCTTGTTGAGCCCTTCGAGCCGGCTGGCGAGGTTGACCTCGTCGCCGAGCAGCGTGTAGGCGAAACGCTCGGGCGTGCCGATATTGCCGACGAGCACCTCGCCGGTGCCGAGCCCGATCCGGGCGTGGAAGGTCGGTTCGCCCGGCGCGCTCTCGGCCGCCATCCGCGCCAGGAGGCTCTGCGCCTCGAGTGCGGCGAGGCAGGCCTTGCGCGGATGGTCGGGCAATTCCTCGGGCGCGTTGAAAAACGCCATGATGCCATCGCCCATAAACTTATCGACCGTGCCGCCATGGCGCGTGAGCGCGCCGGTCATCGCCTCGAAATAGCGGCCCATGGACTCGACCAGACGGTCGGGGTCGAGTCCTTCGGACATCCCGGTGAAGTTCTCGACATCCGAGAAATGGATCGTCAGGCGGCGGATTTCGACACCGAGCTCGGCGTCGACGCCATCGGCGAGCAGCCGGCGCACGAGGTCGGTCGGAACGTAATGGGCGAACGAGCGCAAGCTCGCCTTCATGCGGTCGACCGAGGCGCCGAGCTCGCTGACCTCGCGCACAAAAGATCGCGGCGCCAGGTCGCGCGAGATCGAGAAGGCGCCGACCCGTGCAAGGTCTTCCGAGATGCTCACGATCGGGCTGGCGATGCGCGACGCCAGCGCGCGCGCCACCAGTGCGGCGATCAGCACGGTGATGAGCCCGATCCCGCCGGCGATGCCCGCGTGGATATAGGCCCCGCCGCTGATATCGCGCAGATCGACGACGACCGCGATCCGCAGGCCGACATCGCCATCGGTCGGGACGGGATCATAGACTACCTCGTAGAGGCGGGTGCCGACGCGGACGCGCGCCGGCGTGGCGAACGTTGCGGTGGCGCGCTGCGGTCTGGCTGCCTCGAGCGCGGCCAAGGCCACGCTTGTGTCGCGTCCGGCCGGGCTGATGACGGGGTTGCCGTCGCGGTCCGCCAGAAAGACGGCGCCGCCACGGCCGATCCGCAGCAGCGCCAGAAACTGCGCGATCCCGCCCACCTGCAGGTCGGCGTGGAACACACCCTTCGGATCGCTCGAACCGGGCGGGGTGACGCGGTCGACGCAGGTGATGCCATGATCGCCGGTCGTGAACACAAAAACGGCGTCCACGCGGGGCCGGCATTGCTCATCCCCTGCTGGAACCACGGCCGGCCTGTGACGACATAGGGCTGCATGTCGGTGACGCTGGGCGGCGAACGCGTGCCGTCCGGCGCGACTGCTGCCTCGACCGGAATGCTGCCATTGATCTTCGGATCGGCGGTGTATTCGACGATCCGCCCATCGGCTTCGCGCTCCGCCCCGACATACCAGGCTCCGTCGGCATTGCCATAGCCGAGAAAGCTGATCCGCGCCGTGGCCCGCAGTCGTTCGGCGAGCATCGCGGCGAGCAGCTGGCGGTCGCTTAGGGAGAGCGCACCGCGCTTCACCTCGGTGGTAAGTTCGCCGACGATCCGCGGCGGCGCGGCGAAGAGTTGCCGCGTTTCTTCGCGTGCCGCGGTGACCGCGTCGGTGCGCGCCTGGTCGATCAACGTCCGGGTAATCGACAGCGTGAGGATCGTGGCGCTGCCGCCGATCGCCAAAGCCGTCAGCAAGACGAGCGCGATGATCGTGGTCAGCAGCGTCGGGCGCAGACGCATCACAAACGGCGGGCGCATCTCAAGCCTCCGCCTTGGACGCGGCGTAGAATTCGCGCCGCAGTCCCGCCGCGGTGCGGGCCGCGTCGTTGAATGGCGGCTTCAGCGCGCCGGTGAAATGACGCGAGACCCGGTCGCGGAAGGTCGCTACCGGGTCGAGGTAGCGCGCTCGGCACAGCGTCTCGAACCACCGCGCGCCGACCGCGACATGACCGATCTCGTCGGCGTAGAGGCGGTCGAGGATCGCGGCGCTCTCGGCGTCGCCGGCGCGCTCCAGGCGGCGAATCATCTCCGGCGTCACGTCGAGACCGCGCGCCTCAAGCACCAGCGGCACCACCGCGAGCCGGGCCAGCAGATCATGCGCGGTGTTGGCCGCCGCCTCCCAAAGCCCGTCATGCGCCGGGAGATCGCCATAGGACGCGCCGAGCGTTGCGAGACGCGCGTCGAGCAGCGCGAAATGCTCTGCCTCCTCGGCGGCGACCCCCACCCAGTCGGCGAAAAATTGGTCGGGCAAATCCTCACCGGAGAAGCGGGCGATAATGTCCCAGCCGAGGTCGATCGCGTTCAATTCGATATGTGCGAGCGCATGAATGAGCGCGATGCGCCCGGCTGGGGATCCGAGATTGCGCCGCCGCTTCATGTCGCGCGGCGGCTGAAGGGGCGGGCGCTCGGGGCGCGCCGGCCGCGCCGGTGGGGTTGCCGTGCCCACCTCCATATCGCCGCGCCGCCAACACGCCGCGACCCGGCGGCTCAGCGCGACTTTTCCGGCTGACGCGGCTTCACTAAGGACGGCTACCGCGCCTTCCGCTAGGCTGGGAAAAAGCGAGCTCAGAGCGCCTGCGCCGCCTTCAGCACCGCAGCGACATGGCCTGGCACTTTGACCTTGTGCCAGACGCCGCGGATCACGCCATCCTTGTCGATGAGGAAGGTCGAGCGATCGATGCCCATGTATTTGCGGCCGTAGAGGCTCTTCTCGATCCAGACGCCGTAGCTCTCGACAACCTTGCCGTCGCCGTCCGAGCCGAGGGTGAAGGGCAGCTGGTATTTCGCCTTGAACTTGTCGTGCGAGGCGACTGAATCCTTGGAGACGCCGATCACTGTCGCGCCGGTCTTCCCGTAATCGGGAAACGTGTCGCGAAACCCGCAGGCCTCGGCGGTGCAGCCCGAGGTGTCGTCCTTCGGGTAGAAATAGAGCACCACCGGCTTGCCGCGCAGCGTCGACAAGGTCACCGAGCCGCCGCCATCGGTGGGGAGGGTGAAATCGGGGGCCTTGTCACCGATATTGACGCTCATCTCGTCACGCCTCCTTCTCGGGGTTTGTTGGGCTTCGCCTGCGATCGCCATACCCGTTGGGCGGGCTCGGCGACCAGCCGATCATAGCACTCGCGCACGGCAGCGCAGGCCGTCGTGATATCCGCATCGAGCCGGGTGACGTCAATCGCGCCGACGGAGCGCGCGAGGACCGCGCCTTCGGCTCCCGACAGCGCCTCCGCCTCAGGCGTGCCATCGAACAGCAGAGCCAGGAACATGCGCACCGCGCGTAGGAGCACGAGTGCTTCGCGGAGCGTCTGCGTCGCCGATGGTTCCAGTATGCCCGCTGCGCCGAGCGCCTCGATCGCGCCGGTGATGTCGCGTCGCAGCACCTGCGGCATCCGCGGCGCCTCGCGCAGCATCAGGTACTGCGCGATGAACTCGAGGTCGACGAGGCCGCCGCGGCGGTAGCGTAGATCGAGTGCGGCGGGGCGCGGATGCTCGTCGGCGATACGCCGCCGCATGTCGGCGACGTCGGCGATGAGCTTAGCGGGGTCGCGCTCCTTTCTCAGCGCCGCCGCGACCGCCGCCTCGATGCGCCGGCAAAGCCCCGCGTCCCCCGTTACCGGGCGCGCGCGTGTCAGCGCCATATGCTCCCAGGTCCACGCGTCCTCGCGCTGATAACGCGCGAAATGCGCAAAGCTCGTCGCGATCGGCCCGGACGCGCCCGATGGCCGTAGACGGATGTCGACCTCATAGAGTCGGCCCTCCGCGGTCGGCGCGGTGATTGCGGAGATCAGCCGCTGGCAGAGCCGTGCGTAATAGGTCGAGATCGCCAGCGATCGTTCACCGTCCGAGGCGCCGCTGCCCTCAGGCGCGTCGTAAATGAGGATCAGGTCGAGATCGGACGAAGCGGTCATCTCGCGGCTACCGAGCCGTCCCATCGCCAGGATCGCCACCTCGCCGCCGGGGATTTTGCCATGCGCCCGGGCCAGCTCTCGCATCACCGCCGGCAGCAGCGCACCGAGTACGGCCTCAGCGATATCGGCGTAGGCGCTGCCCGCCGCGCCCGGATCGAGGTTCCGGTGCAAAAGCTGCACGCCGATCTGAAAGCGCCGCTCATTGGCCCAGCGGCGCAACAAATCGAGCGTGTCCTCGAAGTCGCGCGCGGTGGCGACGATTTCCGCCAGCTCGTGGCCGAGTGCGTTGAGACGCGGCAAGGGCGCCAGGAAATCCTCGCTCAGCACCGCATCGAGCAATGCCGGGCGGCGTGCCAGATTTTCGGCGAGAAGCGGCGCCTCGGCCATGATGTCGGCGACAAGACGCAACAGGCCCGGATTGGCGTGGAACAGCGAAAAGAGCTGCACTCCTGCCGGAAGGCGCGAGAGGAACGTATCGAAACGTCCGAGCGCCGCGTCGGGGGCGGTGGTGCCACCAAAGATGTGCAAGAGCTCGGGCACGAGTTCGGTGAGGATTTCGCGTGCCCGCTGGCTGCGCGTCGCGCGCATCCGGCCGTGATGCCAGTCGCGCACCATGGCGGCGACCGCCTCCGGCTTGGCGAAGCCCATCCTCGCCAGTGTTTCCAGCGTGCCGGGGTCGTCGTCCGCGCCGGTGAAGACGAGGTTGCCAGGCCCAGCCAGGCTTGGCGCCCCCTCGAACAGCTCGGCGTAATGTTTTTCGACCGAGCCAAGGCGGCGGAGCAGCTCGCCGGTGAACGCTTCGGCGTTCGGGTACCCGAGGAACACGGCGAGTTGCGCGATGCCCTCGGCGTTGTTCGGCAGGCGATGGGTCTGCCGGTCGTCGATCATCTGCAGCCTGTGCTCGACCCGGCGCAGGAAACGGTAAGCTGCGGTGAGCTCGACGCGGTCGGAATCGCCGATTCGCCCGGCGGCGGCGAGCCGCGCGAGCGCCCCGCAAGTCGCGCCCACCCGGAGATCGCGCCGTCGGCCGCCCCAAATCAACTGTTGCGTCTGGGCAAAAAACTCGATTTCGCGGATGCCGCCGCGGCCGATCTTGACGTCATGACCCAAGACGGTGATGCGCCCACCGCCGCGATGCGCCTGAATCTGCCGCTTGATCGAATGGATGTCGGCAATCGCCGCAAAATCGAGATGTCTGCGCCAAATAAAAGGCTGCAGCTCGTTCACGAAGCGCTGCCCCGCGACGCGGTCGCCGGCGACTGGTCGCGCCTTGATGAGCGCGGCGCGTTCCCAGTTCTGACCGACGCTCTCGTAATAGGTGAACGCCGCGGTCACCGACATGACGAGCGGAGTCGAGCGCGGGTCTGGGCGGAGCCTCAGATCGGTGCGAAAAACGTAGCCATCGCCAGTACGCTCGTCGAGAATGCGCACCAGTTCCCGGGCAAGACGGTTGTAGAAACCGTGCAAGACATTTTGCGCCAGCGGCGCGGCTCGCGTCGGGTCGTAAAGCAGTATGAGGTCGATATCGCTCGAGTAGTTGAGTTCGCCGCCACCGAGCTTGCCCATGCCGAGGACGATGAGGCCGCTGTCCTCGGGCGGGCTTGGGGGACTTGGCGCGCCCGGCACGGTGCGCAGCAGAAGGGCGAGCGCGGTGTCGATCGCGGTCTCGGCAAAGCGGGTCAGCGCGGCCATCTGCTGTTCGAGGGTCCAGACGCCGACCATTTCGGCGAGCGCGGCGGTCAGCGCGACGCGCCGGCGCGCCACACGCAGCCGGCGCATCAGCGCCGCCTGATCCTCGCCATCAATCGGCCGCTTTGTTTCGGCAATAATCGTTTCGAACGCCGTGTCGGCGCCGTTTTCGACGAGCGCGGTCAGGAACGCCCACTCGCGCGCTGCGACCCCGGTCAGAAACGGGCTGTTTCCGAAGATCGCGGCGAGCAGCGCCTGGCCGGACGAGGTCGCGCTCCAGGCGCGGGTGGGCGCGGCAGCTTTGCCAGCCGCCGCGAGCGCCTCGTTCCAGGCGGCTCGGCCGAGCGCGAGGAGGCGCGGATCGACGGGCAGGGGCAGCGCGCCGGCAGTGCCGGCGTCTTTGGGGGAGAGGAGCGATAGGAGTTTCACCGCGCGGTTCCGGGGATGGCCGCGACACTCGCTCGCACCTCGGCTCGGGTCAAGCCCGCGCCGAGGTGCTGCCTCGGGGCCGCCATCCGGCGCGGCGGGTGCAGCGCACGCCGGCGCAGCATGTCGCGCATCATGGCCATAGGCTGCTGGTTTGGCTCGGCAGCGTCGCGGCCATCTTGATCCTCGTCTCGGCGGCGGGCGTGTGGCGGCTGCTACAGGGGCCGGTCGAGCTCGATCGGCTGGTGCCGTTTGTCGAGCAGGCGCTGCAACGCTCCGGAGCCGGCATCGGCGTCGCGGTGGCCGGAGTCAGCATCGGCATCGACCCCGATACGCATCAGCTCGATCTGCGCGCGCAGAATGTTCGGCTTTCTCTGCCCAGTGGCGAGAAGCTCGCGGACTTTCCGTTGATGGCGACGAGCTTCAGCCTTGGGGCGATGCTCGACGGGCAGATCGAGCCGACCCGGCTCATCGTCGAGCACCCGGTCCTGGCGCTGACCCGCGACGCCAACGGCACGCTGAGCTTGCGCGTCGGCAACGGCGATGCGTCCGGCGAGCAATTCGGGATCGGCGATACCCTGGCGCTGCTCGCGCCGCTACGGCCCGGCACGCCGTGGAGCCAGCTGCGCCAGATCGCCGTCCGCGACGCGACGATCCTTATTGACGACGAGGTGACCGGCAGGGTGTGGCGCGCCGAGCGCGCCGCAGCCTCCCTACAGCGCAGCAACGACGGCGCCGCAGGCGACGTGTCGCTCGCCATGACGCTTGGCGACAACACCCCAGAGCTTCACGCCACCTACCACTACCTCGCGGCGTCGCAGCAATTCGATCTGAACCTCGCGATCAACGGGCTCGATCCCGCGGCGCTAGCGCCGTTCTCGCCCGTGCTCGTGCCGCTCGCCAAGGCGCAATTCCCGGTCTCCGGCACCGCCGACATCCGCTTTGACGCTCTGACGGGGATTGCCAAGGGTGGGCGGCTCGATCTCGGCTTTGGCGCCGGGCAGATCGAAACCGATCTACTGGTCAGCGGCAGGGTGCCGGTCGCGCAGGGCGAGCTGCACGCCGACTACGCGCCGGACACTGCCGAGCTGCGGCTCGAAAGACTGGCGCTCGACCTGCATGGCGGCACGACGCTTGTCGTTACCGGCAAACTTGACGGGTTGCAACCGCAGCTCGTCAGCGCCGGCGCGCCGTCACCGCCGAACCTCGCCGGCACGATCGGCGTCACCCTAACACACGTGCCGGCAGGCCGGGCCGGCGCGCTGTGGCCTGCCGGCGTCAGCCCCGGCGGCCGCAAATGGGTGGCCGCCAATCTGACCGACGGCATGCTCGATGAGCTGGCGGTGCAGTTCGGCGTCAAGTTCGATCCAGCGACGCGCGCCGCCGATTTTTCCAATCCGCAAGGAACGATGCGCTACCACGATCTGTCGGTCGACTATTTCAGCCCCCTGCCGCCGGTGAAGAAGGTGAGCGGCACGGCGACGCTCAGCGGACGCCGCCTCGATTTCGCGGTCACCGGCGGTATGCTCAAGTCGCTGAAGGCGACGAGCGGAACAGTGTCGATCACCGATATCGGCGCGCCGGTCGAGACGCTGAGCGTCGATGTCGTGCTCTCGGGCGGCTTGCAGGATGCGCTGGATGCGATCGACACGAAGCCGCTGCGTTATGCGCACGAGGCGGGGATCGACCCGGCGCGCGCCGGCGGCAAACTCGATACCCAACTGCATTTCAAGCTGCCGCTGCTGGCTAACCTTAAGCTCGCGGATGTCGATTACGGCGCGAAGGCGACGCTTGAGGGCGTCTCCTATCAGAAGGTCGCGTTCGATCGTCCGCTGACCGACGGCAACTTCGAGGTCGAGCTTGGTCATGACGGCGTTCACGCGAAAGGCTCCGGCAAGTTTGACGGCGCGCCCGCGACGATCGACGGCAACCTCTATTTCCATCCGAAGACCGGCCCCCGCATCAACTATCGCATCGGTCTTGCGCTCGACGAGGCGGCGCGGCAACGGCTCGGCTGGGATTTCGTCGATGGCCGGGTGTCCGGTCCGCTCGCGCTCGATCTCGCCTATGTCGTGCCGAACAACGGCCCGAGATCGGAGGTCGATGCGGCGGTCGACCTCGGTGAGGCAAGCCTTTCGCTCGATGAGGCAGGCTGGAGGAAGCCGCCGCAAGTACCGGGCAAAGCCAAGCTCGTGGTGGCGATCGACGATGATGTCGTCGTCGGCCTCCCGGAAATTGACATCAAGACCGCAG
>DATHCK010000150.1:0-5539 GCA_035319545.1 Allostellaceae bacterium | reverse complement strand
CGTGCTTACCCACATGTTCGAGCATGAGGCATGCCGCAAGCAGCAGCGCCAAAGGATTGGCGATGCCTTTCCCGGCAATGTCGGGCGCGGATCCGTGTACCGCCTCGAAGATCGCGGCATTCTCGCCGATATTGGCGCCGGGCGCCATGCCGAGCCCGCCGACGAGACCCGCCATCAGGTCGGAAAGGATGTCGCCGAAGAGATTGGTGGTGACCAACACGTCGAACTGCCAGGGGTTGAGCACGAGCTGCATCGCGCAGGCGTCGACGATGCGGTCGTCCATCGCGACCCGCCCTTCATACTCCTTCGCGATTTCGTGGCCGACTTCGAGGAAAAGCCCGGTGACCGCCTTCAAGACATTGGCCTTGTGGACGACCGTCACCTTTTTGCGGCCGTTCTTCAGCGCGTAGTCGAAGGCGAAGCGAATGATCCGGCGCCCCTCGGCCTTGGTGTTGACGGCCGTCGCGATCGCCACGCCGTGCGGGTCGTCGTCGATCGGCACGTAATGCTCGAAACCGACATAGAGGCCTTCGAGGTTTTCGCGGATCAGCACGAGATCGATGTTCTCGTAGCGCCCGCCCGGCACGATCGTGTGGACCGGGCGGATATTGCCGAACAGGTGGAACGTCTCGCGCAGGCGCACATTGACCGAGCGAAACCCGCCGCCGATCGGCGTGGTGAGCGGCCCTTTCAGCGCCAGCTTGGTGCGGCGGATGCTGTCGAGCGTCGCCTGCGGCAACGGGTCGCCGCACGCCTCGATCGCCGCGAGCCCGCCCTGCTGCACATCCCAGACAAAGGGCGAGCCCAGCCCGTCGAGCACGATGTTCACCGCCTCGACGATCTCCGGCCCGATGCCGTCACCCGGAATGAGCGTCGCCTCGAGACGCCCCACCTTACTGTCGCCCGCCACGTCGACCTCTCGCTTTTGTCAAACACCAGCCGCGACGGCTTGCACCCGGCGGGCCAATGCCCCGCCGCCGGACGGCACGCATGATCGCGGTTGAAGAAGACGGGGACGCCCCTCTATAACCGCGCGATCCGCCGCGCCGATTGAACCTTTTGGGGAATATAGGTGGCTGACGTCTTCATCAGCTACAAGACCGAGCGGAGAAATGCCGCGCAGCATCTGTCGCGCATTCTGGAGCTGAATGGCTACAGCGTTTGGTTCGACTACGGGCTGCTGTCGGGCACCGATTTCGGCCCGCAGATCGAGCGCGAGCTGCGCGCCGCGAAGGCGGTGGTCGTGCTGTGGTGCGGCCTGTCGCACGACAGCCGCTGGGTGCTCGAGGAAGCGCATCTCGCCGAGCGGCTTGGCACACTGACCCCGGTCTGGCTGGAAGCGGTGGAATTGCCGCTGGGCTTTGGCCGCGCCGACACGATCGATCTGTCGAGTTGGGACGGCAGCCCGCGCAGCCCGGCCCTCGACCGGCTGCTCAATGAGGTTGGCCGGCGCGTCGGGCGCGACGCCGAGCCCTCCTTCCGTGGCCTGCAACACTATGAAGAGACTTGGCGCAGCTTCGGCTCACCCCCGCTGTCCCGCTTCGCGCTGGTCGACCCGCTCGACGAGGAGGCGCGCAGCTTCGGCGTCCAGCCACGGCTGCACTTCGAAGCGCCGGCGCGCGAGCAGCCTAGGCCGCCAGCGGCCACGCCGGCGGCGACACCCGGGTCCGGGGCACGCAACGCCGCGCTCGTCGCGGCCGCCGCCGCCGTGCTCATCGCCGGCGCCGCGGCCTGGTACTGGCGAACCGCGTCACACCCGCAGCCTCAACCCGCCCCCGCGCCGGCCGCTCAGGCGACTCCGCAGTCGCAGACCGCGCCGCCGCAGGCTCAGGCGGCGTCGCCCGCACCGCCTCCCGCGGCGCAGCCGGTCAATGCGCCGCTCGCCTCGTTCATGCGCAGCAATAGCGGCTGGTCGGTGACCTTGTCGTTTGTCGATCCCGTGACCGCGATTTCCTGGCGTCTCGGCGACACCGGCGCTTTCAAGGAAACGGGGTTTCTCGACGCGCTCGACCCGCGCACCCGGCGGCGTATCGCGCGGCCGAGCTTCGAGCTCGACCCCAACCAGCCGGCGGCGACCATCGAGATCCGCGCGGTCGATATCAGCGGTAACACCGTAGGCCCGTTTCCGATCGCCTTCGACCCGGCGGCGGAACTCGAACACGGCGACCGCAGCGCGCTGGAGATGACGAGCGGCAGCTGGCTCGCCTTTAACGATTCCGACGACACGATCCTCTATTACACGGCGCTTGTCACCTATCGCTGCGCGATCCGCGAAATGCGGATCGGGATCGACAGCACGGTGCCCAACAAGGTGATCCCGCTGCCCGAGTGCGATCAGAAACGCCCGTACGAGATTCCCAACAGCGCGCAGACCTATCTGCGGCTGCCGCCCGGCACGAAGATGGTCTCGGTCGAGCTGACCTATCGCGACGGCAGCGTCTCCGAGACCAAAACGTTCCGGCGCTGAGCCCACTCAGTCGTCGTTGCCCGCGCCGGGCGCCATCGCCGGAGCTGGCACCAGCACCGTCCGCAGCCGCCAGAACAGCCCGGCCACCGCGAAGGTGGCGAGTCCGGTCAGCAGAAACAGCCCCGGCACGCTGATCCCCAAAGCGAGCAGCGCGATCACCGCGACCGCCGACAGCACCATCGCCGCGGCGTTGACGACATTGTTGGCGCCGATTGTGCGCGCGGTGCGGCGCTTGTCGCCGGCGGTCTGCAAGAGCGCGTAGAGCGGCAGCACGAACACCCCGCCCGCCGCCGCGATCAGCAGCAGGTCGACGAGTATGCGCCAATGCAAGGGCGCGGCGAGGAACGCGCCGATCGTCATCATCTCGGCATTCGCCGCGAGCGTATGGGCCGGGCTCGCCAGCCACAGATCGATCGAGAACAGCGCGATGCCGAGCGCGCCCCACGGTGCGATACTGGCGCTGATGCGGCCCTTGAGGATGCGGCTGCCGAGCAACGACCCCGCGCCCACCCCGACCGAGAAGACGGTCAGGAGCAGCGTCACCACTGCTTCCTCGGCGCCGAGATAGTTGCGGACATAGCTGGGGAATTGCGACAGGTAGGTCGCGCCGACGAGCCAGAACCAGGAAATCCCGAGAATCGAGCGAAACCGCGTCCGCTCGCGCCGCGCGCTGGCGATGAGCCGGCCCGTCGCGGCGACGAAATTCCATTCGACGCGCGCGTCCGGCGCTGCCGGCGCGGTCGCTGGGATGGCGCGGCTCGCGCCCCAGGCGCCGAGCGCCACGAGCACGATAATCCACGACACCGCCCCGGCGCCGTGCTGGGTCGCGATCAGCATGCCGGCGATCGTGCCGATCAGGATCGCGAGAAACGTCCCGGCCTCGACCAGCGCGTTGCCGAGCAGCAATTCGTTGATGCTCAGCAGATTGGGAAGGATCGCGTATTTGAGCGGACCGAAAAACGTCGCCTCGATTCCCATCACGAAAAGGAGCGCCAACAGCACCCAGGTGCTGCCGGTCAGTACCGCCGCCGCCGCGACCGTCATCACCACGATCTCGGTCAGCTTGATGATGCGGATGATTTTGGCCTTGTCGTGCGAATCGGCGAGTTCGCCGGCGGTCGCCGAGCCGAGAAAGAACGGCAGGATAAAGAGCGCGCCGGCCAGCGGAATCAGCATCCCCGCCGGCAAGCCCGTCGCCATGTCCGGGCGGTAGGCCAGCATCAGCACCAGCGCGTTCTTCAGCGCGTTATCGTTGAACGCCGAGAAAAACTGCGTCACCCATAACGGCCCGAACCGGCGCGTCCCCAGCAGCGCGATCGGTCCGCGACGCGCCTCCTTTGGCGTAACGTCGTGCATCCCCTTATCTCGCATATATGCCGGCCCCTGGCGAGACCCGGCGCCGCCGCCCCCGGTAATAGTCCCTGGGCGGCGATTTCTTGTTTCAGCTTTCGATGACGGTTCCGAGTCACCATTTTCTCGGGCGAACGTGGACGCGAAAACCTTGATCTGCTACGCCTCGTCGCCGCCATGCCGCTCCAGCTCTACAATTCGCTGACCCACAGCAAACAGCCGTTTCGCCCCATCGATTCGCGGAATGTGCGGATGTATGTCTGCGGCCCGACGGTCTACGACTATGCCCATATCGGCAATGCGCGAGCGGTCGTGGTGTTCGACCTGCTCTACCGCGTGCTGCGCCACGAATACGGGCCGGAGCACGTCACCTATGTGCGCAACATCACCGATGTCGACGACAAGATCATCGACGCGGCGCGCGCCAATGGCGAGCCGATCGAGGCGCTGACCGCGCGCACCGAGAAAATCTTCCAGGAGGACATGGACGCGCTCGGCAATTTGCGGCCGGACGTCCAGCCGCGCGCCACCCAGCACATCAAAGAGATGATCGCGATGATCGAAAAGCTCATCGCGACCGGCCACGCCTATGCGGCGCAAGGCCACGCGCTCTTCCGCGTCGCCTCGTTCAAGGATTACGGCAAGCTGTCGCGCCGCAGCCGCAAGGAGATGATCGCCGGCGCCCGGGTCGAGGTCGCGCCCTACAAGGAAGACCCAGGCGATTTTGTGCTGTGGAAGCCGTCAACCCCCGATCAGCCGGGCTGGGACAGCCCCTGGGGCCGCGGCCGGCCGGGCTGGCACATCGAATGCTCGGCGATGAGCGAGACCCATCTCGGCACGCATTTCGACATCCATGGCGGCGGCGTCGATTTGATCTTCCCGCACCACGAAAACGAGGTCGCGCAAAGCGAGGCCGCGCATGGCGGCGAGCCCTTTGTCAATTTCTGGGTGCATAACGGCTTTCTCTCGGTCGACAGCACCAAGATGTCGAAGAGCCTCGGCAATTTCGTCACCGCGCACGAGGTGCTGCAGGAATGGGATGGTGAAGTGGTGCGGTTGGCTCTACTGGGGAAACATTACCGGGTGCCACTCGACTGGACCCAGCACCGGCTCGAAGAGGCCAAACTACGGTTGGATCGAGCGTACCGAGCGTTACGCCATGAACCTAATGAGGTCGCCGACCCTGACCGAGTCAACGAGCTGCTAGCTCCGGTCGTATCGGCTTTGACCAATGACTTAAATGCTTGGCCCGCAATCTACGAGCTAGATCATACCGGCAGACTGATTGATGTACTGGCTAGTCGCTCCGATCGTAAAGAGTTGGCCAGTCAGCAAGAATTTCTTCGGAGAACCGGACAATTGTTGGGGCTATTAGCAAAATCACCCCAGGAATGGTTTCAAGGCATTGACAGCTCTACGAATGTGAAAACGTCCGTAGAAATGAAAGTCACGCGGGGTATTCCATGGATTGAAGAACATGTCGCAGCTCGCACCCTCGCTCGCCAGGAGCGCCGCTTTGCCGATGCCGATCGCATCCGCGACGAGTTGGCCGCCGAGGGCATCCTATTAGAAGACGGGCCGGGCGGCACGACTTGGCGGCGCGGCTAACTCGATGTCGCCGCTAAAAAAGCCGCAAAGCTGCGTTGGAATGACCCAAACGATGAAATGTGAGGCTGTGCGTCGGGTCGAAACGGATCAAGCGAAAGATTGGTTTGTTCAACC
>DATHCK010000149.1:0-9232 GCA_035319545.1 Allostellaceae bacterium | reverse complement strand
GCAGGCGGCGACATTGGACGGCACCACGACACGCACCTGCAGATTGTTGTCGGTGCCGAGCTCGACCCACGGCCCGGCGATGGGACGCGACGGCGCCAGGGTCTGGGTGGCGCCCGGCGCGGCGATGGCGAGGGACGCCAGCAGCGCAAGGACGAGCCGGGTGATGTTCTTCATTGGGCTTGCGCTCCGGCTGTGGAGCGGCGACACGCCGCAACCTCGCCTGCTAACGCGCTTCTATGACAAATCGCGCACCGGTTTGATCTTGACCGTCGCGCTTCTGTCGCCGGGCTGGACGATTTTGGCGAGCGCCGCCGCCAGCGCCTCGCCCGGCCAGGCGGCGACAGCCGCCTCCTCATAAGCGTGGCAGGCCTGCAGCACGCCGAGATCGTCATAAAGCGGCCCCGTCACCATCAGCCCGATCGGCAACCCGTCGGCAAGCCCGCAGGGGATCGACGCCGACGGGTTGCGCGTCAGATTGAACGCCCAGGTATAGCTCAGCCACCCGGGGTAATTGGTCGGGTCGGGCTGGCCATCGCCGTGCGGCTCGGCATAGGGCGCGGTGATCGGCATGGTCGGCGACAATAGGATGTCGTAGCGGTCGAAAAACTGCCGCAGGCGCGCGCCAATCACCGACCGCCTGCCGATCGCCTCGATATATTGCTCCTGGGTCACCGCCTCGCCGGCGCGACACGCGGCGACCAGACCGGGGTCCATCACCGCGACCTTCTCCGGCGTCATCGAGCGCAGCAGCGCCCAGAACCCGCCGAGCGCCAAGGCCTGGAAGACCGGCTGCGGCGACTCGGTAAAGGGATCGGCCTCTTCGACCACCGCGCCGAGGTCAGCAAAGACCTTCGCCGCCTGCTCAACCGCGGCGCGCACCGCCGGCGTCGGCTCGTGATAGCCGAGCGTCGGCGACAGCGCGACGCGCTTCCCCTTCAGCGAGCCTTGTCCGACCTGCCGGTGATAGGAGACGCCGTCATCCGGCAGGCTGTACCAGTCGCGCGAGTCGGGGCCTTTGATCGCGTCGAGCATCAAGGCTGAGTCGGCGACCGTGCGCGACATCGGCCCGACATGCGCCACATCGCCGAACGCCGCTGAGGGCGGATAGACCGCGACCCGGCCAAAGGTGGGTTTCAGCCCGAAGACACCGGAGAAGGATGCCGGGATGCGGATCGAGCCACCGGCATCGGTGCCGATCGCGATCGGGCATATGCCGCTCGCCAGCGCCGCGGCGCTGCCACCGCTCGACCCGCCCGGCGAGCGCTCAATGTTCCACGGGCTGCGGGTGACGCCGGTAAGCGGCGAGTCGGTGACCGGCTTCCAGCCGAATTCCGGGGTGGTGGTCTTGCCGAGAAAGATCGCGTTTGCCTTCCGCAACCCCTCGACCGACGGCGCGTCCTCGGTCCATGCCTGGTTCGGGTCGATCGTCTTCGAGCCGACAAGGCGCGGCCAGCCACGCGTCAGCTGGGTGTCCTTGATCGCGACCGGCACGCCGTCGAGCAGGCCTCGCGGCGCGCCCGTCCGCCAGCGCGCCTCCGACGCCCGCGCCGCGGCGAGCGCGCTCTCCGGGTCGTAGAGCACAAACGCGTTGAGCGCGCTCTCATAGGTCTCGAGCCGGCGGATCGCCGCCTCGGTGACCGCGACCGGCGACAACTCTTTGGCGCGGTAGAGCCGCAGCAGCTCCGTCGCGGAAAGAAACGCGGTGTCGTCGGTCATGGCACTCTCCTACGACGTCGTCATCACCACATTGCGCAGCGCCTCGCCGCGCACATAGAGGTCGATATTGCGAGCGACGCCGCCAAGGCGGCGCTCGCGCGCACCATCGGTCGCGCTCGAGCAATGCGGCGTCATCAGCACACTGGGCAGCTCGTGAAACGGCAGGTGCGACGGCCGCGCGTTCGGCTCGGCGGGGCTCGGATAGCGCCACCACACATCGAGTGCCGCGCCGCCGATCTTGTTGTCCTTGAGCGCCGCGAAGAGCGCTTCCTCATCGCAGATCAGCGCGCGGCCGATATTGATGAGCAGCGCCGTCGGCTTCATCAACGCGAGACGGCCGGCATCGATCAGCCCACGGGTTTCCGGCCCGAGCCCGGCGGCGATGACCACGACATCGCAGCGCGGCAGCATGCGGTCGAGCTCGGCGAGCGGATAAATCTCCGCCGCGTCGCCCGTGTCCGCCACCGGGCTGCGGTTGGCGGCAATGACGTTGCAGCCAAAGGCCGCCGCGCGCTTCGCGGTCTCGCGGCCGATCTTGCCATAGCCGACGATCCCCACCGTCTTGCCGAGGATTTCACCGTGCAACGGCCCGCCGCCGGCGCCGCCCCCCGACCAGTTGCTCTGGTCGCGGAATGCGGTCGCGATATCGACCAGCTTGTGGCTCAACGCCAGCATCGTCATCAGGCAGTATTCGGCGATCGCCTGCTCGTGACCGTCGACATTGCAGATCGTCACCCCCGCCGGCAGCGACGGAAGATCGATCAAATCGAGCCCCGCCGCGGGCGACTGCAAAAACTTGAGCCTCGGCGCGGGCGGAAAATCCTTCTTCCAGATGTGGCTGACGACGATCTCCGCCTCGGCCAGCGCCGGGATCAGCCGCTGGCTGTCGCCGATATCATAGAGGACGGTCGGCTCGATCTTTTCCGTGACCTTGGCGAGGATGGCTTTCGACACCTCCGGCCGCGCGCCGAAATTGCCGACAAACGAGACTTTCATCAGGGGAAATCCTTCAGGCGGTGGTGACCAGGTTGATGAGGCTGTCGCCGCGGCAGAAGCGGCCGATATTGTCGGCGATCTCGTCCCAGCGCCGGCGCACCATCCCGCTGGTCCAGCCGGAATTGTGCGGCGTCACGATGACGTTCGGCAGCTCATGGAACGGATGGCGCGAGCCGCGCCGGTTGGGTTCGTTGGGGCTCGGATACTGCCACCACACATCGATCGCCGCGCCGCCAAGCCGCCCCTCGGAAAGCGCCGCGTAGAGCGCGTCCTCATCGATCACCTGGCCGCGCGCGATATTGATGAGAAACGCGCCTGGCTTCATGAGGCCGAGCCGGCGCGCGTTGATAAGGCCCGTCGTTTCCGGCCCAAGCGCGGTGCAGATCGCCACTGTGTCGCACAGCGGCAGCATTTCGTCGAGGCCGCTGAGCGGGTAGATGCGCTCGACATCGGAATCGTTCTCGCGCGGGCTGCGATTGGCGGCGAGGATGCGGCAACCAAATGGCGCCGCGCGCCGCGCGACCTCACGCCCGACCCTGCCATAGCCGACAATGCCGAGCGTCGACCCACGCACCTCGCCATGCGGCGTGCCGCTCTGCACCCAGCTCGTGGACCAGCTGCCGCGCTCGCGGAACTCGCCCGAGATCTGGAAAAAGCGATGGTGCAGCGCCAACATCGCCATCACGACATATTCGGCGATCGCGGTTTCGTGGCCGAACGAGTTGCACACCGCGCAGCCTTTGGGCAGCGCCGCCAGGTCGATGAGCTCGACCCCGGTCGCCACCGACTGCACCAGGCGGAAATGCGGCGCCGGCGGGTAATCCGCCATCCAGCGATTGCTGACCAGGATGTCGGCGTCTCTCGCCGCCTCGGGTAGCGCCGAACGATCAACCGGATCGTTGAGAATGACGCAGTCGAGCGACGGCGGCAGCTCCCCCTTGATGCCCTCATAGGTGTCGGCGGCGACATTGCCGAGGAACAGCGCCTTCATGGCTTCATCGCATGTTTTTGCAGGAAATCCTCGCGCACGGTAATGCCGAGGCCCGGTCGTTCGGGCACCTCGATCATCCCGTCGCTGACCGGAAAGCTCTCTTCGACGAGATCGTGCAGCAGCGGGTTGGCGCCGAGCGAATATTCGACGATGAACCCGGCGGGTGACGCCGCCGCGACGGCGAGCCCCGCCGCGAAGGCCGGCGCGCCCGCCCAGAGATGCGGCGCGAGCTTCAGATTATGGGCGCTGGCGATCGCCGAGATGCGCATCGCCTCGGTGATGCCGCCGCAGATCGCGAGATCGGGCTGCATGATGTCGACCGCGCCCAGCGCCACCAAATCCCGGAAGTCATGCCGGGTGAATTCGCTCTCACCGGCCGCTATCGGGATGTCCGTCGCGCGCCGCACCTCCGCGCAGCCGGCCTTGTCGTCGGCCGTCACTGGCTCCTCGAACCAGGCGATGTTGTCGTCCTCGACCAGCCGGCAAAAGCGCTTCGCCTCCGCCACCGACAAGGTGCCGTGCGCGTCGCACATCAGGCCAATATCCGGCCCCAGCGCCTCGCGCGCCGCGTGCACCCGATGCGCCGACGCGCGCGGATCGCCATCAATGATGCCGACCCGCATCTTCACCGCGCCAAACCCGCCGCGCTTCACATAGCCCATCAGCTCGTCGCCGATCTTGTCCGGCCCGGCCCAGCCACCCGAGGCATAGGCCGGCATCTGCTCACTCCGTCGCCCGCCCAACAGCCGCCACACCGGCACGCCCAGCGACTTAGCCAAGATGTCCCATAGCGCGCAGTCGACGCCGCTGATCGCCGACACCGTGATGCCGCGCCGCCCCAGCACCGGGAACACGCGGCCGTGGCTCAGTGCGTAATGGCCGCGCGTGCCGCTGTAGAGCACCTCCCACAGCCGTGTGATGTCGCGCGGGTCTTCGCCCTTCAACAACGGGCCGAACTCGTCATTGATCATCGTCGTCAGCGCCTGGTTCTGCGCCATGCCGCCGACCTGCGCCTTGGCCTCGCCCCAGCCGGTGATGCCGCATGCGGTCTCGATCCGGACGATCGTGCCGTCGAACGACAGCGTCTTGCCGAAATCGCTCACATGCTGACGCTCGGGCGGAATCGGAATATGTACCCAGCGCGCCTCGACCGATTTGATCTTCATCGCCATATCCGCTACGCCAATCGCGATATGTCAGTCTCCCTTGCTTTGAGGCGAAGGTGAAGCGGATCGTCGTTTTGGGTGCGGGTTTTGCCGGGCTGATCGCCGCAATCGGCGCGGCGCGCAAGCTCGCCGAGCTGAGCATCGACACGTCCGATGTTGCGATCACTGTCGTCAACCGCGACGAATGGCACTCGATCCGGGTGCGCAATTACGAGACCGAGCTCGGCGACACCCGCGTGCCGCTCGACGACGTGCTCCGGCCGATCGGAGTCGAGCTCAAGATCGGCGAGGTGACTGGCCTTGACTATGACCGCCACGAAATCGCCCTCGCCGGTCAGCCGAGCCTCCTTTACGACCGACTCGTCTTCGCGCTGGGCAGCGAGCTGGTGCGTCCGCCGATCCCCGGCCTTGCCGAGCACGGTTTCGACATCGATACGCATGACGCGGCGGCAAGGCTCGCTGCGCACCTCGCGACGCTGCCGAGCCGGCCCGCCTCGCCCGGCCGCTATGCCGCGCTGATCGTCGGCGGCGGCCTCACCGGCGTCGAGATGGCGACCGAGCTTGCCACCCGGCTCAAGGACATCGCCGGTGGCGCTCCGGCGCGGATCATCCTCGCCGACCGCGGCGCCCGGATCGGCTCAAACATGGGCGATGCGGCCTGCGACGTCATCGACGAGGCGCTCGCCGCACTCGGTGTCGAGAGCCGGCCTGGGATCACCATCGCCGCGATCGACGGCCAAGGCGCGCGCCTTTCCTCGGGCGAGACGATCGCCGCCGAGACGATCATCTGGTGCGCCGGGATGCGCGCCCATCCGCTCACCGCCTCGCTCCCCGGCGAGCATGACCGCTTTGGCCGGGTCGAAGTCGACCGCTTTATGCGGGTCGAGCGCGCCCCCGACATTTTCGCCACCGGCGACGCCGCCGCGGTGCTGGTCGATGGCGAGCATGCTTCGGTCATGTCGTGCCAGCACGCGCGGCCAATGGGTCGCATCGCCGGGCACAACGTCGTCTGCGACCTCGTCGGCGCGCCGATGATCCCGATCGAGATCGGCTATTACGTGACCTGTCTCGATCTCGGCGCCTGGGGCGCGGTCTATTGTCAGGGCTGGGACCGCCAGGTCGCGGTCACCGGCGCCGCCGCCAAGGAGACCAAGCAGACGATCAACCGCCAGCGCATCTATCCGCCGCGCTCGCGCGATCCGGCGGAAATCCTCGCCGCCGCCGCGCCGGTCACCCAGGCCCCGCCGCGACAGTAGCTCAGGGGAAATGTCGGAGGATTTCCCCCTCCCACAAATCGAGCTGGCCCAGATCGTAGTCGAGCGGCGACAGCATCAGATATTCGAGCCCGGCATCCGCCAACTCCCTGATCCGGCCTCGGATTTGGCCTGGCGTCCCCAGCATGTAGCAGGTGCGCAGATGCTCGAATGAGCGGTGCGTCCCCATCACCCGCTCGATCAACGGCCGCTGCACCCTGAGCGCCGCCGCCTCGTCGTCGGTCGGCACGACATGGGCCATGTTGACATGCGCGAAGGTGACGCTGCCGCGCGGCCGGCCGAGCTCCTCAAGCCGCCGGCTGATCAGCGCCCAGTCCTCGATGACGCTGTCGTTTGATCCCGCCGCGCGGGCGATCCAGCCATCGGCGCGGCAGATGCGCTCCAGCACGGTCGGCGCCATCGTCTCGGGGTCGGGCGAGAGCCCGGTCTTGATCTTCGACCCGCCGGCCACCCACAACCGCGGCCGGGTCGGCAGCGGCGGGTCGATCGCCACCTTGTCGAGATGATAGTAGCGGCCGTGATGGGTGACCTCGTCGCCGGTCCACAGCTTCGCGAAAATTTCGAGCATCTCGTCGGTGCGGCCGCCGCGCTCGCTCAATTTGACCCCCGCCACCGCGAATTCCTGCGCGTCCCAGCCGACCCCGACCCCGAGCTCGTAGCGCCCGCCCGACAGCATGTGCAGGCTGGCGATCTCCTTGGCGAGAAACACGGGGTTGCGGATCGGCGGGATCAGGATACAGGTGCCGATCTTGACCCTGGACGTGCAGCCGGCCGCGAAGGCCAGCACCTCGAGCGGCGACAGCCACGCCGTGCCGTAAAGTCCGCGCGCGGTCAAGAGATGCTCGGCGACCCACAGCCCCTCGAACCCCATCGCCTCGGCGCGCGTCGCGAAGTCGCGCAGCCGACCGACCGTCTCGTAGTCCGTACCGAACGTAAAGCTCGGCAGCATCAGGCCGAAACGCATGGTCATCCTCCCTGTATCGCGTCATTGCGAGGCGCACAGCGCCGCGGCAATCCCCTTCCGTCTTGGCCGCCTCGGCGGGAGATTGCTTCGCTCCGCTCGCAATGACAGCATGGGACATAACACGCCGAGGAGACCCCCGATGACCGAATTCCGCTATGACCACGTGCATCTACGTAGCCCCGACCCCGAGGCGACCGCCGCGTGGTACGCCAAGATGTTTGGCGCGGAAATCGTCCATTCGGTGATGTCGAACGGCATCGAGCGCACCGACATCAAGCTCGCGGGCGTCAACCACTTCATCGCCAAGGTGCCGGATACCGCCGACTTGGCCGAAAAGCCGGAGAACAGCTTTGTCGGGCTCGATCATATCGGTCTGCGCGTCAACGACATCGACGCGGTGTGCAAGGAACTGAAGGCCAAGGGCGCCGACTTCACCATCGAGCCGAAAACCATCCGCCCCGGCGTGCGCATCGCCTTTGTCCGCGGCCCGCAAAACGTGCTGATCGAGCTCCTCGACCGCGACGTCGGTTGAAGGGCCGCCCGGTAAATTTCCGGTGACGACACGTCGCCACCATCGCGCGAGGGCCGCTCGCGGCCTATGCTGGCGCCGCTTTGGCATTGATGACGCCCGGAGCCACAATCATGGCGACGATTATGGCTAAGCCGCCCTCACGCCGTTTCACGGTTGTCGCGCTCTCGCTGGCCCTGGCGATCGCCACCGGCGGCTCGCTGCTGCGAGCCGCGCCGCTCGCCGAGCCGCATCCCGGCGCGCCCGCGCCCGCCTTCACCGCCAAGGACATCGACGGCGGCACGGTGAACCTCGGCAACTATCTCGGGAAGACCGTCATCCTCGAATGGACCAATGATGGCTGCCCCTTTGTCGGCAAGCACTACAACAGCGGCAACATGCAGAGGCTGCAGCGGCGCTTCACCGCGGCGGGCGACATCTGGCTGACCGTCGCCTCGTCGGCGCCGGGCGAGCAAGGTCATGTAACCCCGGCCGAAGCACGCGCCGACATGGCGCGTTGGCATGCCGCGCCGAGCGATTTCCTGCTCGATCCCGACGGTGTCGTCGGCAAGCTCTACGGCGCCAGGGCGACCCCGACCATGGCAGTGATCGACCCCAAGGGCGTCCTCGTCTATATCGGCGCGATCGACGACAAGCCGTCGACCGACCTCGAGGACGTCAAGATCGCGAAAAACTATGTCGTCGCCGCGCTCGACGAGCTCGCCGCGGGGAAGCCCGTGTCGGTCTCGGCGACCCGCGCCTATGGCTGCAGCGTCAAATACAAGACGAGCTAGCGCATACCGTTTCAACCCGCCTCCCCCGGACGAGATGCCGGGGCGCTTCCGCCACCGGCGCTTTGCTCGCGGTGGGTGCGAATTGCCGTTGCTCAAGGCGCTCAAAGGCGCAATCATTGCCGCAAAACCGCTGGAAATCCGACGTATATGGGTTAATGAGAACGTCCGGCAGGCGCGCTGGGCGCCCCAACGACAGGCAGGATCAAATGACAATACGAGGCTTGCTAGTGGGTACATTATTGATGACGGTTGGCGCAATCGTGCCCGCAGGGGCGCAGACCCCACCGTCGGCGCCGCCCCCACAGGCGCCACAAGGGTATCAGGTCCCCGGCAAGACGCCGCAGGAACGCTGCGAGCATCGGTACATGATGGCTCATAACTATCATCATATCGGGCCATTAGCGCAGGCAGCGTGTCCTGATCCGAATCAAGAACAACCGAACAATTAAAATTCAAAAATTTAGATAAATCGCCGCAAGAGCGAATAGGGGCGTCCTAAGCACATTCAGTGTTTGTGGCCGGGGGCCTGCGAATAGCCTCGGCCTATTCGTCAATGGCCGGACCAAACCCGCCAACGGGAAGAAGCAGGCGCGTCGTCGGCGCGAACATCGTCAGTATCGTGCGTTTTTAGCAATTATAAAATTTCTCTCTTGACAAATGTTCTCGCTTTGTGCATGTAGAGGGCTCGCTATTTGAACGTCCGAAACCGGAGCTTTTCGAGCAGACCGACGATCCCGTGCCGCAAGGACCACCAAAGCGATAGAACGCAGGCGCGTCGAGGGCGCCCATAACGATACCCGGCCGCCGTCTTTCGGGACATAAC
>DATHCK010000148.1:0-2053 GCA_035319545.1 Allostellaceae bacterium | reverse complement strand
AGTGCTCGTCGATTTCGATTCGGGTCTCATGTCCATACAGCCCGTCCAGCACATAGACGGCTTCATCCTCGGTGGCGCCCATCGGCAGAATGTGAAAGTGGCCGTGCTGGTCGGAAACCCAGGTGTAGAACTTGCTCCCCGGATCGCCGCTGTAATGAGCGTTGACCTCGCTGCGCCGGGCGCCCCGGCCGGCGGCTCGGAAGAACTGGCCGTCCGAGGAGGAGGTCGCGCCGTTGCCCCAAAGCCTGGCGTGAGGATGCGTCAGATGGGCATTGATGATCGCGGCCAGGGCCGATTTGTAGGTCTCGGGCCGGATGTGGAACAGCCGGGCCCAGAGGATCTGTCGCTCGCTGACCCCGGCCGAGGCGTCGGCCATGCGCTTGGCGCCGAGATTGGTCGCGTCCCCGAGAATCGCGGCGAGCAGTGCCGGGGCGAGGCGGATCCCGTCGCCGCTGCGCAGATGGGTGAACCAATGGGTGAAGCCGGTCCAGGCATCGATCTCGGCCAGGAGATCGGGGATGTCGATCTGCGGTATGCGGTCGAGGATCAGCCATTTCGCCGCGTCGACCTTCGCCTTTGGCACTTTGGTGCGGTGTTTCGCGATGGTCAGGACGCCGTCGACCAGGCGGATTCCGGCCAGCTTGCCAGTCCGGGCCCGATAGCTCAGTTGCTTCAGTTTAAAGTCCAGCTCCTGCTGTTTCTCGGCGATCCAGGCATCAGCCTCGCGCGGAACGCCGAGCCGCAAATCGCCCGCCTGCTTGCGTGCCTCGAAGGCCGGGCGCGGCATGATCTGGGCTTCCAGCGGGCGGAAGGCCCGACTGCCCTCGACCCAGACGTCGCCCGCGCGCAGACGGTCGCGCAGCACGGCGAGGGTGGCGATTTCCCAGAGGCGCCGGTTCCGTTTGCCGTCAGCAGCGATCAGTTTCCGGACCTTCTCCTTGAGATGGCCGACCGGCACTTTGGCCGGCAATGCCCGGTGACCGTCCCGATTGAGCTGACGTAAGAGCTCAATTGCCGTGAGGAGGGGGTCACGGGCTCGGGTAGACTGGAAAGTGAAGGCCTCGAGCAGCGCCGGCGCATAGCGGCGGACCCGGGAATAGCGCTCGGCGGCGCCGAGCAGCGGATCGGCCTCGGCGGTCGTGGCCAATGCCTCGACATCCGCCTGGGCCTGAACCAAGCGGGGCCAGCCGATCTCGCGATCGAGGACGTCGAACGCATCCTCGCCGGTCTCGTTGGCCTCGGTAAGCGCGCGTAGCGTGTCGCCGAACATGCGCAGCAGACGACCCGTTTCCTTGCGGGCGTCGAGATGGCGTCGATCCTGTCGGGCCTTGGACTTGGTGAACAAGAGGGCGATCAGCCGGCAGAACATGGTGATCGCGGCATCGGTCAGTTTGCCGGTCAGCTCGATCAGCTGCGCCGCGATCAGCGCGTGCCGGCGGCGAGGATTGAAGTCTTCGGCCAGCCAACTCGGCGTCACCGCACCCTCGCGCACCAGCTGAGACCATCGGTCCGGATGGATGCGCCCGCGGCGCTGCGGATCAAGGCCAAACGACCGCACGAAGCTCAGCCGATCGAGCAGGGCGAGCAGGTTCTTCTCGCTCGGCGCCTCGGGAAAGGCCCGCAACCAGGCGAAACGGGTCTGCCGGATGGCGGGATCGACGGCGAGCAGCCCGTCGAATGTGGCCAGTTGCTCGGAGGAGAAGCTGTCGAGCAGCGCTGCCTCCATCCGCCGGCGCGCGACGACCCGTGCGGCACGGCCGATCCGGTCGAGCGTATCGGTCGCCGGAAGCACCGACTTGCGTTCCCGGAAGGCGGCGATGATCGCTTCGGCGATCGGCATTCCCTTGTCGGACGCAGTGGCGGCCGCGAGCGCCGCGCTCAGGGCCGCCCGCCTGTCCTCGCGAACAGGCGGGTGCAGGCCGAGATGCCGCTGCGCCTCGACCGCATGCTCGCGCCGGTTTGTGTCGCGCCGGCCATACTCGACCAAGGCACCCGGGTCGATGCCGATCTGTTGGGCGAGGAAGGCAACCATCGGTGCCGGAGGTGTCTCGCC
>DATHCK010000147.1:0-5000 GCA_035319545.1 Allostellaceae bacterium | reverse complement strand
GGCCGAGCTGGCGCGCGAGACGATCGCCGAGTTCGCGCATGACGGGCGCACCCGGTTTGTCTTCGGCTCGCTCGGGCCGGGGACCCGGCTGCCGAGCCTCGGCCATGTCGCCTACCAGCCGCTCGAAGACGCGCTCACCGTCCAGTGCGACGGTCTGGTCGCCGGCGGGGTCGATTCGATCCTGATCGAGACCTGTCAGGACCCGCTGCAGATCAAGGCGGCAGTCAACGGCGCCAAGCGGGCGCGCGCGGCGGCCGCGAAAGAGGTCCCGATCCTTGTGCAGGTGACGGTCGAGACGACCGGCACCCTTCTCGTCGGCGCCGACATCGCGGCGGCGGCGACGATCATCGACGCGCTCGGCGTCGACGGGATCGGTCTCAACTGCGCGACCGGCCCGCGCGAGATGGCCGAGCATGTCAAATGGCTCGGCGACAACTGGCCGCGCCTCATCTCGGTGCAGCCCAATGCCGGGCTGCCCGAGTTGGTGTCGGGCCGCACGCAATACCCGCTGTCGCCGGAAGAGCTGTCGCAATGGCTCGAACGATTTGTGCTCGAGGACGGCGCCAACATCGTTGGCGGCTGCTGCGGCACTGAGCCCCGGCACATCGCCGCGCTCGACGCGATGCTGAAGCGCATCGGCCAAGACCGCCCGCGACCGGTGCCGAAATCGCGCAGGCCGGTGTGGACCCCGGCGGTCGCCTCGCTCTACGGCCAGGTGAGCCTGCGTCAGGAGAACGCCTACCTGTCGATCGGCGAGCGCTGCAACGCCAATGGCTCACGCGCCTTTCGCCGCTTGCAGGAGCAGGGCGACTGGGACGGCTGCGTCGAGATGGGACGCGAGCAGGTCAAGGAAGGCTCGCACACGCTCGATCTCTGCACCGCCTTTGTCGGACGTGACGAGGTCGCCGACATGACCGAGATGGTCACCCGCATGCGTGGCGCGGTGAACGCGCCGCTCGTCGTCGATTCGACCGAGTACCCGGTGCTCGAGGCGGCGATGCGGCTCTATGGCGGCAAGCCGATCATCAACTCGATCAATTTCGAGGACGGCGAAGACGCCGCCCATAAACGGCTCGACCTCGCGCGCCGCTTTGGCGCGGCCGTGATCGCGCTGACCATCGACGAGCGCGGCATGGCCAAGGAGGTCGACGACAAGGTCGCGGTCGCCAAGCGGCTTTACGATTTCGCCGTCAACAAGCACGGCCTGCCACCGAGCGATCTCTTGTTCGACCCGCTGACCTTCACGATCTGCACCGGCAACGAGGACGACCGCAAGCTCGGCCTCAACACCCTCGACGCCATCGAGCGCATCGCCAAAGAGCTGCCGGAGTGCCAGATCATCCTCGGCCTCTCCAACATCTCGTTCGGGCTCAACCCGCCGGCACGGCAGGTGCTGAACTCGGTGTTCCTCGACCACGCGCTGAAGCGCGGCATGACCGGCGCGATCGTGCATTTTTCGCGCATCCTGCCACAGCATCGCATCCCGCCCGAAGAATGGCAGGCGGCGGAGGATTTGATCTTCGATCGCCGGCGGGAGGGTTACGACCCGCTGCAGGCATTCATCGCACTGTTCGAGGATCGCGCGGTCGAGAAGGCGGAGAAAAAGGGCCGGCCGGAAGCGATCGAGGAGCGGCTTGCCTATCGCATCGTCGAGGGCGACCGGCTCGACCTCGAAGCCGATCTCGACCTGGCGATGCAGAGCTATGCGCCGCTCGACATCATCAACGAGCATCTCTTGGGCGGGATGAAGACGGTCGGCGATCTCTTTGGCGCCGGCAAGATGCAGCTCCCCTTCGTGCTGCAATCGGCCGAGACCATGAAGGCCGCGGTCAAATACCTCGAACCGCACATGGAGCGGGTCTCGGGCCAGGAAAAGGGCACGGTGGTGCTCGCGACGGTGCGCGGCGACGTACACGACATCGGCAAGAACCTGGTCGACATCATCCTCACCAATAACGGCTACCGGGTGGTCAATCTCGGCATCAAGCAGCCGATCGGCGCGATCGTCGAGGCGGCCAAGGAACACCATGCGCACGCCATCGGCATGTCAGGGCTGCTGGTCAAATCGACCGTGGTGATGCGTGAAAATCTCGAAGAGATGAGCCGCATGGGGCTCGACACGCCGGTGATGCTCGGCGGCGCGGCGCTCACCCGCCGTTATGTCGAGGAGGATTGCGTCAAGGCGTACGACTCGGGCCGCGTCGCCTATGCCCGCGACGCCTTTGACGGGCTGGCGATGATGGATCGCATCGTCAGCCGTGACAACGAAAGCAATGGGTTCGACGCCTACCTCGCCGAATTGCGGGAGCGCAACAAAGGCCGGCCAAAAAACGAGAGCCGCAAGCTAGGCCGCGCCGCCGACCCGCGGCCACAGCGGCCGATCGACCTCGAGGAAATCCGCATCCGCCGCGCCGAGCTGACCGCCGGAATCAAGCCGCTGACCCCGCCGTTCTGGGGACGGCGCGTCCTCGAACGCGTGCCAGTCAAGACGATCGCGGCTTACCTGAACGAGCGCATGCTCTACCAATTCCAGTGGGGCTTCCGGAAGGACGGCCGCAGCCTCGCCGAGTACAAGAAATGGGCGCGCCAGGAACTGCGCCCGGTGCTGTCGCGGGTGATGGAGCAGGCGATCCGCGAAAAGATCCTCGAGCCGCAAGCCTGCTATGGCTACTGGAAATGCGCCGCGCAGGGCAACGCGGTGGTGCTGTTCGACGAGACCGGCCGCAACGAGGTCGCGCGCTTCGATTTCCCGCGCCAGAACAAGCGCGACGGGCTCTGTATCGCCGATTTCTTCCGTGACATCGACAACCCCGAGCGCGACGTGATCGGGCTCCAAGTCGTGACGATGGGAAGCCGCGCCTCGGAAGCGGCGCGCGAGTGGTTCGCCGCCGACCGCTATCAAGATTACCTCTATCTGCACGGCCTCTCGGTCGAGATGGCCGAGGCCTTTGCCGAATATGTCCATAAGCGCATCCGCGGCGAGCTGGGCTTCGCCGCCGAGGAGGCGCGCGACCATGACGAGATGCTGGCGCAGGGGTATCGCGGCAGCCGCTATTCGTTTGGCTACCCGGCCTGCCCCAACCTCGCCGACCAGGCACAGCTCCTAAAGCTGCTCGACGCCGAGGCGATCGGCATCGCGCTCACCGACGAAGACCAGCTCGATCCCGAGCAATCGACCTCGGCCATCGTCGTCCACCATCCGCAAGCGAAATACTTTTCGGTGTAGTCTCTCCCTGCCCTGGCTGGCGGACGGAGGGAACGATGGACGAACGCGAACTTGCGACGGCGGTCGCGGAATTCGAGGCGGCGCGGGCGCGCGGCGAATATTTCCCGGCTGCCTGGTTCGACCGGCTGTCGCTTGACGACGCCTACCGCCTACAGCTGGCGCTGATCGACCGGCGCGGCAACAAGCGCATCGGCTGGAAGGTCGGCCTGACCTCGCGTGCGATCCAGCAGCAATTCGAGGTGCACGAGCCGGTGTTCGGTTGCCTCCTCGCCGATGGCAAGCTCTCTTCCGGCCATGTCTTCCGCCGCGACGAGCTGATCGCGCCCGGGTTCGAAAATGAATTATGCTTCGTCATGGGCGCCGACCTCGCGCCCGATGCGACCCCCGCCGATGTCGCCGCCGCGGTCGCCCGCGTCCACCCGGCCTTTGAGATCATCGAGACGCGCGGTGACCTGACGCGCCAGCTCGCCTTGGCGCTTGCCGACAACGCTCAGCAAAAGGGTTTTGTGCTCGGCCCCGCGGTCGAGCGTACGGCGCTGCCCGCGCTCGACAAGGTGACGGTCAACGTGCGCATCAACGGCGTCGAAGTGGCCACCGGCGACGGCAGCGCCGTGCTCGGTCACCCCTACAATTCGGTGGTGTGGCTCGCGGCCAAGCTCGCACAATTCGGCGAACGGGTGAAGGCCGGCGACACCATCATGAGCGGCTCGTTCACCCGGCAATTCCCGTTTGAGAAAGGCGACCGCATCGAGGCCGATTTCAGCGGCATCGGCACGGTGACGGCGAGCGCGGTTTGAGCCGCCGCTAGCGCGGCAAGGTCGTTTTTCCCATCAGGAATTCGTCGATCGCGCGGGCGCATTGCCGGCCCTCGCGGATCGCCCAGACAACGAGCGATTGCCCGCGCCGCATGTCCCCGGCGGCAAAGACCTTCGGCACGCTGGTCTTGTAGTCGACGGTGTTCGCCTGGACGTTGCCGCGCGGGTCGAGCGCGACCCCGGATTGCTCGACCATGCCCGGCCGGCGCGGCCCCAAGAACCCCATCGCCAGCAGCACCAGATCGGCCTTCAGCTCGAACTCGCTGCCGGGCATTTCCTGCATCACCCAGCGGCCGTCCTGCTGCGCCCAGTCGACCCGGACACATTCCAACGCCTCGATCTTACCGTTCGCGCCGCGCGCACGTTTGGTAAGCACCGCCCAGTCGCGCTCGCAACCTTCTTCCTGCGACGACGAGGTGCGCATCTTTAAGGGCCAATCGGGCCAGGTCAGCGCCTTGTTCTCGTGCTCGGGCGGCCGTGGCAAAATCTCCAGCTGGGTGATCGACGCCGCGCCCTGGCGGGTCGAGGTGCCGATGCAGTCCGACCCCGTGTCGCCGCCGCCGATCACCACGACATGTTTGCCGTTGGCGGTAATCGTGCCGCCCGGTGCGGCCTTGAGTTCGTCGTCGCCGGCGTTGCGCCTGTTCTGCTGCGGCAGGAAATCCATCGCGTAATGGATGCCAGCCAGGTCGCGGCCCGGCACCTCAAGGTCGCGCGGCCATTCGGCGCCGCCGGTCATCGCCACCGCGTCAAAATCCGCGAGCAGCTGCTGTACGGAGACCGTAACACCCACTTCGGTCGACGGGCGGAACTCGACCCCCTCGGCCGCCATCTGCTCCATGCGGCGGTCGATCAGATGCTTTTCCATCTTAAAGTCGGGGATGCCATAGCGAAGGAGCCCGCCGACCCGGTCGTTCTTCTCGAACAAGGTCACCGCATGCCCGGCGCGCGCCAATTGC
>DATHCK010000146.1:0-11597 GCA_035319545.1 Allostellaceae bacterium | reverse complement strand
CGCTTGGCCTCGTGCTGGCCGACGATGAAGCGATCGAGCTCGGAGACGATTTCGCGCGGGCTGAAGGCGTTCAAGTGTTTAACTTCTCAAGCGTGATCTTGTCGTTGGTATAAACGCAGATATCGGCCGCGATGGCCATCGCGCGCCGGGCCACGGTTTCGGCGTCGAGCCCGTCGACGCCAATAAGGGCGCGCGCCGCGGCGAGAGCGTAACCGCCGCCCGAGCCGATGCCGATAATCCCGTCCTCGGGCTCCAGCACATCGCCGGTGCCAGAGAGGATCAGCGACACGTTCTTATCGGCGACCGCCATCATCGCCTCGAGCCGGCGCAGATAGCGGTCAGTGCGCCAATCCTTGGTGAGCTCGACGCAAGCGCGGACAAGCTGCCCCGAATGCTGTTCGAGCTTGGCCTCGAGCCGCTCGAAGAGCGCGAACGCGTCGGCCGTCGCGCCGGCAAACCCGGCGATCACCGCGCCACCGCCGAGCCGGCGCAGCTTTTTGGCGTTCGACTTAACGATGGTCTGTCCCATCGTCACCTGGCCATCGCCGGCGATGACGACTTCGCCGCCCTTGCGCAGGCAAAGGATCGTGGTGCCGTGCCAATTAGTGTCGGAAGCCATGGGTCGCGAGAGAGTCAAGCCGCGGGCGGGAGCCTGAGATGTAATAGCGGCACGGCAGCCGTCAAGCAAACGGCCATCAAGCAAGTGGCAAGCCCAACGCTGCTTTGTTAAGAATTGGGCGCTAAAAGCAGGCGCCGAAGCGGATCGCCGTGTCACGTGGTTTCGAGAATGGCCGCTAGCGACAGCGAGACAAAGCCGAGAGCCGCGACCGCTCCGTCAAAGATCGTGCTCAATGTCGGCTGCGGCCACCCGAGCCCCCAGGGCCTTCATCCCGCGTTCCAGGGCGCGGAGTGGAAGGAGCTGCGGCTCGACATCGACCCCGCGGTCAACCCGGATGTCGTCTGTTCGATCATCGATATACGGCCAGTGGGCTCGAACGCGGTTGACGCCATCTGGTCGTCGCACAACCTCGAACATCTGCACCGCCACGAAGTGCCGCTGGCGCTCGCCGAATTCCTGCGGGTGCTGCGTCCGAGCGGGCAGTTGCTGTTGACCCTGCCCGACTTGCAAAAGATCGGCGAGCTGATAGCGAACGACCGACTCGAAGACGTGGCCTATGTCTCGCGGAGCGGCCCGATCACGCCGCTCGACATGATTTTCGGCCATACCCCATCGCTCGCCCGCGGCAATTATTACATGGCGCACAAGACCGGGTTTACGGCGCGCACGCTGAGAACCCTGCTGACCGAGGCCGGTTTTGCCGACGTGACGATGAAGCGCGAAGGCTTTTCGCTCTGGGTGCGCGCCTTCAAGCCGGCGGCATGAGAAGCGGGCCGGCAAGGCTGAGCCGCGCGTGAACTGGCTGTTCATCCACCAGAACTTTCCCGGGCAATACGTCCACGCCGCGAAGCATCTCGCGGCGAAGGGCGAACAGGTCGTGTTCATCACCCAGCAGCGCGAGCGGCAGCTTCAAGGCGTGCGCAAAATCGTCTATGCGCCGGCGCGGAAGCGTGACGGGATCCACCCGTTTGTCGACGAATTCAACACGGCCGTCGAAAACGGGCTTTCGGTGGCGCGTATCTGCGAGGAGCTGAAGCGCAACGGCTTCACCCCCGACCTCGTCGCCGGCCATAACGGCTGGGGCGAGATTCTCTACGTCAAGGAGTGCTGGCCGGCGACGCCGCTGCTCGGCTATTTCGAGTTCTTTTATCGCACGCGCGACAGCGACCTCGATTTCGATCCCGAATTTCCGCCCGGCCCCAGCGACGCGATGCGGTTGCGTACGCGCAACGCCATCAACCTCCTGGGGCTCGAAACCGCCGACTGGGGACAGACGCCCACCGCGTTTCAGCTCGGGCTTTATCCGGAAAAATACCGTCGCGGCATCAGCATCATCCACGAAGGCATCGACACCGCCGCGGTGCATCCCGACCGCAGCACGCGGCTGTGGCTGTCGGGCGGGCAGGCGCTGTCGCGCGACGATCTGCTGATCACCTACAGCGCGCGCAACCTCGAACCCTATCGCGGCTTTCACGTCTTTATGCGGGCGCTGCCAAAGCTGCTCGAACGCCATCCGATGGCGCGCGTGCTGGTGGTGGGCGGCAACGAGGTCAGCTACGGACGACGGCCGGAAGGCGCGCCGACCTGGCGCCAGAAGTTGCTCACCGAATTGGAAGGCCAGCTCGACTTGAACCGCATCCATTTTCTCGGCCGGCTCAATTATCCGCAGTATCTGGCGATGCTGCAGATCTCAACGGTTCACGTCTATTTGACCTATCCGTTCGTGCTGTCCTGGGGGTTGCTCGAAGCCATGTCGAGCGGCTGCACCGTCGTCGCGTCGCGGACCGCGCCGGTCGAGGAGGTGATCCGCGACGGCGAAAACGGTCACCTCGTCGATTTTTTCGACCATGACGCGCTGGCTGATCGGGTCAGCGACATGCTGCTCCAGCGCGAGCGTCAGGACGCCGTCCGCGCCGCGGCACGTCAGACCATCATCGAGCGGTTTGATCTTGCGACAAAATGCCTGCCCGCCTATCTCGCGCTGCTGCGCCGGCTGGTCAGGCGTCACCCGATTTCACTGGCCGGGAAGCGGCGGCGGGGCTGATAAACTCTCGCCCTATCGCGTGCGCATTGGCGGGTTCGATGCACCCGCCGGGTCAAAATTCGCCCGCTCGGGTTTACCAAGTTCAGACTTTCGTTAAGTATGAAAAATATTTCGAAATGTACTAAATTGTTGCAGAAATTTGCACCAAGATCGCTGTGACGATCAGCCAGACATCGCGTACGGAAGTGGTCATTTGTCAAGTTTTCGGGGCCCAATTTTACTGAGATAGCCACGCCACCCCGGGCGAGGCGACGCGACGAAACTGGAAGAAAAAGTAGGGTCTTCTTCGAGCTTTCGTTGTCATCAGTATGAACGAGGCAGGACCGGAAAGATGCCATCAGCTACGACTATCGTGGTCGCCCGTGAGGACTTCTCCATCCCCGGGGGCGAACAGTACGGCGAGGCAAACCCCCAGGAGCCGCTCGCCCTCGAAAGCCGGTTCTTTAACCTGCTGCGCGAAAGCAAGCCCGACGTCGTGGTGCTCGATTTGAGGCAGGCGAACGGTGAGGGTGTCGGCATGATCTTGAAGATCCGCCGGCGGTGCAATGTGCCGATCCTCGTCGTCTGCAGCCAAGACACTGGCCACGCGCAAGACTACCGGTTTGCTGGCGCGGCTGAATGCATTGTCAGCCCGGTCGATGTTGTCGCGTTCAACGAGGTGCTGCAGCAAATCGTCCGGGTGAACGGGCAGACCGCGCAGTCGGCCCCTCGCGAGGCGCAGGTCATCGAGTTCGCGGGCGCCACTTTCCGGCCGCATCAGAACCTGATCCTCGGGCCGCAGGGCAAGGCGATCCACCTGACGACCGCGGAAAGTCTGCTGCTGGCGCATTTCGTCGCCAATCCCTGGGAAATCCAGACGCGCGGCGCGCTCGCCGAGGCGCTCTACGGCAAACATCGGCCGGCGACCGATCGCGCGATCGACGTGGTGGTCAACCGGCTCCGCACGAAATTGCGTTCGATTGGTGAAGCGACGGAGCATCTGGTAAAGACAGAGTTCCGCCGGGGCTACCGTTTCGTTTGCGACCCGTCGGTCGAGCGATAGGCGGTAACCTCGGGAAACAACGAACGACAGGCGTCGGTTCAATCGGCTTGCAGCCGGTCAGTCCGGTGAGGTTCTCGTGATTGTTGCCATCGACAGCGGCCGATCCGACCTGCCTTGGGCCGTCGCATGAAATTCCTTCAATTGCTCCGGCCAGGGAAGCTTGAGCCAGGGGGGCTTGAGCCGGCGGCGCCGGATGGCGCGGCCGAGGCTTTCGGATCCGACACGGCCGAAATCCTCGAAGGGCCGGAACCCGTTATGATGCATATCATCCCGATCGTGCTCGGGGTGATGACCGTCAGCCTGATCGCGGTGACGCTGTGCATGCGTGTCGACAGAGTGGTGACCTCCCAATCGGGGAAGATCGTGACGATCGACCCGACCGTGGTGCTCGGCGCGCTCGACCCGTCGATCATCAAGACAATCGACGTCGGCGAAGGCGATCAGGTGAAAAAGGGCCAGCTGCTCGCTACGCTCGACCCGACCTTCACCACTGCCGACGTCAGCGCGCTCAAATCGCAGGTCGCCAACTACAACGCCGAGATCGCCCGTTGCCAGGCCGAGCTGGCGCAAAAGCCGTTCGACATGGCGCCGTCGACCGACCCCGTCCCCAACGGCTTCATCGCCGCGCAGCGCCAGTATTTCCTGCAGCGCAAGGCGCAGTTCGACGCGCAGGTGCAGAGCTATAACGATCAGATCGCGCAATACCAGACGACGATCGCCAAGTATCAGGCGGACCAGGCCCGCTACAGCGACCGCGCCAAGATCTCGCAGGAGATCGAGCAGATGCGCGCGGAGCTCGCCGCCGCCCAGGTCGGCAGCCGGATCAACTTGCTGGCGGCCACCGATCAGAAGCTCGAGATCGAACGCGCGCTGCAATTCGACAAGAACGCCGCGACGGAGGCGCAGCACCAGCTCGATTCCGCGAAATCGACGCGCGACGCCTATATCCAGCAATGGTACGCCCAGGTCAGCCAGGAACTGGTCTCGGCGCAGACGAGCCGCGACGCCGCCGTGGATCAGCTGGCCAAAGCCACCAAGCACCAGGAGCTCGTCAGGATCGAGGCGCCGGAAGACAGCATGGTTCTGAAGATCGCCAAGCTGTCCCCGCATTCGGTGCTCAACATAAACGACCCGCTGCTGTATCTGGCGCCGATGAAATCGCCGCTCGAGGCCGAGATCGATATCGCCGCGCGCGATATTGGCTTCATCCGGGCCGGCAACGCGACGACGATCAAGCTCGGCGCCTACGACTTTGTCGACCACGGCACCGTCGAGGGGACGGTTCGCTCGATCAGCGAGGGCTCGTTCAGCACCGATGACAACGGCCAGCCGGTGGCCGAGCCCTACTACAAGGTGCGCGTAACCCTGGGCCGTATCGACCTGCGCAACGTCCCGGCGAATTTCCGGCTGGTTCCCGGCATCACCCTCACCGGCGATATTCATGTCGGCACTCGCTCGCTCGCCACCTATCTGCTCGGCGGCGCGGCACGCGGCCTCGACGAGGCGATGCGCGAGCCCTGATGACCGCTATCGACGAGCAAAAGGACGAAGCCAGCTCGCTCGCGAGCAACGCATCGGCCGCCGAGCCAGCGGCGGTCGACGACGCCGACCCGCTGAGGCACGCGGCGGCGTTTATCGCGCGGCGCACCAATTCGCTCGATCGCACCAGGCCGGCCGTGATGCGGCGCGGCCCGCCCGGTCTCTCGCCGGATCACGACCCGGGGCCGGCGCAGCCGCCGTCCCCCGCGGCGGAGACAGCTCCCGTCCTGCCGGACCGGGAGATGACACTCGCCAAATTCCCCGAGGCGATCTACGAGCCCGAGTTGATCGAGCCGACGCCTGCCCCTCCCTCGCTGCCACCGGCCCCTGAGCCTCCGCCGCCCCCGACCGCGCCGCCGGTCCCGGCGCCCGTCGCGCGAACCGCACGGGCAGTTCCGGCAAGCGGACCCGTCGTCGTCGTCGTGCCGGTTCCCGCGCCCGTGCTCGCCGCGGCCCCACAGCGTGTCGAGCCCGCGCTGGGGTCGGTGCCCATCGCCGCGCCAGACCTGGAGCCTGAGCCGGAGCCGCGCGTCGCGATCCCGCCGGCGGAGCGGCCGCGTGCCACTACGCCGCCGCGTCCGCCGCAACCCGACCCGCCGATCCCGGGTGCGGCCGAAGCCTATGAGCAAAAAGATTTTGTCGCCGCCTTTGACCTCTGGCACCGCGCCGCGCTCGCCGGCAACAGGGAGGCGCAATACCGTCTCGGCGAGCTTTACATGCACGGCCAAGGGGTTCTCGCCAATCCGGCCGACGCCGTAATGTGGTACCGCCGCGCCGCGGAGCAGGGGCATCCCGAGGCGCAATACCAGCTGAGCCTCTGCTACCAGTACGGACGCGGCGACCGCGGGGCCAGCGGCGGCGTCACCGACTGGTACCGCACCGCATCGAGCAAGGACAAGAGCACCGCCGACGACGATCTCGATCTGCTGTTCCCGAACGGCGTGACGGTCGAGCGCGACGAGCCGGAAGCGTTCCGCTGGGCCCTCGCGGCGGCCGGGCAAGGGCACCCGGCCGCTCAAGCAAGCGTCGCGATCCTCTATTCGCGCGGGATTGCCTGCGAAATCGATTACGACGAGGCGCGCCATTGGTACGAGTGCGCCGCAGCCAACGGCAACGCCGAAGGCGAATTCGGCCTCGGCGTGCTTTACGCCAATGGATTTGGCGTCGCGATAGATCTCGCAGAGGCGGCGAAGCATTACCGCGTGGCGGCGGAAAACGGCCATGACGGGGCGCAGCTCGCGCTCGGCCTGATGTATCTCTCCGGCAACGGCATGGCGCGCGAGCCGGCCAAGGCGGCAGCGCTGTTCGAGCAGGCCGCCGGGCGGGGCAACGCCCGCGCCCGCTACACGCTCGGGATGATGCACTGGCGCGGCGACGGCATCCCGCAAAACCTCGTCGCCGCCGAAACCTGCTTCCGACAGGCGGCGCGCGCCGGCCACGCCCCCGCGGTGATGACGCTCGCGCAAATGTACAGCGCGGGGCAGGGCTCGACCGCGAACAAGTTCGAGGCGGCGCACTGGTATCGCGTGGCCGCCGATGACGGGATCGCCGACGCGCAATTCGCGGTCGGCACGTTCTACGCTCGCGGCGAGGGCGTCGCGCAGCGCATCGGCGAGGCGGCGAAATGGTTCGAACTCGCCGCCCAGCAGGGCCATGTGCTGGCCCAGTTCAACATCGGCATATTCTATCTCAGCGGCAGCGGCGTCGAGCGCGATCCCGCCCGCGCCGCGGAGTGGTTCCGGCGCGCCGCCGAACAGGGCATGACGAGGGCCCAGGTGAGGCTCGCCCAGCTCTACCTCGCGGGCGAAGGCGTCGCGGCCGATCGGGCGACGGCGGCGCATTGGCTCAAGCGCGCCGTCGCGGCCGACGATCTCGAAGGCATGCTGGCGTTGGCGCAATTGTATCTGCGCGGGCAGGGCGTCGAGCGCGATCCAGCGCAGGCCGAGGCACTGATGTCTCGCGCGGTCGAGCGCAACCATCTGCCGGCGCTGTTGCAGCTCGGCCATCTGCGGGCGCAGCAAGGTCAGCGCGACGAGGCGATGCGGCTTTATCGCGCCGCCGGCGAAGCCGGTCTTCTCGACGCGCAGCTGTTCCTGGCGCAGCTCTACCTGCGCGGCCAAGATGTCCCGCGCAGCGAGGAAATGGCCGCGGTGTGGTTCCGGCTTGCCGCCGAGCAGGGGCATGCCGGCGCACAGGTGCAGCTCGCCATCATGTACTGCACCGGCAAGGGTGTCGCGTTCGATCTCACGGAAGCGACAAAATGGTATCGCCGCGCCGCGGAACAGGGCGACCGGCTCGGCCAATACAATCTCGCGGTGATGCTGGCCAAGGGCGACGGGGTCGAGCAGAACCTCGACGAAGCCTTTGTCTGGTGCGGCAAGTCGGCGGCGCAAGCCATGCCCGAGGCGGAAATGATGATCGGCGATCTGCTGCTGTCGGGCCGCGGCACCAAGGCGGATCCCGACGCCGCGCGCGGCTGGTACGAAAGAGCGGCGGCGCACGGCCTCGCCGCGGCGCGGACGCGGCTCGCCAACCTGCCGATCCGCTGAGCCCGGCCTAGCGCTTCAGATAGACGGTGTCGCCCTCGACGCGGCATTCATAGGCGGGGACGTCGGCCGAATACGGGCCATCGACGTATTTTCCGGTGCGGATGTCGAATTGCGCGAAATGCAGCGGGCATTCGACAACGCAGCCGGTGAGCGTGCCACGCGACAGCGGCGCGTTGCGATGACCGCAGACATCGCGCAGCGCGTAGAAGGCGCCATCGACATGCGCCAGCACGATGCGCTCACGCTCGACCGCGACAAAGGTCATCGTGCCGGGCGCGACATCGGCGACCTTGGCCACCGCGACAAAGCCTTCTTCCATGCGATTACCTGAACACGGCTATCAAGCGAGAGCATCCCAAACCATCGCCTTGGCCGGACTTGATCCGGCCATCCACGAATAAGTGGAAGCTATTCGTGGTCCCCCGGGTCAAGCCCGGGGGAGGCGACGAGTATTGGCTTCGGCTACGCGGCCAGGTCGAAGCCGAACATGGTCGCGGCGTTGGACGAGGTGATCTTTTGCAGATCCGCGTCGGGCACGCCCTTGAACATGCGCTGGATGAACTGCTGCGAGCGCGGGAAGGTCGCCTCGGCATGCGGGTAGTCGCTACCCCACAGCATGTTCTCGACGCCGATATGCTCGCGCAGCTGAACGCCGAGATCATCCTCCATGAACTCGACGAACATGTTCTTCTTCCAGTAGTCGCTCGGCATCAGACCCTGCTCCGAACGCCAGCCCTTGGTGAAGACAGGGCGCTCGACATAGGTGAAGTCCATCTGCTTCAGCCAGTGCGGGATCCATGCCGCCTCGTGCTCGACCGAGCCGATCTTGAGGCCCGGGAACTTGTCGAAGACGCCCGCGAAAAGCATCGAGCCGAGCGAGTAGCGCACCCAGTAATCGGTCGTCGAGCGGCCGGCGCCGGTCAGCTCGGTCACGTCCATCGTGAACTCGTTGGCCGGAATCCCGTTGCGCGGCGTGCCGATATGCATCAGGAGCGGGTGTTTTAGCTCCTGCACCGTCGCCCAGAACCTGTCGTAGATCGGGCTCGAATAGGGCTTGTCGGGCTGCGGCGCGACCGGGATGAACGAGCCCACAAGGCCCATCTTGGCGACCCGCTCGAGCTCGGCGGCGCCGGCGTCGGGGTCGTCGAGGTTGAGCATCGCGATGCCCTTGAGCCGGGTGGGGTTCGCCTTGCAAAAATCGGCGATCCAGTCGTTGTAGACGCGGCAGATTTCGTTGAGCAGCTCGGTATCCGGCACGCGATACCAGAAAAGGCCCTGGCTCGGCTGCAGCACCGAGCCCCAGATGCCGTCTTCCTCGTTCTCCTCGATCATCGCGCTGGCGGTGTAGGCGCCCTTGCGGACGTCTTCCCAGACGCCGAGGAAGTCGATCGCCGAGGGGTCCTCGAAGCGCTGGCCGGCCTGGATCACGGCGCCCAGCGTGCCGACCTGCTGGCCTTCGAGCATCCAGGCGTCATATTCACGCCCGGTCGGGGTCTTGCGCCGCTCCATATGCGGCGCCCGCTGGCGCAATTTCGGCGAGAAGCGCTCGGTGTACATATCCGGCGGTTCGACGATATGGGAGTCCGCCGAAATCAGTTTCCACGACGACGCCATGCTGACCTCCTCTGTGCCGGACAGTGCCGGGATGGACCTAGATCGAGGAACGCTCCTTCCGGGGATGTTCTTGTTGCCCGTGGTTGCTTCGCGGGGCGCGGCAAGAGATCGCCGCAAGTTCACCCCGCGACGGTAAGGCGCACCCCGAACCTCGTCAAGAAGTCGTAGCGCTGGCTTACTTCGCGGCGCTGCCGTCGTAGGGTGCGACGACCGTGCCGGTCTTGTAGTCGGACGGCTCGAGGATCACCTCGTTCGTGGCGTCCTTGAAATCGTCGAGCGTGTTGCCCTTGACGCCCTGCCACTGCACCTCGAGCACGCGCGACTTCGACCATTCGCCGTCCTTGCCGAAGCCGATATCGCCGACGATCGTCTTGAACGTGTTGGCGTGCATGTAATCGGAGACCTTGGCCTGGTCGAGGCTCTTGGTCGCCTCGACCGCGTCGCCGAGGATTTCGAGATAGGCATAGCCGAATGGCGCCAGATACCAGCCGAGCGGATCGATGCCTTCCGCCCCCGCCTTGGTCTGATATTCCTTGAGGAAATCGAGGATGCCGGGGAACTGCATTGTCTTCGCCGGGATCCACCAGTCGTAGTCGACGACACCGTTGAGCTTCGCGCCGAACTGCAGCTTGATCGGGGTGAATTGCAGCCCGACCATGCCGCCGCCGAAGAACCGCGTCTTGAGCCCCGCCTCGGTCGCCGCGCGCAGCATGCCGACCGAGCCCGGCGGATAGGACGCGACGAATACCGCGTCGGGGTTGGTCGCCTGGATCGCGTGGACGATCGGGGTGAAATCGGGCGTGCCGGGCGGATAGGTCTTGTCGTAGACGATCTCGAGCCCGTCCTCCTTGGCGATGTCGTGGATCGCGCCCGAGGCGTTTTTCGGGAACTGCGAGTCCTCGGCGAGGATCGCCAGGGTTTTGGGCTTCGGGTCGGCCGCCATCGCGACCTTGAAGAACGGCTCGGAGAAATTGCGCGCCGCTTCCTGCCCGCTCGGCAGCATCGAGAAGTATTTGTCGTAGTGAAATTCCTCGTTCACCGCGAGGCCGAACAGACCGAAGAACATCATCTGGTGCTGGATCGCGATCGGCATCGCCGGGGCGATCTGCGCGGTGCCGTAGCCGGAGACGATAAAGTCGACCTTGTCGACATCGATCAGCTTGGTATAGAGCGCCGGCACGGTCGCGGGGTTGGACTGGTCGTCGTAATAGACGAGTTCGACCGGACGACCAAGCAGCCCGCCCTTGGCGTTGATCCGGTCGCGCCACATCTCCATCGCCAAAAGCGCCTGCTTGCCGCCGCCGGCGAGCCCGCCAGTCAACGCCATGCCAAAGCCGATCTTGATCGGCTGCTTGTCCTGTGCCTGCGCGCCGGTCATCGCCGCGAGCGCGCAAATGAAGGCGATTGCCACGAGCCAGGCCGGCCGCTTCCGGGTCATCTCTCTCCCCATCAATTTGTCGTTATGCTGGCGCATCCTGGCATGCTGTTCGCGCAAACGCCAGGGCGCGCCCCCGCAACCTATTGGCGCAGCAGGTGCCGGGCGATGATCACCCGCATGATCTCGTTGGTGCCTTCAAGTATCTGATGAACCCGCAGATCGCGCAGGTAGCGCTCGATCGGAAAATCCTTGAGATAGCCGTAGCCGCCATGCAGCTGCAGCGCCTCGTTGGTCACGTGAAACCCGGCATCGGTGGCGATGCGCTTCGCCATCGCACAATGGAGCGTCGCCTCAGGGTCGCCGTTGTCAAGGCTCACCGCGGCGCGCCACAACAGCAGCCGCGCCGCATCAAGCTCGCTCGCCATGTCGGCGAGCTTGAATTGCAGCGCCTGAAAGTCGGCGAGCCGCTGGCCGAACTGGCGGCGCTCCAGCATATAGCCGCGCGCCGCCTCATAGGCCGCGCGAGCGCCGCCCAATGAGCAGGCGCCGATATTGAGTCGCCCGCCATCCAATCCCATCATCGCGATGGCAAACCCCTCGCCCTCCTTGCCGAGCCGGTTGGCGACGGGGACGCGGCAATCCTCAAAGATCACCGCGCGGGTCGGCTGCGAGTGCCAGCCGAGCTTTTCTTCCTTCTTGCCGAATGACAGGCCCTTCGCATCCCTTTCGACCACAAGACACGAGATGCCCTTGGCGCCGCGCTCGCCGGTGCGCACCATCGCGACATAGATGTCGCTCGACCCGCCGCCCGA
>DATHCK010000145.1:0-5788 GCA_035319545.1 Allostellaceae bacterium | reverse complement strand
GCGTCCAGCGCGCGGGCCGCGCCGCGATGGACACCGAGGCGCTGCTGCGCGGCTTCGCGTTCGCGCCCGGAATGGTACTGCCGTGCCCCGCTACAAGCTGACGATCGAATATGACGGTACGGGCCTCGTCGGCTGGCAGCGCCAGCCGGCAGGGGTCTCGGTACAGGCGTCGCTTGAGGACGCGGTCGCGAAATTCTGCGGCGAGGCGGTGCGCGTGCACGGCGCCGGGCGCACCGATGCCGGGGTGCACGCGCTGGCCCAGGTGGCGCATCTCGACCTTGCGCGCGAGCACGACCCGGACACGATCCGCGGCGCGCTCAACCACCATTTGCGGCCGGCGCCGATCAGCGTGCTGGCCGTCGAACCGGCGGCGCCGGATTTCGACGCGCGGCGCTCGGCGATCGGCCGGGTCGACCGCTACCGCATCCTCAACCGCCGCCCGCCGCCGATGCTCGACAGACAGCGTGTGTGGCACGTCTCGCCGCCGCTCGACGTCACGGCGATGCAGGCGGGGGCGAGGCGCCTCATCGGCCGCCATGATTTTTCAACCTTTCGCGACTCGCTGTGCCAGGCGAAATCGCCGGTGAAGACATTGGACACGCTCGACGTCATCCGGGCTGGCGAGGAAATCCACATCGAGGCGCGGGCGCGCTCATTCCTGCACCATCAGGTGCGCAACATGGCCGGCACGTTGAAGCTGGTCGGGCTCGGGCAATGGTCGCCGGACGATGTCGCAACCGCGCTCGCCGCCCGCGACCGCCGCGCCGGCGGCCCGACCGCCCCGGCCGAAGGGCTTTACCTGGTCGAAATCGTCTACTCGGTCGGCCAGGTCACCGGGTCGCCGTAAAAATTGGCCAGGATGAAATTGGCTGCGTATTGCCAGCGATTGTCGCCGGGACCCGGCGGCAGATAGCTGCCGTGGCCGTAATCGTCACCGTCGGGTATTTGCCACGGCGCGATCACGCTGGTCGGCAGTGAGGGCCCGTCATAACCGAGCGCGGCGCGAAACGGCGTATGGTCGTCGTGCAGCAGATCGGCGAACGGATCGCCGATCGTAAAGGCCAGCTTCAGCACATCGTCGCAATGCGAGGCCAGCGCGGCGATGCGATCGCATTGCGACGCCGCGGCGGCATACTCAGCGCCAAGGCAATCCTGGTTGACCGCGCCGGCCATCATGCACAACAGCTTGACCCGGCGGTTAAGGCCGGTGATCGCCTGCAGCACGAACCGCGCACCGAGGCTGTGCGAGGCAAAGGACAGGCTTTGCGCGCCGGCGCAGACATTGTTGCAGAACCTCGCTAATCGGTTGCCGCAATCGATCGCGACATTGCCCTCAAACGGGTAGTCCACCACCGGGATCCACGCGTCGCCGGGCCACAACATGCCGACAAACAGGTACGAGCTGGCGAGATTGAGATATCGTCCGAGCAGCTCCAGGGCATTGGCGCCGTCCTGGTAGGACACGTTGAAGCCGTGCGTAACAAAGAGCACGTTCTTTCCCGCGAAAATCGAGGGAAGCCGGGCCGGCGGCACCACCGACACCTGTGGCGATGGCGCCGACCCGTCACCCTGCAAGAGATACGGCCCGACGACCGGTCCGCCGACGTTTTGCGAGCGGAAATTGAGAAAATAGGTCATCAGAGGCCCAATTTTCTCGCGGCCCCGACCGCCGAGACCGCCGCCTGCAGCGAGCTTGACAGATCCTTGGCGACTGGCGCGAGAGGCGCCGCACTCGCACCGACCAGCAGCGCCAGAACAAAACTGCTGGTCTTGAAGTAGCCCCAAAGATCGGTCGCCCCCGGAGCGTAGATGATCCATCCCCCGATCACGGCGAGAAATATCGCCACCAAGACGGCGAGGAGCTTAGAAGCATTGCGGTAATGCTGGTCGGCCCGCTCATAGGCTTCGTCGAGCACCGCGGTGAGCACGGCATCAAACTGCCCGAGCACCGCGATTTCCGCCGGGGTTACAGTTTCCCCTGTCGTCGTCTTGGCCGCCACCGACACGAGCATATCTTCGTCGACGCCGGTAAGCCCCGCCAACTCGGCGGCGTCACCCTTCGTCAGGCGAAGGTGGATCATCGCCTTGGCTTTGGCCTTTTGATCGGCCTCCGCGACGCCGTTGATCCAGTTCGCCCTGAGGGTTTGCTCTATGTCGTGCCAACCGAACGCGGCCGCACCGCCAGCGTTCGACGGCGAAAAGCGATGCACCGCCCGTTTGATGAATTTGAAGCCAAAATTGGAAGGCCCGCCGCCAAAGGCTTTCAGCGCATCGACCAGACCCATCGCGGCCGTACCCAAACCCCCGGCGGCTGCTATCAGGTTGAGAATGTTGCCAAGATTTCCATTGAGCAAATTTGCGTCCATCGCCCTGTCCTCCCACTTGGGATGCTAGCGCCCCCGTGTAGGTGCGGCAACTTGTTTCACTACTTTTAATGGCATAAAGCCGCTCAAAATCACGTCAATACAGCGCCGCGCTGACATGGCTCAAGATGGTCGCGAGCACGACATCAACGAGGATGACGAGCGCGGCTTTCGGGCGGGTTACCTCGAGCGCGACATAGGAGACGTACCACTCGTAGACGAGCGCGGCGACGCCGACGATGAGATCGGCGTACAGCATGCCCTCGGCCGGCAGCAGCCCAACCGCCCCAGCCAGCGCCACCAGGGCGAACAGCGCGGTCTGCGGCGCCTGGCTCCAATTATAGGCGACCATAAACGCGAAATAGCGATCGCCGCGGCGCAGCCAATCGACGAGCGGGATCATCAGCAGTGGAAACGCGACCCACGAGATCACGTAGTGGATGGTCTCGACGATCGTCACCCGAACGGGATCGAGCTCGGGCGGCTCGCCGAGTTCGATTGGAAAGGCCAAAAGGATCAAATAGAGCGGGTAGCACAGCACCGCACAGCGGAACGAGTGCCAGAAGCCCATTTCGGTCGGGTCGAAGCACAGCATCCCGCCGCGGTCGCCGCGCGCCAGCCGGATCGCGCCGGTGAGGGCCAGCCACGCCTCCGCCCACCACGCGGTTGCCATGAAACCTCAGTCTTTGCCAGGAGCGGCGTTGCCGAAGAAGCGGTCGAGAAACCCGCCGTAAATCTGCACCAGCCGGGCGATATCTGCCAGTTCCACGCGCTCGTCGATCTTGTGCATGGTCTGACCGACCAAGCCGAATTCGGCGACCGGGCAATAGGCCTGGATAAAGCGCGCGTCCGACGTGCCGCCAGTCGTGCTGAGCTCGGTCTCGAGCCCGGTCACGTCGCGGATCGCGCCGGCGAGGCAATCGCTGACCTTGCCGGGCGGCACGAGGAAACTTTCACCGCTCACTTCCCACACGAGCTTGTAATTTGAATCAATGTGGTCGAGCGCGTTCTTGATCCAGGATTTGAGCTTGGCGCTGGTCCACAGATCGTTGAAGCGGATGTTGAAGGTGGCCTTGGCTTGGCCGGGGATCACGTTGGTCGTCGGATTGCCGATGTCGATCGTGGTGACCTGCAGCCCCGATTTCTGGAAATGCTCGGTGCCGTCGTCGAGCGGCCGGGCGGTCAGGCCGGCCAGCAGCGCCACCAGCCGGTGCGCCGCATTGTCGGCGAGATGCGGGTAGGCGACATGGCCCTGCACGCCCTCGACCGTGAGCCGGCCGGTCATGCTGCCGCGTCGGCCGATCTTGATCATGTCGCCGAGCCGCGTCGCCGAGGTCGGCTCGCCGACGACGCAAGCGTCGATCGCCTCGCCGCGCGCCCGGAGCCAGTCGAGCACCTTCCGGGTGCCATTGATCGCCACTCCTTCCTCATCGCCGGTGATGAGGAAGGAGATCGAGCCGGTGAAACCGGCGCCGCGCCGATCGAGGAAGGCTTCCGCCGCGGCGATAAAGGCAGCGATCGCGCCTTTCATGTCGACCGCGCCACGCCCGCACAGCACGCCATCCTTCAGCGCCGCGCCAAACGGCTCGAACGACCATTGGTCGGCCGCGCCGACCGGCACCACGTCGGTATGGCCGGCGAAGCACAGATTGGGAACGCCAGTGCCCTTTCGCGCGTAGAGATTGGCGATCGGGTCGTAGCCCGACTCCTCGAAGATCAGCCGGTGGCAGGTGAAACCGAGACCTTCGAGCGTGCGCGCCACGACTTCAAGCGCGCCCTCGTCCCTGGGGGTGACGCTCGGCCGGCGGATCAGCTCCGCCGCGAGAAGGCCGGGGTCGACCGCACTCATGCTTAATCGCGCAGCAGCTCGTTGATCGAGGTCTTGGCGCGGGTCTGCGCGTCGACCTGCTTGACGATGACCGCGCAGTAGAGGCTCGGGCCGGGCTGGCCGTTGGGCAAGGGCTTGCCGGGCAGCGACCCCGGCACCACGACGGAATAGCTCGGCACGCGGCCGGTGATGATTTCACCGGTGTCGCGGTTGACGATCTTGGTGGTGGAGCTGATGAAGGTGCCCATCGCCAAGACGGCGCCCTGCTCGACGATGACGCCCTCGACCACCTCGCTGCGCGCGCCGATAAAGCAGTCGTCCTCGATGATGACCGGCTCGGCCTGCAGCGGCTCCAAGACGCCGCCGATCCCGACGCCGCCCGACAGGTGGCAATTCTTGCCGATCTGCGCGCAGGAGCCGACCGTCGCCCAGGTATCGACCATGGTGTTGCTGCCGACGTAGGCGCCGACATTCACAAAGCTCGGCATCAGCACGACATTGGGCGCGATATAGGCGGAGCGGCGGACGATCGCGCCCGGCACCGCGCGAAACCCGGCGTCGCGAAAACGGTTCGGCCCCCAGCCGGCGAATTTCGACGGCACCTTGTCCCACCATTTCGCGGCATCCGGCCCGCCGCCGATCTCGCTCATGTCATTGAGGCGGAACGACAGCAGCACCGCCTTTTTGAGCCATTGATGGACCTGCCACTTGCCGCCCGTCGGCTCGGCGACGCGCAGCTCACCCGAATCCATCGCTTCGAGCGCCGCCTCGACCGCGTCGCGGACTTCGCCCTTGGTCGCGGTCGAGATCGAATCGCGCGCCTCCCAGGCGGCGTCGACGGTGCGGGCGAGGTCCGATGCGGTCATGCGACAAGTCCGGGAAAGAGGCTGAAAAGGGGTGGCAACCATGATAGAGCCTTGGGCGGCGAGTCAACCAAGGCGTCTTTCTTGATGGCGAGCTTTCCCGACAAGGCCTATCCCAGCGCCGGCGGCTACATCGCCGGCTACCGCGAGGCGATGATCCGCGCCTGGGCGAGCGTCGATCTCGCCGCGTTCGACCGGGCGGCGGCGATGATCGCCGACATTAACCTTCACGTCGCGGCGGAGAATTACGGCATTGTCGAGGACATCCACCAGTCGATGATGCACGCCTTCGCGGAATACCTGCGGCAGAGCGCGATGGCGCCGGGAACCCATGTGAGCCAACGGTTTTAGAACCTCGCGTCATTGCGCCCAACGGCGCCCCTTAAGTTCCCATCCCGGCGAAGGCCGGGACCCATGCTTCAACCATTCGAGCGGCGGAACGATGGGCCCCGGCCTACGCCGGGGTGGGTTTAATTAGAGGATAAACAGTAGCGTCGACGCGGCTCCCGCCGCCCAGCAATAGATCACGAACGGCACCAGCGCGTCGTCGAAATCGCGGCGGCGGAAGTAGCGCATCAGGAAGGCGATGCTGAGATAGGCGGCAACGCCGGCAAGGACGCCGGAGGCAATCGCCAGCCCGCTGATCCCGTGACCCGGCAGCGCCAGGAGCTTCGGCACTTCGAGCACCGCCGCGCCGGCGATGATCGGCGTCGCGATCAGAAACGAGAAATGCG
>DATHCK010000144.1:0-14910 GCA_035319545.1 Allostellaceae bacterium | reverse complement strand
CATCCTCCCCTCAGCCTTGAGGCCGCTTTCGTAGCGGCCTCTTTTTTTGCTATCACCGCTGTCAGCAGGAGCGGTGCGATGAACAAAACCTATCCCGATGCCAAGGCGGCCCTGGCGGGGCTGTTGCATGACGGCATGACGATCATGGCCGGCGGCTTCGGTCTTAGCGGCATCCCCGAAAAGCTGATCGGCGCGATCAAGGAGTCCGGCGTCAAGGGCCTCACGATCATCTCGAACAATGCCGGGATCGATGGCGCCGGGCTCGGTCTGTTGCTCGAGACCCGCCAGATCAGAAAAATGATCTCGTCCTATGTCGGCGAGAACAGGCTGTTCGCCGACCTCTACCTCAAGGGCGAATTGGAGCTCGAGTTCAACCCGCAAGGCACGCTCGCCGAGCGCATCCGCGCCGGCGGCGCGGGCATCCCGGCCTTCTTTACCAAGACCGGGGTCGGTACGCTGGTCGCCGAGGGCAAGGAGACCCGCGACTTCGACGGCGCGACCTATGTGATGGAGCGCGGCCTGTTCGCCGATCTCGCGGTGATCCACGCCTGGAAGGCGGACACCGAGGGCAATCTCGTGTTCCGCAAGACCGCGCGCAACTTCAACCCCGTGATGGCGACGGCGGCGAAGACTACGGTGGTCGAGGTCGAGCATCTCGTGCCGGCCGGCGAGATCGACCCCGACCAGATGCACACACCCGGCATTTTCGTGCAGCGCATCGTCCATTACGACCACTACGAAAAGCGCATCGAGCAACGCACCGTGCGGCAACGGAACTAGAGGAGCCCGCCATGCCCTGGACCCGCGATCAGATGGCGCAGCGCGCCGCCCTTGAACTGCGCGACGGCTATTACGTCAATCTCGGCATCGGCATTCCGACCTTGGTGTCGAACTACATTCCGACCGGGATCAGCGTGCAGTTGCAGAGCGAAAACGGCATGCTCGGCATGGGGCCGTTCCCCTATGAGGGCGAGGAAGACCCCGACCTCATCAACGCCGGCAAGCAGACCATCACCGAACTGCCGACGACGAGCTATTTCGACAGCGCCCAATCCTTCGCGATGGTGCGCGGCGGGCATATCGACCTGTCGATCCTCGGCGCGATGCAGGTTTCCGAGCATGGCGACCTCGCGAACTGGATGATCCCCGGGCGCATGGTCAAGGGCATGGGCGGGGCGATGGACCTCGTCGCCGGGGTGAAGCGGGTCGTCGTGCTCATGGAGCACACCGCCAAGGACGAGCCGAAATTGCTCCACCGCTGCACGCTGCCGCTCACCGGCGCGCATGTCGTCGACATGGTGATCACCGATCTCGGCGTGTTCCGGATCGACAAGGTCAAGGGCGGGATGACCCTCGTGGAGCTCGCGCCCGAGGTGTCCCTGCAGGAAATGCGCGGTAAGACCGAGGCGGATTACGCGCTGGCGCCCGGCCTCAGCTGATCTTCACGCGGTGAACATCCGCGCCGCCATTGAGGCGCTGCCGACGTCGCGGATCGCCGAGATTTCCGCGCTCGGCATGGGCGATCCCGAGGTCGTCGCGCTGTGGTACGGCGAGGGCGACGTTGTGACCCCCGCCTTCATCAGTGAGGCGGCGGCTGCGGCGATGGCCGCCGGCGAGACCTTTTACACCTACAAGGCCGGCTTGCCTGAGCTGCGTCAGGCCATAGCCGATTATCTGAGCGGGCTTTACGCCAAGCCGATTGGTATCGAACGGATCGCGGTCACTAGCGCCGGGATCAATGCGCTGATGCTCGTCGCGCAGGCGCTGATCGATCCCGGCGACAATCTGGTCATCGTCGCGCCGATCTGGCCGAACATCGCCGCGGTCGTCTCGATCATGGGCGGCGAGCCGCGCCTCGTGTCGCTCGACCCGGTGCCGGGCGGCGGCTGGCGGCTCGACATCGACAAGCTGATCGCCGCCTGCGACGGGCGCACCAAGGGCATTTTCGTCAACTCACCCGCCAACCCGACCGGCTGGACGGCCTCGGCCGAAGAAATCGCGGCGCTGACCGATTTCGCGCGGCGGCGTGGGCTGTGGATCGTCGCCGATGAGGTCTACAACCGCATCGTTTACGGCAACCAGGTGGCGCCGTCCTTTCTCGTGCCGGGTGAGCCGGAAGACCGCCTCATCGTCGTCAACAGCTTCTCGAAAAGCTGGGCGATGACCGGCTGGCGGCTCGGCTGGATGGTGATCCCGCCGAGCCTGTTGCCAACCCTTGAAAAGCTCATCGAGTTCAACACCAGCGGCTCACCGACCTTCCTGCAGCGCGCCGGCATCGTCGCGATCCGCGACGGCGAGCCGTTCGTGCGGAGCTTTGTGGCGCGCTGCCGCGATGCGCGGGATGCGGCGTTCGCCGCGCTGCGCTCTTGTCACCGCGTCGAGGTCGCGCGGCCCGACGGCGCTTTCTATGCATTCCTGCGGGTCGCCGGAGTGAGCGATAGCGCCGCCTTTGCGAAGGAGCTCCTCGCTAAAACCAAGGTCGGCCTCGCGCCGGGCAGCGCCTTTGGGCAGATGGGTGAGGGCTATCTGCGCCTCTGCTTCGCGCGCGAGCCCGCGGCTATCGCCGCCGCGGTCGAGCGGATGCGCCCGATGCTCGATTGACGCGGCTGCACGCGCGCGCGGCATTCGACGCAGGCAATCCGAGTTTGCTAAATTTATGTGCACCAGCCCATGAGAGCCGCAACCCCCTTGCCGCCGCTGGCGCCGTCGCGCGACTTGCGCCTCGATTTTTTCCGCGGTCTCGCCCTCATTTGCATCTTTATCGACCACATTCCCGAGAATTATCTGAATTACGTCACCATTTCGGCGATCGGCTTCTCCGATGCGGCCGAGGTTTTCATCTTCATCTCTGGATTCACTGCTTCCCTCGTCTACGGCCGGGCGCTGGCGATGCGCGGGACGCTGATCGCCACCGTGCTGGTGCTGCGCCGCGCCTGGCAGCTCTATGTCGCGCACATCTTTCTGTTCATGATCTTTATCGCCGAGGTCTCGTACACGGTTCGGGCGTTCAACAACCCGATGTACAACGAAGAGATGGGCGTCGGGGATTTTCTCGAGCACCCGCACCTCGCCGTGGTTCAGGCGATGCTGCTGCAGTTCCAACCGACCTTCCTCGATATCCTGCCGCTCTACATCGTGATGCTGCTGATCTTTCCGCTGGTGCTGATCGGCCTGCGCTGGCGGTTGCTGGCAGTGCTTATTCCGTCGGCGCTGCTTTATCTCGCCGTGCAAATCTTCAACGTCGCGATGCCAGCTTATCCGTCTGGCTCGGTTTGGACCTTCAACCCGCTCGCCTGGCAGTTCCTGTTTATCCTCGGCGCGACGTTGGGTCACGGCCAGGCGCATGCGCGCGGCCTAGCGCGGCTGGTCGAGATCGCCTATTGGCCGGCGCTTGCCATCGCCATGGTGGCGCTCGTGATCCGGCTGAGCTGGACATTCCATGGCTTCTGGGAGAGCGTGCCGGATCTCTTCGCGCACCAGCTCTGGCCGACCAATAAGCGCAATCTGTCGCCGGTGCGACTCATCTCGTTTTTTGCGTTGGTCATGCTGGCGGCGCGCTGGATCTCACCGCAGGCCCGGTTTATGCGATTGGCGCCGGCGCGGCCTGTGGTGGCGTGCGGGCGGCATTCGCTGGAGATCTTCTGCCTCAGCATTCTTTTGTCGGCGCTGGGTCATTTTCTCATGTCGGAAATCAACACTGGGCTGATCATGCAACTGGGGATTAATGTCGTCGGCGTCGCGGTCATGTGCCTGACGGCAGCGATGCTGGACTGGTACAGGGCGATGCAACGAGAGACGGTATCAACCGCCGGATGATGGATCAGGGGAGCGGCGGGGACGGGGAATGACCATCTGGGCGCGATTGCTCGCGGGCCCGGCTGCTGGGGCGCTGGCAATAGTTGCGGTAGCCTGTATGGCGAGCGGAACGGCGCGCGCCGATGCCGATGACTGCGCGACACCGCCGGAAATGACTGCCGCGGAGCTGAAGCTGCCGCATCTTGCCGATCGGCTGGCGGCGCATCGGCCGGTGACGGTCGTCGCGATCGGCGGCTCGTCGACGATCGGTAGGGCCGCGGGTTCGTCCGACCTCGCGTACCCTCACCGGCTCGAGCAGGATCTCGCGCAGGATTTTCCGGCCGACAAGATCGCCGTCGTCAACAAGGGCGTCGCGAAGCAATCGGCCAAGGACATGTTCGATCGCTTCGCGACCGATGTCTTCGCGCTCGATCCCGTGTTGGTCGTCTGGGAGGTCGGGATCATCGACGCGGTGCGCGGCACGGATGTCGAAGAATTTGCCGGCACGCTGCAGGATGGAGTCGATGCGCTTAAAAATAAGGCAATCGACACGATCCTCGTCGATATGCAATTTTCACCCAATTCGGCGACCATTATCGATTTCGAAGCGTATTTGAATGCCTTGCACCGCGTCGGTGATCTCGCGGACGTGTACGTCTTTCCACGCTTCGAGATGATGCGCTACTGGAGCGAGCAGAACGTGTTCAATTTTGACAATGTCGCCGAAGCCGACCGGGCCAAGCTCGCGGCGCGCGTTTATGACTGTCTCGGGCGCAAATTGGCCGAGATGGTTCACCGGGCTGTCCCGTGATACACATCGTTCCGCTGCGGCTGATCGGTGCGCTGCTGGCGCTCGCGCCGCTGGTGGCGCGGGCGGATGACGCCGCCCTCTGCGCCGCACCGCCTGGCGGTGTGCCGATCCTCGCGCCGCTCGAACATCTCGCCACCCGTCTCAGCAATGACGGTCCCCTCACCATCGTCGCATTCGGCTCGTCCTCGACTTCGGGGATCGGCGCGTCCAGCCCCGATCTCAACTACCCGACCCAGTTGCAAGTCGATCTGCGCCGGGTGTTTCCGACGCGCGAGGTGAGCGTCATCAATCACGGCATTGCCGGCGAAGACGCGCCGGAGGAATTGGCTCGGCTGCAACGCGACGTGGTGGCGCTGCACCCCGATCTCGCGATCTGGCAAGTCGGCACCAACGCGGTGCTGCGCCGCGACGATCTCAATGCCGATGGCGAATGGATGCGGGAGGGTGTCGAGCTCCTGAAACATAGCGGCATCGATGTCGTGCTGATGGACCTGCAATACGCGCCGCGCGTGCTCGAGCGCCATGCCTATCCAGAGATGGAGGAACTCGTCGCCAATACTGCGGTCGAAGAGCATGTCGGCCTGTTCCGCCGCTTCGCGCTGATGCGTTATTGGCAGAGCAGGCACGCGCCCGACGCGCCGGCGATGGTGGGTGGCGACGGCTTGCACATGACCGACACCGGCTACGGCTGCCTCGCCGCCGATTTGGCGGCGTCGCTCGTCGCGAACTGGCGGGCGGAGACAAAGCTCGCGCAGCGCGCGCATACGGCGGCCGATTCGGTAGCCGGCCTGCAAGCGCATTCCGCGGCGACCCCCGGAGGCCCTCGCTTGGGCATTGAAATGCGGCGAAACGACGCGATGCCGTTTAATTAAATTTAGAGTTGGGCGGCATAGAGTCGGCCGCCCAACGTTGCGGTAGAATCAATTTGGGTTCGCCAGCGGCTTCATATATGCTGAGCGAATAAGAGCAGGGCACACAAAATGTTGTTGTTGTCCGTGCGCGCACCCATATTTGGACTTTACCGGCGCGGGTTGCGCTGCGGCTGCGGGCTGGGTATCGCCGGGTCGCTGATCGACCCTAATGTCGCCATAAAGGCTTGGCATATGGCTTGCGTCTTGATCGGAAGTAGTCGGCAACGGGGTGAGCCGTTTGGGGCGCGGCGGCAAGGGGGCAGCTGTGTGCCGGAAAACACATTTCGGCGCTGCGGATCAACTTCCGCGGCGACGTTGTTTGACGTGCGGGTGAATGGCAACCAGGAAGGTCGACACATTCGTCGATTGAGGTGAGCAATGCGATCGTCGTTGGATGAAGGGATCGTCGGTCTCTATTCGCGGCTTTACGAGAATCGCCGGGAAGTCGAGTACTCACTCGAGGATTATCTGCGGGCGTGCTCCGATGACGCCTCGTTTTACGCCGGTCCGGCGGAGCGCCTCTTAAAGGCCATCGGTGAGCCGGTCATGGTCGACACCAGCCAGGACCCGCGCCTCGGCCGTATCTTCATGAACCGCACCATGAAGATCTACCCCGCGTTCGAGGATTTTTACGGTATGGAGGAGACGATCGAGCGGATCGTCGGCTTCTTCCGCCACGCGGCGCAAGGCCTCGAAGAGCGCAAGCAGGTCCTTTATCTCCTCGGCCCCGTCGGCGGCGGCAAATCGTCGTTGGCCGAGCGGCTTAAGATGCTGATGGAGAAGGAGCCGATATACGTCTTGAAGGCGGGTGACCAGGTCAGCCCGATCTTCGAGAGCCCGCTGGGGCTTTTTGACCCGACCGCGCTCGGCCAGGAGATCGAGGGACGTTACGGCGTTCCGCGCCGGCGCCTCACCGGTACGATCTCGCCCTGGGCGGTGAAGCGGCTGGAGGAATTCGGCGGCGACATTTCGAAATTCTCGGTGATCCGCATGCAGCCGTCGCGGCTCAAGCAGATCTGCGTCGCCAAGACCGAACCGGGTGACGAGAACAACCAGGACGTATCGAGCCTTGTCGGCAAGGTCGATATTCGCAAGCTCGAGATGTATTCGCAGAACGATCCCGACGCCTATTCCTTCTCGGGCGGTCTCAACCGCACGACGCAGGGGCTGATGGAATTCGTCGAGATGTTCAAGGCGCCGATCAAGATGCTGCATCCGCTCTTGACCGCCACGCAGGAAGGCAACTACGCCGGCACCGAGAATATCGGCGGCATTCCCTATCAGGGCATCATCCTCGCGCACTCCAACGAGGCGGAGTGGCAGAGCTTCAAGAATAACAAGAACAACGAGGCGTTCATCGACCGCATCTCGGTCATCAAGGTGCCGTATTGCCTGCGCTCGACCGAGGAGCGGAGAATCTACGAGAAGCTGCTGCAAAACAGCGAGCTGGCGACCGCGAAATGCGCGCCGTCGACGCTCGACATCTTGTCGCGCTTCTGCGTGTTGTCGCGTCTCAAACCGCACGAAAACTCGAACCTGCACTCGAAGATGCGCGTCTATGACGGCGAGAGCCTCAAGGACACCGACCCGCGCGCCAAATCGGTGCAGGAATACCGCGACGCCGCCGGCGTTGACGAGGGCATGGACGGGATATCCACGCGCTTCGCCTTCAAGGTGCTGTCGGGGACGTTCAATTTCGATACGCAGGAGGTCGCGGCCGACCCGGTGCACTTGATGTACGTGCTGGAGCAGGCCATCTGGCGCGAGCAGTTCCCGGACGCGGTCGAGAAGAAGTACCTCAACTTCATTAAGGCCGAGCTGGCGCCGCGCTATGCCGAGTACATCGGCAACGAAATCCAGAAGGCCTATCTCGAATCCTATTCGGATTACGGGCAGAACCTGTTCGACCGCTATGTCGCCTATGCCGACGCCTGGATCGAGGACCAGGACTACAAGGATCCCGATACGGGGCAGCTGATGAACCGGGAACTTTTGAACCAGGAGCTGTCGAAGATCGAGAAGCCGGCAGGGATCGCCAACCCGAAGGATTTTCGCAATGAGGTGGTCAAATTCGCGTTGCGCGCCCGCGCCAACAATGGCGGCCGGAACCCTTCGTGGCAGTCATACGAAAAGCTCAGAGAGGTCATCGAGCGGCGGATGTTCAGCCAGGTCGAAGACCTTCTGCCGGTGATCAGCTTCGGCACTAAGAAGGATACAGAGACCGAGAAAAAACATGCGGACTTCCTGGAGCGTATGGTCGCCCGCGGCTACACTGAGCGGCAGGTACGCCGCCTGGTCGAGTGGTACATGCGGGTGAACAAGGCCGGCTAGCGGCACAGCTTTCGGGAAAGATTGGCGTCACAAGGGTAGGTTGATGAACGTCGTTGATCGCCGTCAGAACCCGAAAGGCAAGAGCCTCAGCAATCGCCAGCGGTTTCTCGAGCGGGCCCGCGCCGAGGTCAAAGGCGCGGTACAGGACGCGCTGCGCAAGCGCAAGGTGCAGGATGTCGAGCACGGCGAGAAGATCGCCATCCCGACGCGCGGCATCACCGAGCCCGTGTTTCATCACAGCCGCCGCACCGGGCGCACCGATCACGTCGTGCCGGGGAACAAGGAATATGTCCGCGGCGACGAGATCCCGCGTCCGCAAGGCGGCGGCGAGGGTGGCGGCCGCGAGGGCAGCCCCGACGGTTCGGGCGAGGATGCGTTCGAGTTCACGCTGACCAAGGAAGAGTTCCTCGACATGTTCTTCGAGGACCTCGAACTGCCCGATCTCGTCAAAAAGACGCTGAAGGACACGACCGCGGTCGATCTGCAGCGCGCCGGCTATACCGTGACGGGCTCGCCGGCCAATCTCAGTGTGCCGCGTACGATGAAGCAGAGCATGGCGCGGCGGATCTCATTGAAGCGCCCAAAACTCGGCGAGTTGGAGGCGTTGCGCGAGGAGATCGCCAAGGCCGAGTCACGCGGCGCCGACGAGGAGGTCGAACGCCTCAAGTTGCTCCTCGAAAGGAGTGAACGACGGGCCAAGATCATACCCTATATCGACCCGCTCGATGTGCGCTACCGCCGCTTCGAGCGCGTGCCGCGGCCGAACACCGAGGCCGTGATGTTCTGTCTGATGGATGTGTCAGGCTCGATGACCGAGGCGATGAAGGACCTCGCGAAGCGGTTCTTTATGCTTCTGCACGTCTTCCTCATTCGCCGCTACCGGCATGTCGACGTGGTGTTCATCCGCCACACCTCGACCGCCGAGGAGGTCGACGAGGAGACGTTCTTCTACAGCCGCGAGACCGGCGGCACGGTCGTTTCGACCGCGCTCGAAAAGATGCTAGAGATCGCCCGCGCACGCTATTCGACCGACCGTTGGAACATTTATGGGGCCCAAGCTTCGGACGGCGACAATTATGGCGCTGACTCGAGCCGCTGCGTCTCGCTGCTCGGCGGTGAGGTGCTGCCGCTCTGCCAATATTTCGCCTATGTCGAGGTCGGCGACGGCACCAGCGGCAGCCTGACCGGGCTGTCGCGCGATAGCGATCTGTGGCGCGCCTATAGCGAGGTCGCCCCGGCGCATCAGCATTTCGCGATGCGGCGGGTCGGCGATCCAGCGCAGATTTTCTCGGTCTTCCACGAACTCTTCGCCAAAGGGGGCGTCCGTGCCTGATACCGGAGTCGCGGCCAAGCCCAAGACCAAGGCGAAATCCGACGCCGTTTCTGGCACGCCACTGTTCACCGGGCCCAATTGGGATTTCGGCGGCCTCCGCAAGGTGCATGACGCGATCGAGCGTATTGCCTTTGACGAGCTAGGGCTTGACACCTACCCGCTGCAGATCGAGGTCATCACCTCCGAGCAGATGCTTGACGCCTACGCTTCGGTCGGCCTGCCGCTGATGTACGGGCATTGGAGCTTCGGTAAGCGCTTCGCCTACCACGAGACGCTATACCGCAAGGGGCTCGCCGGCCTCGCCTACGAGATCGTCATCAATTCCGACCCGGTGATCTGCTACATCATGGAGGAGAACTCCATGACCATGCAGACGCTGGTCATCGCGCATGCCGGGTTCGGCCACAACCACTTTTTCAAGAACAACTATTTCTACCGGCAATGGACCGATGCCGAGGGGATCCTCGACTATCTGAGCTTCGCGCGCGACTACGTCGCCAAATGCGAAGAGAAATACGGGATGGAGGCGGTCGAGCGCGTCCTTGACGCCGGCCACGCGCTGAAGGATCACGGCGTCAACCGCTATGCCCGCCGCGCCCGGCCGAACCTCGCCGAGGAACGGCGCCGCATGGCCGAGCGGCTCGCCTATGACGAAAAAACCTTCAACGATCTGTGGCGCACCGTTCCGGCCCCCGAAAAGGACGAGGACGACCAGGAGGAAGAGGACAAGCGCCTCGACACGAAGCGCAAGCTCGGCCTGCCTGAGGAAAACCTGCTTTATTTCATCGAAAAGCGCGCGCCGCGGCTCGAGGATTGGCAACGCGAGCTGATCCGGATCGTTCGGCATGTCTCGCAGTATTTCTACCCGCAGCGTCAGACGCAGGTGATGAACGAAGGCTGCGCCACCTTCGTCCACTACGAGATCATGAACCGGCTGCACGACCGAGGTCTCATTACCGAGGGTTCGATGCTCGAATTCCTCCATTCGCATTCGAGCGTGGTGTTCCAGCCGGGGTTCGACGACCCGCGCTATGGCGGGCTCAACCCCTATGCGCTCGGCTTTTCGATGATGGACGACATCAAGCGCATCTGCACCGAGCCGAAGCCGGAAGATCGCGAATGGTTCGCCGATATCGCCGGCAACCAGGACCCCTACGGGGTGCTGCGCCATGCCTGGGCCAATTACCGCGACGAGAGCTTCATCCTCCAGTACATGAGCCCGGAGATGATCCGGCATTTCAAGCTGTTCCAGATCAACGACGACGCCTCGAAGCCGTCGCTGCGGGTCGAGGCCATTCATGACGAGATCGGCTACCGCAAGATCAGAAGCGCGCTGTCGAAACAATACGATTTGTCGCGCCGCGAACCCGACATCCAGATCGTCGATGTCGATCTGACGGGCGACCGCCAGCTGGTGCTGGCGCATTACGTCCATGACGGTGTGCTGCTCGAGGAAAAAAGCTGCCGCTCGGTGCTGCGCCACACCGCCGTGCTGTGGGGCTACGCGGTCAAGCTGCTCGAGATCGAGGCGCCGACCGACAAGGTGCTGAAGACTTACGAGACCGGCGAAAAGTGACGTCGTAGACGTCTCCCGATGGAAAGTCGGGATCCAGCTTATATTGGCGCTATGAACGTTCTCGGCATCGAGACAAGCTGCGACGAGACCGCGGTCGCCGTGGTTTCGGACGATGGCGCGCCGGCGATCCGCGCCAATCTGGTGCAGTCGCAGCTCGCCGAGCATGCACCTTATGGCGGTATCGTGCCCGAGATCGCGGCGCGCACCCATCTCGAACATCTCGAGCGCCTGATCGCCACGGCGCTCGATACGGCCGGGCTCGGCTACGACGAGTTGGACGGTGTCGCCGCGTCAGCCGGACCCGGGCTGATCGGCGGCCTCATCGTCGGAACCATGGCGGCGAAGGGCATCGCTTGGGCGACGAAAAAGCCGTTTGTCGCGGTCAATCATCTGGAGGCGCACGCGTTGACCGCGCGCCTGACCGACAAGGTCGCGTTTCCATATTTGCTGCTGTTGGTCTCGGGCGGGCATTCGCAGCTGCTGGTGTGCGAGGGGGTCGGCAGCTATCGCCAGCTCGGCACCACCCTCGACGACGCGGCCGGCGAAGCCTTCGACAAGAGCGCCAAGCTTTTAGGCCTGCCCTATCCCGGCGGGCCGGCCATCGCCGAGCGGGCGTTGCGCGGCGACCCGCGCCGCTTCCCACTGCCGCGACCGTTGCAAGGCCGCGGCGGCTGTGATTTCTCGTTCTCCGGGCTCAAGACCGCGGTGCGCGACCGCGTCGCCGCGTTCGAGCCCGGCGACGACGCCGACATCGCCGACCTTGCCGCCTCGATCGAGGCGGCAATCTGCGATCATCTCCTCGATCGCACCGCGCGTGCCGTGCGCTGGTTCCGCGATCGACACTCGAAGGGCATAGCGCTCGTTGCCGCCGGCGGCGTCGCCGCCAATGCGCGGCTGCGGTCCCGCCTCGTCGGGCTTGCCGCCGATGCCGGGCTCGATTTTGTCGCGCCGCCGCCGGCGCTCTGCACCGATAACGGCGCGATGATTGCCTGGGCCGGCCTCGAACGCCTGCGGCTCGGCCTTGCCGACCCGCTTGACGCGCCGGTGCATCCGCGCTGGCCGCTCGATCCGGCGGCCTGGGCGCCAAAGCGGCCGCGATGACCCGGCTCGCGGTCATCGGCGCGGGCGCGTGGGGCACTGCGTTGGCGATGATCGCCCGTCGCGCCGGCAGCGATGTCGCGATCTGGGCGCGCAGCGCCGCAATCGCCGAGGCAATCACGCAGCGCCACGAGAACCCGGTCTACCTCCCCGGCATCGCGCTCGCCCCCGGCATCGCCGCGACGACTGACCTGGCCGTCGCCGTCGCCGGTGCCGACGCCGCGCTGGTCGTCGTGCCGGCGCAGTTTCTGTGCGAGGCGCTCGCCGGCTTCGGGCCGCGCTTGCCGCCGACCCTGCCGCTGCTGCTCTGCGCCAAGGGAATCGAGACCGGCTCGCTGAAGACCATGGCCGAGCTGGTCGCGGACGTGCGCCCGGCAACGTCGCTGGCGGTGCTGTCCGGCCCGAGCTTCGCCGCAGAGGTGGCCCGCGACCTGCCGACCGCGGTGGTGATCGCGAGCCCCGATTCCGCACTCGCCGAGTTTTTTGCGGCGGCGCTTGGCAACCCGCGCTTCCGCCCCTACGTGTCGGAAGACGTGACTGGCGACGAACTCGGCGGCGCGGTCAAGAACGTGCTGGCGATCGCTTGCGGCATCCTTGACGGGCTCAAGCTGGGCGACAATGCGCGTGCCGCGCTCATCACCCGTGGCCTCGCCGAGATGACGCGGCTCGGAGTTGCCAAGGGGGCGCGGCCAGAGACCTTTGCCGGACTTTCGGGGCTCGGTGATCTGGTGCTGACCTGCTGTGGCGGGCTGTCGCGCAACCATGCGCTCGGCGTCGCACTCGGGCAGGGGACGGGCCTCGAAGCGGCGCTCGCCGGGCGTCGTTCGGTGGTCGAGGGTGTCGCCAGCGCCGCCTCGATCACTGCGCTCGCTGCCAGCCTCAAGGTTGACATGCCGATCGTCGCCGCGGTCGATGCCGTGCTGCACCGCGGCATGGCGATTGGGCTGATGATCGACGGGTTGCTTGCGCGGCCGCGCCGTTCGGAATGAGCTTGTCCGAATGACGCAACGCGCACGGGCAACCGTCCGTTTGCTATTTGTCGCTGCCGTGAGCCCGGAAAATTCGTTTCCGTGGCGGGCCAATGCCCATATCATAGGTGGTGGCGTGCACCGTCATCTGCGCAGGCCCTGAATGAGCGGCAACGGTAAGAACGGCAACGAGGAAGGACCTGGTACAGGCGTCATCGTCAAGGCCAAGCCGAAGACGAAGAAGCCGGCTATGTACAAGGTCTTGATGCTGAACGACGACTACACGCCGATGGAATTTGTCGTCCACATCCTTGAGCGGTTCTTCAACAAAAACCGTCAGGAGGCGACACGCATCATGCTGCATGTCCACCGCCGCGGCGTGGGAATTTGCGGCGTCTATACCTACGAGGTCGCGGAGACGAAGGTCACGCAAGTCATGGATTTTGCAAGGCAGCATCAGCATCCGCTGCAGTGCACGCTGGAAAAGGACTGATTGCCTAGGATTATGAACACCCCCGTCATCGTTCATTGGCAGAAAGGAGAGCGCGGTGCTCTCACGTAACCTTGAAAAGTCGCTGCATCGGGCCCTTGCCTACGCCAATGAGCGGCGTCACGAATACGCGACCCTCGAGCACTTGCTGCTCGCGCTGACCGAGGATCAGGACGCCGTCGCGGTCCTGCGCGCCTGCAGCGTCGATCTCGACCGGCTGCGTCGCGAGGTCCTCACCTACGTCGACAACGAACTCGGCAATCTCGTCGCCAGCCACACCGAGGACGCCAAGCCCACCGCCAGCTTCCAGCGCGTGCTACAGCGCGCCGCGATCCATGTTCAGTCGTCTGGGCGTGAGGAGGTGACCGGCGCCAATGTGCTGGTCGCGATGTTCGCCGAGCGCGAAAGTCACGCCGTCTATTTTCTGCAAGAGCAGGACATGACCCGCTTCGACGCGGTCAACTACATCTCGCACGGCATCGCCAAGGCGCCGGGCCGCACCGAAACCCGCCGCGTCCAGGGCGCCGAGGAAGACGGCGAGCGCGGCGAAAAGAACAGTCAGAAGCGCGGCCACGACGCGCTCGACGCCTATTGCGTCAACCTCAACAAAAAGGCCAAGACCGGCAAGATCGACCCGCTGATCGGCCGCGAGGCCGAGGTCGAGCGGACGATCCAGATACTTTGCCGTCGTTCCAAGAACAACCCGCTCTATGTCGGCGAGCCGGGGGTCGGCAAGACCGCGATCGCCGAAGGGCTGGCGCGCCGCATCGTCGGCCGCGAGGTGCCTGAGGTGCTGCTCAACGCGACGATCTTCGCGCTCGACATGGGCGCGCTGCTCGCTGGCACGCGCTATCGCGGCGATTTCGAGGAGCGGCTCAAGGCGGTGTTGGCCGAATTGGAACAGACCGCTGGCGCGATCCTTTTTATCGACGAAATCCACACCGTGATCGGCGCCGGCGCGACGTCGGGCGGTGCGATGGACGCCTCGAACCTGTTGAAGCCGGCGCTCGCGGGCGGCGTCATCCGCTGCATCGGCTCGACGACCTACAAGGAATACCGCAACTATTTCGAGAAGGACCGGGCGCTCGTCCGCCGCTTCCAGAAGATCGACGTCAACGAGCCGACGATCGAGGATTCGATCAAGATCCTGCGCGGCCTCAAGCCCTATTACGAGCGCCACCACAAGGTGCGCTACACGACCGACGCGATCCGCGCCGCGGTCGAGCTGTCGCACCGCTATATCGGCGACCGCAAACTGCCCGACAAGGCGATCGATGTGATCGACGAGACCGGCGCGGCGCAGATGCTGGTGCCGGAAAACAAGCGGCGCAAGACGATCACCGCCAAGGAGGTCGAGGCCTGCGTTGCGACGATGGCGCGCATCCCGCCCAAGAGCGTCTCGCGCGATGACCGCGAGGTGTTGAAGAACCTCGATCGCGACCTGAAGACGATGGTGTTTGGCCAGGACCCGGCGATCGAGGCCCTGGTGGCGGCGATCAAGCTGGCCCGCGCCGGGCTGCGCGACCCGGAAAAGCCGATCGGCTCCTATCTGTTCTCCGGGCCGACCGGGGTCGGCAAGTCCGAGGTGGCGCGTCAG
>DATHCK010000143.1:0-8435 GCA_035319545.1 Allostellaceae bacterium | reverse complement strand
TCGTCACGAGCATCGAAAAGATGGTGCCGACGCTGGAAGACGCCGCGACCCTGCTGCGACTCCTGGCGCGCTCGGCGACAGGGCAGGAGTTTTCATCCTACACGACGATATCGACCGGGCCGCGACGGCCGGGCGACCTCGATGGGCCCGAACAGTACCACGTTGTGCTGATCGATAACGGCCGCAGCGGGATGATCGGCGGTGAATTCCAGGACATGCTGCGCTGCCTCAGATGCGCCGCCTGTCTCAACCACTGCCCAGTCTATACCGCGATCGGCGGCCACGCTTACGGCTGGGTCTACCCGGGGCCGATGGGTGCGGTGTTGACTCCGGCGCTAATCGGCATAGAGGAGGCAGGGCATCTGCCGAACGCATCGAGTTTTTGCGGTCGCTGCGAAAGCGTCTGCCCGGTCAAAATCCCGCTGCCCAAAATGATGCGCCACTGGCGCGAGCGGCAATTCGCGCAAGGGAAGGCACCCGCGACCTATCGATACGGACTGGGGCTTTGGGGCTGGGTCGCGCAACGCCCGGCGCTCTATCACGCGATAGTCGAGCTGAAAGCGCGGATGCTCGGCTGGGTCGGCAGGCGCCGTGGCCGGTTCCGCAGCATGCCGCTCGCGACGGGGTGGACGCAAGTGCGCGACTTGCCGGCGCCTGAAGGCCGCAGCTTCCACGCGCTCTGGGCCGAGCGGCAGCGAGGCAAGACATGACCGCGCGCGATGACATTCTCGATGGCATCCGGCGCAGCCTCGGTCGCGGTGCGCTGACCGGCGGGCCGGCCGACGAGAGCGCCGAGCGGGTCTCGACGCATCGCCGAAACCTCATTCCCGCGCGCGCCGCATCCCTCGACTCGGCCGGCCGGGTCGATCTGTTCGTTCGGATGGCGGAGGCGGTGCAGACCACGGTCGCCCGCGTTGCCACCGACAACCAGATACCGGCCGAGGTGGTGCGGTATCTGGCGTCGGAGAACCTGCCGGCCGAACTCAAAATGGCCCCCGATCAGAGCCTTGGTGACCTGCCGTGGAGTGACCGGCCGCTGCTGCAAATCCGCCGCGGTAAGGCAGAGCCGGGCGACGCGGTATCGCTGACCCCGTGCCTCGCGGCGGTCGCGGAAACCGGCACGCTGATGTTGACCTCGGGCGAGGCGACGCCGACGACACTCAATTTCCTGCCTGATACGCACATCGTCGTGCTGCGCGCCGGCCAGGTCGTGGCGAGCTACGAAGACGGCTGGGATTTGCTGCGCGCGCAATCGGCCGACAAACTGTGGGGTCTGCCGCGGACGGTGAACTTGATCACCGGGCCATCGCGCACCGGCGATATCGAGCAGCGCATCGAATTGGGCGCGCACGGACCCCGCCGTCTGCATGTGATCCTGGTCGATGACGCCGCGGGCTAGTTCGGACAAAGCCTTGTGGCAGCGCGCCACGCGCGACGTGAAACGTCTGGCGGCGCGCCCGGAAACCCCGCCGCCCATCGCGCCCAGACCCCGAACGACACGCGCCGCCGCAACGCCGCCGGCGCCGATCCATGAAGCCGCGCGGCCGCCGGCACCACTCGACAGTTTTGCCGGGATCGACCGCGCCAATGCGGAACGGCTGAAACGTGGCAAGCATGCGATCGAGGCGCGGCTCGATCTACACGGCATGACGCAGGCAGAGGCGCATCGTGCACTCGCCGCCTTCATTCGCGCATCGCACGCCGCCGGCAAGCGTTGCGTGCTGGTCATTACTGGGCGTGGGAGGGCTGACGGGGGCATGCTGAAAGCGGCGGTGCCGCGCTGGCTGCACGAGCCGGAGTTCCGCGCGTATCTCCTGGCGATTGCCGCGGCGCAGCCGCGGGATGGCGGAGGCGGGGCGCTTTACGTTATGCTGCGCCGCACACGAGCCGGCTGAGCGAGCAAAGCGAAACGCGCGGATGACAATCGACATCGACCGGCTGCGGAATGCGCGGGTGCTCTGCATCGGCGACGTCATGCTCGATCATTATGTTTACGGCGAGGTCGGCCGCGTCTCTCCGGAGGCGCCGGTGCCGGTGCTCGCGGTCGACAGTGAGACGCGCAGTCTCGGCGGTGCCGGCAACGTCCTGCGCAATCTCGCCTCGCTCGGCGCCGGCATCTCGTTTGTCTCGGTGGTCGGCAATGACGATGCCGGGCGCGAGGTGCAGAACCTGCTCGCGGCGCTCGACGGCGCCGAAATCCACGTGCTGGTCCAACCGCAGCGCACGACCACGGTCAAGACGCGGTTTATCGCTAACCAGCACCTGCTGCGTGCCGATTGGGAGAGCGCCATACCGCTCGGCCCCTACATCCGCGACGACCTTCTGCGCCTCGCGCATGAACTGGTGGTGAGCCACAATGTCGTGGTGATCTCGGACTATGCCAAAGGCGTGCTAACCGACGGGGTCGCCCTCGAGATTATCAAGGAAGCGCGTGAGGCCGGCGCTCTGGTCGTGGTCGAGCCGAAGGGCGGCGACCACATACGCTATCGCGGCGCGGACGTGGTGACGCCGAGCCGGCGCGAGCTTGCCGAGGCGACCGGATTGCCGGTGACGGCTGAAGCCGAAATCGTCGCCGCGTCGCGCGCCTTGATCGAGCGCTGCGGGTTCGGCGCGGTTTTTGTACCGCTTGGCCGTGACGGGGTGATCTTTGTCGAGCCCGGCGGCAGCGCTGTCTTCGAGACGGCGGTGCATGGCGACAATTACGACCCCGGCGGCGCGGAAGACGCCGCCGTCGCGACGTTGGCCGCGGGGCTGGGCGCCGGGCTCGCGCGCAGCGAGGCGGCGCATCTCGCCGGGCTCGCGGTCGGCATCGTCAGCGGCAAGGCGGGCACTGCGGTCGCTTCCGCCGGTGAACTAGCCGCGGTGCTCGCCAGCGAGGCGCGGTCAGAACTCGGCGAGACCGGCTTGCGGATCGAGATGCCGACGCAACCGCGCCGCCGCGGTTAGTGCGAAACGAAGCGTCACCGCGCGTCGCCGACCCGGCGCCAAAACGTTGGCGCTGCCGTCGCGGATCAATGAGGCGGAGAAAGCGTCTGCCACTATGAGGCCACAATCCTCAGGGATGAGCGCCGCAGGAAAGATTTTGGGGACGGCAAAATAGAAACGATCGGCAAAATCGCGATACGAGACCCATTTGCGATCGGCGCGGAAATCCGCGACCGAGCTTTTGATCTCGATGATCACGAGATCGCCGCCGCGCCCGAGCGCCAGGATGTCGGCGCGCCGCCCGTTGGCGAGCGGGAATTCGGCGAGGCTCGCATAGCCATGCCGGTCGAGCGCGCGGCAGACGCCGCGAGCGAGGCGGGTCGCGGTGAGAGTTTCGTCGCCAAGTGGATCACTGGTAGGTGCGGGGTCGAGGGTCATCGTGAGTTCAGAGTGAGAGGTTCATCGGTATGAGGGTGCGCAGCGCGTTGGCAAAAGCTGGGTTTCTGCGTGAGGCGTGGAAGCTTGCCTGGCCCTATTGGCGATCGGACGAGAAGTGGAGCGCGATTGGGCTCCTCGTCGCGGTCGTGGCGCTGAACCTCACGGCGGTCTATCTCAACGTGCGGTTCAATTTGTGGAATCGCGATTTCTATGACGCGCTGCAAGAATACGATTGGCCGCAGTTTTGGTGGCAATTCGCCATATTTTGTGGGCTCGCCACGGTTTGGGTGGCGGTCGGCGTCTACCAACTCTATCTGCGTCAAATCCTTCATATCCGCTGGCGGCATTGGCTGACCGAGCGCTCGCTCAAGGGTTGGCTGAGCAATCAGGCCTATTACCGCATCCAGATCGACCAGTCGACGACAGACAACCCCGACCAGCGCATCGCCGACGATCTCGACAGCTTCGCGACGCTGAGCATCAGCCTGTCGATGGGGCTGCTCAATTCAGTAGTGACCCTGTTCTCTTTCATCGTGATTCTTTGGAGTCTGTCGCCGTCCTTGACAGTCCCGCTGTGGGGCGGACACAGCGTAGAGATTCCGGCCTATCTGGTTTTTGCGGCGTTTATCTACGCCGGGGTCGGTTCGTGGCTGACTGAGATCATCGGCCGGCCTCTGGTTGGGCTGATGTTCAACCAGCAGCGCTTTGAGGCGGATTTCCGCTTCAGCCTGGTGCGACTGCGCGAGCATGCCGAAAGCGTCGCTTTCTATGGCGGCGAGGGCCACGAGTACAACGTGTTCGATAATCGGTTCGGCCGCGTTGTCGGCAATTGGTGGGACATCATCCGACGCCGCAAGAGACTATCGTGGTTCACCACCGGCTATGCTCAGGTCGCGGTAATCTTTCCGTTCCTCTGTGCCGCCCCGTCCTATTTCGCCAAGAAGATCCAACTCGGCGGGCTGATGCAGGTGATCTCGGCTTTCGGTTCGGTACAGGATGCGCTGTCGTTCATTGTTAACAGTTACACCTCGATCGCCGAGTACCAGGCGGTAGTCGAACGTCTTTCCGGCTTCCACGGTCGGGTGGCGGCGATTGCCGAGGCGCAAGGCGGGGAGCGACCGATCGTCATCAGCCGCAGCGGCGCCGGTCTCGAGATTGGCGCGCTTGACCTTGACCTACCGGATGGCGCGCCGCTGCAACGTCGCGTCTCGCTGGTTGGCACTGCCGACAACCCGGTGCTGATCACCGGACCGACCGGCTCCGGCAAGAGCACGCTGCTGCGCGCCATCGCCGGTCTTTGGCCGTTCGGCCGCGGACGCATCCGGTTGGCCGAGGGCACGACACTGTTTCTGCCGCAGCGGCCTTATTTGCCGCTCGGCACGCTCGCCGACGCGCTCGCCTATCCGGGAAGCGTGCGCCCGGATCGGGAAACGATGGCGGACGCGTTGCGGAGGGTCGGGCTCGCGCATCTCATCGATCATCTCGACGAAGACAGCAACTGGGCCCAGCGCCTGTCCGGCGGTGAGCAGCAACGGCTCAGCTTTGCCCGGGTTCTGCTGATGAGGCCAGAGATCGTCTTTCTCGACGAAGCGACATCGGCGCTCGACGAGGCGGGTGAAACCGCGCTCTATCGCCTGTTGCGCGAAGCGGATTGGCGGCCGACCATCGTCAGCGTCGGGCACCATCGCTCGTTGCAGCGCTTCCACAACACGGTTATCGATCTGGGGCAAGACAAGGCGCCGCCGGTCGCGGCGAAGTAAGGGCAACAGCAACAATGAGTGACGATCAGCGGGGAGACGAGGACACGCTGCGCTCGGTGCGCCTCGCCAAGCTCGAGGCGCTGCGCGAGCTTGGGGTCGATCCGTATCCCGTCGCCTTTGCCCGCACCGACGAGGCGGCGGCGCTCGAAGCGCGGTACGCCGATTTGCCGGCCGGCGCCGAAACCGGCGTCACGGTGCGTGTCGCGGGCCGGGTTCGCGCGGTGCGCAACAGCGGCATGTTCATCGACCTGCACGACGCATCGGGCAAAATCCAGATCTTCAGCCACAAGGATTTTCTCTCGGCCGATGGGCTGGCGACCCTAAAGCTGCTGGACATCGGTGATCTGATTGGGGTCGAGGGACAAGTGCGGCGCACGCCGCGCGGTGAGTTGACGGTGAACGCCGCGGCGCTGACAGTGCTTGCCAAATCGTTGCGGCCACTGCCCGAGAAATTCCACGGCCTTGCCGATATCGAGCTGCGCTACCGCCAGCGCTATGTCGACCTGATCGTCAATCCGCAGAGCCGCGATGCGCTGCGCCGTCGCAGCCTCGTTATCGCCGAGATGCGCACGTTCCTCGCGGCGCGCGGTTATCTCGAGGTCGAGACGCCGATGCTGCACACGATCCAGGGCGGCGCCTCGGCGAAGCCGTTCGTCACGTACCACAATGCGCTCGATATGGCGCTTTATCTGCGGATCGCGCCGGAGCTGCATTTGAAGCGGCTGATCGTCGGCGGTCTCGCCGACGGCGTGTTCGAGATTAATCGCTGCTTCCGCAACGAGGGGCTGTCGCCGCGTCATAACCCGGAGTTCACCTCGCTCGAAATCTATATCGCCTATGTCGACTACACGGCGATGATGGGGTTGACGGAAGCGTTGATCGCACATATCGCCGAACGGGTCATGGGCAGCACCAAGATCAACTATGGCGGCACGACGATCGATCTTACGTCTCCCTGGCCGCGCCGCACGATGGCGGAGCTGGTCGAGGAGGCGACGGGCATCAACTTTCTCGCCCTCGACTATGCGGCCGCGCGCGATACCCTACGCCGGCTGCACGTCGATCCCGACGTTCCGAGCTGGGGGCACGCGCTGGAAGCGGCGTTCGCGGCCAAGGTAGAGGATTCGTTGATCCAGCCGGTGCACGTCACCGGCTTTCCGCGCGACATCTCTCCTCTCGCCAAGGCTGACCGGCACGATCCGCGGCTCGTCGAGAGGTTCGAGACTTATATCTACGGCTGGGAAGTCGCGAATGCGTTTTCTGAGCTCAATGATCCGATCGATCAGCGCCAAAGGTTCGAGGCGCAGATGCAGGCGCGCGCGGCGGGCGACGAGGAAGCGCAACCCTTGGATGAGGACTATGTCGCCGCGCTCGAATATGGCTTGCCGCCCTGCGGCGGGCTTGGCATCGGCATCGATCGGCTCGTCATGCTGTTGACTGACAGCCCGTCGATCCGCGACGTCATCGCCTTTCCGACAATGCGTCCGCGCTAGCGCCCTAGATGCACTTGACCACCCAAATCGTCGTCGTCTGCAGGGAGTTCGGATCGTTGAGCGTCCCGCGATCGATGTTGCCCTTGTGTGAGTCACTGTTCAGCAAGCGGTAGCCCCCCGGGCATAGCTGCTGGGCAAGACGCTGGTTCGGACCGACCGCGCCGCCCGGGATCGGCGGTCCTTCGATACGAAAAGTGCGCTCGCCGATGCGGGTGAAATCTGCCTGGGTCGGGCCGCCACAACTGGCCAGCATAACCGCGACAAGCGGCCACAAATAACGCATCGCCGACCTCTCCTTGTAATCAGCTGCGGCCTCAGAAATTTTCGAGGCTGAGCACTTCGTCGTCGTAATCGTAGGCGAAGATCTCCGCGTGCCGGCCCCAATTGATCAGGGTGTCGAGCACGCGTTCGGCTTCTTCCTCCGACAGATGATCCTCGAGCTCGCGCAGGAACCGTGCGGCCGGCGCGCGGTGGCCGGGGCGCTCGTCGAGCACCCGGCGGATATGCGCTGCCAGCGGGATATGCTTCATCACTGCATCGGCAAAGATCTGCTTGCGCTCCTGCATATCCGCGTCACCGTAATGCCGGCCGGTCGCGGTGAGGTCGATGTCGCCGCCACTGACATGCGCGAATCCCAGCAGTTGCAACGCCTCCAGCAGCGGGAAGAGCTCGTCGTCGTCGAGGCTGACCTCGTCGGCCAAATGCGGCAGGTCGGCATGGCCGCTAAACGGCGCCTCGGCGAGCGTGTCGATGAGGCCAGTAAGCTGCTGGACTGCGGCGTCGGGCAGGCGGTAGCCGACGCTAATCGGCTCGGCCTTAACACCGCGGCGGCCGTCGCGGCCGGGCACCGTCGTCAAAAGCCCGTAGACATGATCGACGATCTGGCGGAATTGCGGGCTGTCCCAGACGCGCGGATGGGCCATCGGCACCGGGATCTCGGCGTTGATCCGACCGGGATCGCTGCCGAAAATCAAGATGCGGTCGGCCATCTCGACGGCCTCCTCGATGTTGTGCGAGACCATCAGGATGCCCTTGGTCGGGATGCGGCTCTCGCTCCACAAATCGAGCAGGTCATTGCGCAGCGTCTCGGCGGTCAGCACGTCGAGCGCCGAAAACGGTTCGTCGAGCAGGAGGATGTCGGGGTTGACGACAAGCGCGCGGGCGAAGCCGACGCGCTGCCGCATGCCGCCCGACAGCTCGCGCGGATAGGCCGATTCGAAGCCGCCGAGCCCGATGGTCTCGATCGCCTCCAGCGCGCGCTGGCCGCGCTCCTCCTTGGCCACGCCGGCCGCCTCGAGCCCGAGCTCCACGTTCTGTTGCACGGTGAGCCAGGGGAACAGCGCGAAGGACTGGAACACCATGGTCATGCCGTTGACCGGCCCGTCGACCGTGTGGCCGCGATAGAGCACTTCGCCGCCGCTGCACGGCGCGAGCCCGGCGATGATGCGCAACAGCGTCGACTTGCCCGAGCCCGACTTGCCGAGCAGCGCGACGATCTCGCCCTCGCGCAACTGGAAGTTGACCCCTTCCAGCACCAAGCGGTCGGTCCGGTCCGGCGCGCGGAAGGTCTTGCGCACGCCGGTCAAGCAGATCATCAAATTGTCCTTGCCGGCCGAACTGTCGTTCATGTTCGCCTCCCGATCCCGGATTCAGTCGAGCCGCAGCCGATTCGCGGCGTGCTTGTAGAGCGGCCGCCAGAACGTGCGGTTGATGAAGGTCACGACAATGGACATCACCACGATCCCGAGCACGATGCGGGGATAGTCGCCCTTCTCGGTCATCACCGCGATATAGTTGCCGACCCCATGCGCGTTCAACG
>DATHCK010000142.1:0-2428 GCA_035319545.1 Allostellaceae bacterium | reverse complement strand
AGACCCTTGGCGTCGTCACCATGACGTCCTTCGCGGCGCCATACGGGCTTACCGCGACGGCGGGTGCCGCCGTCGGCTGGGTGAGCCTCATTGCCGCGGCGGGGTTGTGGCCGCTGCCACGGCGCCTCAACGCGGAGTGGCGCGCCGGGCTCGCCGGCGCCCTGCGCCCATGTGTCGGCGCGATGCTGGCCGGACTGATCGTCTTCCTGCTCAACGATCCGGTGAGCCTAGCGCTGGCGGCGATCCCGGCGCTCTCCCTCCTGGCCGCCTCGGGTTGGCTTTGCTATCTTCTGATCCGCGGCGAACCGGCAAACGCCGGCTCGGGGGACGTGCCCTCGTGATATTGTCCGCGGCGTGACGGGCTCGGGAAGATCGCAAAGATCATGTCGCCAAACACACGCAAGATAGCCCTTGGGATATGACGTAATCCTCATGTCCCGGCGAAGGAATACGTGATGGCGATCGTCCTCGACGCTCACGAGGCGCGACCTGGCGAAAATGCCGCGGCATCGGGGTTGTCGCTGCTCGGTTCGCTTGTCGTCGTCGCGCGCCAGCACGGCGTTCAGCTGTCGGTGCCCCAGCTGATACACGACCATTTGCTCGAACCCGCGCAGCTCTCGCTGCCGCGCTTCCTTCACGTCGCCAATGCCTGCGGGTTGCGGACCACCAGGGTTCATCTTTCTTGGCGCCAACTTATCAAGCTCGACAAGGCGCTTCCGGCGATCGTGCTGCTGCGTAGCGGCTTGGCGGTAGTTCTCCGCGAGGTGCATGAGGGGCCGCGGCTGCCGCGCGTGGTGGTGCAGGACCCGAACGCACCCGAAGACGCTCCTGTGGTTCTCGCCGCCGATCGGTTCGCCGAGATCTGGACCGGCGACGTCGTGCTGATCAAGCGCGATTACCGGCTCAGAGACGCCGACCAGCCATTCGGGATGTGGCTGATCGCGGCGCAATTCCTGCGCGATCGCCGCCTCACGCGCGATATCGGCGCGGCGGCGTTCATGTTGAGCATCTTGGCGCTGGCCCCGATCTTGTTTTGGCGGGTGCTGATCGACGGGGTCCTGCTCTACGACGCCTTGGACACGTTCAAGGTCGCCTGCCTGGTGATGCTGCTCCTGCTCGTTTTCGAGACGGCGTTCGGCTATTTGCGGCGTTATCTCATCCTGCAGGTCACCAAGCGGATCGACGCAAAGCTGTCGACCTACATGTTCGACAAGGTGCTGCGGCTGCCCATCGATTTTTTTGAGCATACGCCCGTCGGGCAAATCGCCCGCGAGATGGGTGAATTTGGCAGAATTCGCGAATTCTTCACCGGCGGATTGCTGGGTACGGCGCTCGACAGCACGGTGTTGCTCGTTTTCCTGCCCGTGATGTTCTTTTACAGCCCGCTATTAACGTTTTTCGTGCTCGGCTTCGCCAGCGTGGTTTGCGGCTGGATCATGTTGCGCCTTCCGGGGCTGCGCAAACGGACGACGGCGGCGTTCGAGGCGGAGGGCGAAAAGGGCGCGTTCTTTGTCGAAACGCTATACGGCATCCGCACCGTCAAGGCGCTGGGGATCGCCGACCGACGGCGCCAGGAATGGGACGTCAAGGTCGCCAATACGGCGCGGCTGCGCCTTCTCGAAGGCGGCGCGGCGAATGTGATCCAAACCATCGCGACGCCGATCGAGCGCGTGATGGTTTCCGGCGTGTTCGCGCTGGCGGTTTATCTGGCAATCAGCACGCACGAACAGGTTTATGTCGGCGCCCTCTTCGCCTTCATGTTGCTGTCGCAGCGAGTCGCGGCGCCGCTCACGCAGCTTTCGATGATGCTCACGCAGCTCGACGAGGCGCGGCTGGCGGTGATGAAGATCAGCCAACTCGTCAATCAGCCCGCCGAGCCTGGTCATGCAGGAGGCATTCGCACGACGATCGTCGGCCGCATCGAATTTTCGGGTGTCCGCTTTCGTTATCCCGGCACCGCCAACGCCCCCGCGCTCGACGACGTTTCCTTCACCATCCCGGAGGGGTCGGTCTTTGGGATCATGGGGCGCAGCGGCTCGGGCAAGACCACCGTCACCCGCCTCTTGCAACTGTTCTACGGCAGCTACGAGGGGCTGATTAAAATCGACGGGACCGATCTACGCCAGCTCGACGTCGCGCATCTGCGCGGCAGCTTTGGCGTGGTATCGCAGGAAAACTTCCTGTTCAGCGGCACGATCCGCGACACCATCGCCGCCGCCAAGCCCGACGCCAGCTTTGACGAGGTCGTCATGGCCGCGCGCCTCGCCGGCGCCGAGGAATTCATCGAGCGGCTGCCGCGCGGCTACGACACCTTTATCTATGAAGGCTCGTCCAACCTCTCGGGCGGCCAGCGCCAGCGGCTGGCGATCGCCCGCGCGCTGATCACCAACCCGCGCATCCTGATCCTCGACGAGGCGACCAGCGCCCT
>DATHCK010000141.1:0-18362 GCA_035319545.1 Allostellaceae bacterium | reverse complement strand
CAGCCAGCGCGGCCGCTCGCGCTCGGTGACGCCGAGCCGCATCGTTGACAACCCGATATCGGGCGCCGCGTGCTGGGCCGAGGCGATCCAGCCGTCGAGCCCGGTTTTCTCGGCGAGCGCGGCGACCTCGTCACGCACCATTGTCGGATTCGCCGCGACGTAGATCGCGATGACGGCGCAAGCGGCGAGCGCCGCCGTCGCGAAACCGCGCCAAGACCAGGCGAAGACGCGCACCGGCGCCGGCGCTCGGCGCGGCGTCGTCATCGCGATTCGCTGCTCGATGCGGCGCCAGATATGGGCCGGCGGCGTCACATCCGCGGTAATCTCGTCGAGCGAGCCGAGCCGTTCGCTCCACCCGGCGGTCGCGGCGGTGAGCGTCGCGTCGCCGGCCATCGCGCGCTCGAATCGCCGGCGCGCGCGCGCCGGCATCAGACCGAGCACGTAATCGACGGCGAGGCGTTCGCCGAGTTCGGGGCGAGTGTAGTTCATGACCCGAGGCACCGCTGCAGCCGCTCGAGGCTGCGCCACAGCGAACTTTTGACCGTGCCGACCGGCATTTTGAGCTTCGCGGCGATTTCGTCGCGCGTCAGGCCGTAAAGATAGGCGAGCAGCACCGCGCGGCGCGGCTGCGGGTCGAGCTCATCAAGGCAGCGCTGCAATGCGCGCAACTCGGCTCCCGTATCCGACCGGCTGGTGGCGATAAAGCTCGACAACAATTCCTCCGGCGCGCTGTGCCCTTCCGGGCGGCTCTGCTGGTGGCGGAGCTGATCGATCGCGCAATGGCGAACGATGGTAACCAGCCAGGTCATCACCGACCCGCGCACCGGGTCGTAATCCTTGGCTCGTCCCCAGACCGCGACAAAGGCCTCTTGCAGGACCTCCTCGGCGATCTCCCTCCGCCCACATATTCGGAGCGCGACGCCAAATAGTTTCGCAGAGGTGGCATGATAAAGCTGGCCGAAGGCGGCTTTGTCCCCGGCGGCGGTTCGGCGCATCAGCTCCGGCAGCTTCGACGAGGTCAGTTCAGGCACGCGCCGGGCCAATGTGCGGGCGAAGGCATTGGTTCTTCATAAGCGAGCGCGCGCCGGGATGCCAGTTCGCCGATTGCTGGGTCGCGGCCTCGGCATATTCACTTTTGGCGGCTTCGGCCTTAATATCCGGCGGTAATTTCCCGGAAAGACGAGAGACATGGGTTTTCTTGCCGACCGCCTCGCGCGGGTCAAAGCCTCGCCCACGATGGCCATTACGGCGCTCGCCACCGAGCTTAAGGCGGCGGGCCGCGACATCATCAGCCTGTCGGTCGGCGAACCCGATTTCGACACGCCCGACAACATCAAGGAAGCGGCGATCGCGGCGATCCGCGCCGGCGATACCAAGTACACCGTGTTCGACGGGCGGATGGAGCTGAAAGAGGCGATCGCGGCGAAGTTCAAGCGCGAGAACGGGCTCGATTACGAGCCGACCCAGGTTTCCGTGTCATCGGGCGGCAAGCAGGTGCTCTACAACGCCATGGTCGCGACCCTGTCGCCGGGCGACGAGGTCGTCATCCCGGCGCCCTACTGGGTGTCGTACCCGGAGATGGTGCTGCTCGCCGACGGCAACCCGGTGCCGGTTTCCTGCCCGCAGAATTACGGCTTCAAGCTGCGTCCCGAGGATCTCGACGCGGCGATCACGCCGAAGACCAAGTGGCTGATCCTCAACTCGCCGTCGAACCCGACGGGCGCCGCCTATACCGAGGCCGATCTGCGTGCGGTCGCCGACGTGCTCTTGAAGCACCCGCATGTCTGGGTGATGACCGACGACATGTACGAGCACCTCGTCTACGACGATTTCGAGTACAAGACGATCGCCCAGGTCGAGCCGCGGCTTTACGAGCGCACGCTGACGGTCAATGGCGTCAGCAAAGCCTATTGCATGACGGGCTGGCGCATCGGCTACGGCGCCGGGCCAAAGCACCTGATCAAGGCGATGGGCGCGATTCAGTCGAACTCGACGGCCAACCCGTGTTCGATCAGCCAGGCCGCGGCGATCGAGGCGCTCAACGGGCCGCAGGATTTCATCGCGCCGAACAACGCCAAGTTCAAGGAACGGCGCGACCTCGTGGTCGAAGCGCTCAACAAGGTTCCGGGCCTCTACTGCCCGCGGCCGGAAGGTGCATTTTACGTCTACCCGTCCTGCGCCGGGCTGCTCGGCAAGAAGACGCCGCAGGGCGAGGTGATCGGCAGCGACGAGGATTTTGTCAAATACCTGCTCGCGGCCGAAGGGGTCGCGGTGGTGCATGGCGACGCGTTCGGCCTCGCGCCGCATTTCCGCATCTCCTATGCGACCTCAAGCCAAATCCTCGCTGAGGCGATGCGGCGCATCGACCGCGCCTGCCGCGCGCTCGCTTGAGAGGCGCATCTCAGTGGTCCGCGGATACTGGGTTTTCGCGCGGAGCTAGGAGCGCCGCGCCCTCGGCGACAAACACCGGCTCGTAGTAGCGGTCGATCGCGACGAGGGTTGATTTGCTAAAGCGCCCTTGCCTGACCACATACGGGGTAAACGCCGGGTCGTCGGGGCGCATGTGCAGATTGGTCGTGAGCTCGATAAGCCTGAACCGCTGGCGAGCAATGTCGCCTGCGAATCCGGCTTCATCGAGACGGCCCGCCAAGGCTTGGCTGTGTACGCTGAAGGTATCGATCGCCGAGGTTTTGCCGGCCTGCAGACACAGAAGCAAGTCTTCGCAGAAAACCGGACCGACCGCCTGTTTGAGGTACGACGCGGCAAGGTGATATGTGGCTTCCTCGCGGCGGTAGCGTTGGGCGTCCTGCTCAAGGTCGAACCCTTCGGTTAGGTGCAGCAGCCCCCGGCTAAAAAGAGGGTCCCCGGCGAGCAGCGCGATGACTGCGCCGACGGGCGCCCCAAACCTCCGGTCGCGCCAGTCCCGCCATTGTCCCAGCGCCAAGCCGCTGACAATGCCAAGGATCACAGTAAATTCGAGATAGATGTTGACTGAAACTCCGTCGCCTCCTGACAATATAACTCCCTCAGTTAACGCGAAAATAGCTAAACAACGGAGTAGAAATGAATATGGATTTGCCGAGATATTAAATAAAAAGATAATTTCGATTGCCAATGAGATCTTGAATACGATGATAATTTTTCTGCTTATATAGGTTACATTATGCCAGAAGTAGGGGCGCGGCGTGAATATCTCCAGCCAGTCAAGACCTCCGGCGAACCAGGTGCTGACTCCGACAAAAAAGCTAATCGCCGCTGTTCCGCAGATGCACCAAAGCACGAAGCGCCGCCGGTCCTTGCGCAGCAGGTCGAGGCTGACCGCCAGCGGAACGGCCAGGAGGATCTGTTTCACAAAGCCGCCGGCAGCCAACAAGATCGCGCATGCGGCGAGCCGCATGATCGTCGGAGAGCCCGACACATAGCAGAGCAGCCCGCCGAGCATGAGCGCTTCGGCGAGCATCTGCGGCTCGTCCGTCGCGACCCATGTGCTCGCTTGCAGGACCTGAAAGCCGAGCGTGCAGACGCCGGAGAAAATTGGTCCGATAACGCCGCCGCCCAACCGGCGCACGACGAGTGCCGCGAGCAGGCCGGTGCAGGCAAATGCGCCGGCATTGAGCACGCGACCGATCACTAAGAGGTTGCCAAACCACGGCTTGAGCCAGGCGATCAGATAAAAGCTGAGAAACGGGTAGTTCACCAAGAGCTCCGGATTTCCTGTGTAGAGCGGGCTCCCGGCCGCGATCTGCCCGGCGTAATAGGCGTTCCATCCTTCGTTGTAAGTCTTCTGAACGTCGACCCCGATTGTCGCTAGAGCTGGCACCAGCAGCAGCGCGACCACGACCGCGGCGGCGAGGACGTAGAGGCCGATCAAAATGTCGAACCGGCGCTGCAAGGCTTTCAATGTGTTGTTGGCAATCGCGGGTTGTGTGCCGCCAGCCCTATCGGCGATTGCAACAAACTCGGTCAAGCTGTGATAAATACCGGCAATTGCCACGACGGCTGCTCACTCATACGGTGCAGCAACCGGCCTGGCGGCGCATTCCCGCGTACAGCTCTTGTAGCCTGTGGCCCTGCGGCCAACCTTTGGCGCATGTCGCGCGCACTGATTATCGTCGGACTCGCCATTGCCGGATTGGGTGTGGTCTGGCCGTGGCTCGGCCGGCTCGGCCTGGGTCGGCTGCCGGGTGACGTCGTAGTGCAGCGTGACCATTTCACACTTTATGTCCCGATCGTCACCTGTCTGGTGCTGAGCGTCGTCATTTCCGTCGTTCTGTGGTTGATCAACCGATAAAGCGCGGCGCCGAACCGGGATGCTTCCTCGCGCCGGACGTTAAAGGGTCATCTCCGCGTCCGGCGAGTGGGCGATGTCCAAAATTTCCCTATCGGGTCATTGCCGTCGTCGTGCTGATGTCACTGACAGCGTGTACGGGCAGGCCACGGACCCTGTCGCGGTCGTCGGATCAGATCACGCTGCGCTGGTGGAGCGACGAAATCGCCGATGCGCAAGCTGCCGGCACGGCCGGCGCCTACTGCACCCAAATGGGCAAGGCGGCCGAGACCGTCGGTATCGAACGCGACGGCAGCGCCGCGATTGGTCATTACCGTCGCGTTTAGTGGGCGACACTTTTCTCCCGCCCTTGTGGAGCAAGGGGGGTGAGATGAAATTCCGGTTGCCTTCGATTTGAGCGCCCGTCACGATCCGGTCACAACGCGAGGTGCCGTGCGAGCCTTTAGCCGCGGCGCCCGATGACGAGACGGGAGACGCTTATGGCTGACGCCGCTAAGGGCCATCGCTGCGCTGTTCTTGTTGGGCCCTATTTGTCGGGCAAGACGACGCTGCTCGAAGCGATGCTGCATTCGAGCGGGAGCAGCGCGCGGCGCGGCAGTGTGCGCGATGGCACGTCGGTCGGCGACCATGTCGCCGAGGCGCGTGCTCGGCAGATGTCGACCGAGATCAACTGCGCCAATGCCAGCTATCTCGGCGACAAATGGACGATCCTTGATTGCCCGGGCTCGGTGGAGCTGGCGTTCGAGGCGCAGCAGGCGATGCTCGCCGCCGATGTCGCGGTCGTCGTCTGCGAGCCTGAGGTCGAGCGCGCGGTGACGGTGAGCGCCCTGTTGCGCTTTCTGTCGCGTCACAACATCCCGCACATGATTTTCATCAACAAGCTCGACACGGCGAGCGCACGGGTGCGCGACGTGATGGCGGCGCTGCAATCCTATTCCGAGCGGCCGCTGGTGCTGCGTCAGGTGCCGCTGCGCGACGGCGACAACATCACCGGCTATGTCGATCTCGTCAGCGAGCGGGCCTATCGCTACAAGCCCGGCCAGGCCTCTGATCTCGTCCAGCTGCCTTCGGGCTTCTGGGACGCCGAGGCCGACACCCGTACCAGCCTTGTCGAAAAGCTCGCCGATTTTGACGACGAGCTTTTGGAGAAGCTGCTCGAGGACGTGCAGCCATCGAAGGAAGAGATTTACGAGCACCTCAAGAAGGAAGTCGGCGCCGCGCAGATCGTGCCGGTGATGGTCGGCTCGGGCCTGCAGGATTTCGGCGTGCGCCGGTTGTGGAAGGCGCTGCGCCACGATACGCCGGGCCCCGAAGCCGCTGCGGCGCGGCTTGGCATCGCCGCCTCGGGCGAGCCGATGGCACAGGTCATCAAGACCTACCATCTGCCGCATACCGGCAAGCTCTCTCTGTCGCGCGTCTGGCGCGGCCAGGTCGCCGAGGGCAATGTGCTCAACGGCGTGCGCGTCGCCGGCGTGGTGCGGGTCAATGGCGCGCAGCACGAAAAGGCGGCGTCCGCCGGCATGGGCGAGGTTGTCGGCTTCACCCGCATGGAGGAAATCGCCACCGGCACGGTGCTCACCCCCTCGGGCAAGGCCGACCCGCTGCCGTTGCCCGAAAAGCCGCAGCCGGTGTTCGGCTTGGCGATTCACGCCGAAAAGCGCGGCGACGACGTCAAGCTCTCCGGCGCTATCGCCAAGCTGATCGACGAGGATCCGGCGCTCGCACTGGAGCAGAACCAAGACACCCGCGAGATGGTGCTGTGGGGCCAGGGCGATGTGCACATCCAGATCGCGATCGACCGGCTGCGCAACCGCCACAACCTCGCGGTCGTTGGTCATCCGGCGCAGGTGCCCTACCGCGAGACGATCCGCAAAGGCGCCGAGCAGCACTCGCGCTTCAAGCGCCAGTCCGGCGGGCACGGCCAGTTCGCCGACATCACGATCCAGGTCAAGGCCGAGGCGCGCGGCGCCGGCTTCACCTTCAAGGACAGCGTCGTCGGCGGCGCGATCCCGCGCAATTTCATCCCGGCGGTCGAGGAAGGGATCGAAGAGGCGCTCAAGGTGGGGCCGCTCGGCTTCCCCGTGGTTGATCTCTCGGTCAACCTGATCACCGGTCAGTTCCACGCGGTCGACAGCTCGGACATGGCGTTCAAGACTTGCGGCCGTCAGGCGATCCAGGAATCGCTCCAAAAATGCGACCCGTTCCTCTTGGAGCCGATCGACGCGGTCGAGATTTCCGTGCCCAACGCTTTCACCGCCCGCGTGCAGCGGCTGGTGTCGGGACGGCGCGGCCAGATCCTCGGCTTTGACGGCAAGGAGGATTGGCCGAACTGGGACGTGGTGCGCGCCTATCTGCCGCAAAGCGAGCTGCACGACCTGATCGTCGAGCTGCGCTCGCTGACCCTCGGGGTCGGCAGCTTCTCGCACAAATTCGATCACATGCAGGAGCTGACCGGCAAGCCGGCGGAGAAGGTCATCGCCTCGCGGGCCGCCGAAGCCGCGCAGTAGTTACCCATATATATCGCTGCGCCATTCGGTCGCGCATCCGAGGGTCTCGCGAAAGCGTTACTTGGCCCGCGTCGCCGCCGGACCCACATCGGCGGCAATCTGATGCGAGGCGGTGCGATGCTGATACGCGACAAACGCGGCTGGGAGCTTCCCGAAGGCGCGGCGACCGACGAGGCGGTTTATGTCGATCGCCGCCGGCTGATCCAGGGCATCGCCGCCGGCCCGATCCTCGCGCCGAGCCTGTTTGCCGCGCGCGCGGCTTTCGCCGATACCGACCCCTCGGCCGGGCTCTACCCGGCCAAGCGCAACGAGAAATATACGCTCGACCGACCGCTCACCGCGGAGAAATATCCAGAGAGCTACAACAATTTCTATGAATTCAGCACCGACAAGGACATCGACGCCGCCGCGCTGCCGATCCGGCCGTGGTCGATCACGATCGACGGTATGGTCGACAAGAAGCTGACCCTCGACATCGACGACCTTCTGAAGAAAATGCCGCTCGAAGAGCGGCTCTACCGCCATCGCTGTGTCGAGGCGTGGTCGTTCACCGTGCCGTGGACCGGCTTTCCGATGGCGGCGCTCATTGACATGGCAAAGCCGCAGAGCTCGGCCAAATACGTGAAGATGCAGGCCTTCATGAACCCGAAGGTGGCGCCGGGACAAAATCAGTTCTTTTATCCCTGGCCGTATACCGAGGGGCTTACGATGGCCGAGGCGACCAACGAGCTCGCCTTTCTCGTCACCGGCATGTACGGCAAGCCGCTTCCCAAGCAGGACGGCGCGCCGCTGCGCCTCGCGACGCCGTGGAAATACGGCTTCAAGTCGATCAAATCGATCGTCCATTTCGAATTCACCGACAAGCGACCGGTGACCTACTGGGAGCAACTGGCGTCCGACGAATACGGGTTTTGGGCCAATGTGAACCCGCAAGTGCCGCACCCGCGCTGGAGCCAGGCCAGCGAACGCGTGCTCGGCACCAACGAGCGCGTTCCGACCTTGCTCTATAACGGCTATGGCGACTACGTCGCCGCGCTTTATGACGGGCTAAAGGGCGAAAAGCTGTTTATGTAGCTGTCTCGGCGTCAGCGAATACTGCCGATATAGGCGATCAGGTCGTCGATCTCACCGCGGCTGAGCGTTAGGTTGGGCATGGAGCCGTGTGGCTTCATCAAAAACGTCCGCAGTTGCTCGGCGCTTTTGCCACTCTGCGCAACCATGCGAAAGCTCGGCGGCCCCTGAGGAACGGTTTGTGGGGCCGCTCCCGGCATGACATGGCAGCTGCTGCACCAGACACGCGCCAACGCCGCGCCGTTTGTCGCATCTGCGGCCGATGCGCCGGAAGACAGAAACAGCAACCCCGCTGTCGCGGCGAGCAGTGCCGGAGCCAGCCCGTGCCGCGCCTCGATGCGATGCAAACCGGTGAAGATCGACAGGGCGTTGGGCATGGGCTGGCCTCTGCTTCCGCTATCTCAAGTACTTCGTTTCGGCGACCTTCATCGCCGCCACGCGCTGCAGTTCGAAGATGTCCTCGACCGAGGCGATCTGTTTGTCAATCTGGTGGATGCCACCATCGCGGCGGATTTGCGCGAACACTTCGCGCATCGCACCGACCGCCGCGCGGATCGCGTGGTTGGCGTAGATCATGATCTTGATCTTCTTGAGCGCCTTCGCCTTTTCCTCGGTCAGGTCGGGATAGGCGGTCGGCACGATGGTGAGCGGAATCGGCCCTTGCCAGCGCTCGCAAAACACGACGATCTCATCAGGTGTCTTTTTCTTCGAATGCACGAGCAAGAGGTCGGCGCCGGCCTCGGCGTAGGCCGCGCCGCGCTTCAGCGCCTCGTCGAGACCGAGGTCGGCGATCAGCGCCTCGGTGCGCGCGATGACGACGAGGTTATGCGCCTTGCCCGCCTCGCGCGCCGCCTCGATCTTGCCTTGGAACTCCTCGATCCGCACCAGCTCCTGCCGACCGCCCGCGAGAAGGCTGGTATCCTTGGGAAAGAGCTTGTCCTCCATGACCACCGCCGCCGCGCCGGCCTTCGCATAGGCGGCGACAACGTGCAGCACATTGATCGCATTGCCGTAGCCGGTGTCGATATCGGCGACCAGCGGGATTGTCGTCTGCTCGATGATCGCGCGCGTCATGTCGAGATGCTGGGTCAGCGACAGGAGGCTCGCATCGGGTACGCCGTAAGCCGCCGACAATTCGAACCCGCTTGCCCAGATGCCGTCAAACCCGGCTTCTTCGGCGAGGCGCGCTGACAGCGGGTTATGGGCCGACATCAAGGTGATGAGGTCGGTCGCCGCGAGCTTTTCTTTCAGTCGATTGGCCATTGTTTCCCGCAATAGACACTAAGCCGGCACCGTCATCCGCATGATATGCGCGGCGTCGCCTAGCGACTCGATGTCGCGCAGCGCGGCAATTAGGGCTGGGACATCGACAAAAGGCGCGCCGAAGGCGGCGCATTCGCTGATCTTCGCGTCGAGTTCAATGTCGCTCATCGGCCGACCCGGCGTGCCGCGCCCGGCCGCGACATGCTCGCTAAGGCTCGACCCGTCGGCGATGATTACCTCGACCACGGCCGCCTCGACCGGGATCGACGCGTCGTCCTCCGCCGTCACCCGGGCGCGCAACGCCTTCACCGTAGGGTCGGCGACCGCCGCATCGGTGAATTGCGCGATCCCCGCCGCGCCCTGCAGCAGCGCGATTGCGATCGAATGCTGCAGGCTGACCTTGGCGATGCGGCCGTCATTCGCCTCGGGCCGATCGGTGCGCTCGCGCAACAGTGGGTGGCCGCGCACGACGACCGCTGTGATCTCGCCGACCGGCACCGCAATGCGCTTCCTTAATTCGAGGCACGCGTCGATCACCGGGAACAGCACCACGCCGCACGGATAGGGCTTGTAGGCGTTGGCGAGGATTTCCCACTTGTCGCCGAGCCCAGCGGTCATCTTATTGAGATCGACGGTGTCGCTGGCCACGGCGGCAAAGCCGTATTTGCCCTCGATCGCGCTTTCGGCGGCGGTGAACCCGGCCTCGGCGAAGAGCGCGCCGATAAGCCCGTTCTTCGCTGAATTGCCGACCCCGATGCTCTTCGACATGCTGCCGAGGCTCTCGACGAGCCCCGCCGATTGCGTCGCGGCGTGGCCGAGCGCCCAGTTCATCCGCACCGGGTCGAGCCCCAAGAGCTTCCCGGCGGCGGCGGCGGCGCCAAAGATGCCGCAGGTCGCGGTGATGTGCGCGCCGCGCCGGTAGTGGTGCGGCATCAGCCCGTTCCCCACCCGGCACGACACCTCGACGCCGAGGATAAAGGCGTGCAGCAACTCCTCGCCGCTCGCGCCACGTGTCTCGGCGAGGGCGAAAAGCCCGGGCGCCACGGGCGCCGCCGGATGCATCACCGTCGGCAGATGCGTGTCGTCGTATTCGAGCACGTTGGCGCTCACGGCGTTGAGAAAAGCAGCGTTGAGTGGGTCGCAGCGCTCGGTTCGGCCGATGATCCCGGCTTGCGGCGCGCCAAAAATCGGCGCCAGCACGCGGATCGCGAGCGCCATCGCCTCGTCGCCGCAGCCGCCAAGCGCGCAGCCGACATGGTTGATGAGCCCGCGAATGCCTTCGCGGCGCACGGCAGGTGGAATGTCGCGCCAACGCGACGCGGCGACAAACTCCGCGAGCTCGCGGGTGATGGGGGCGGGGGGCATGGGCGACCGCTCAGCTGCCGTTCATCACCTGACGCAGACGCTCCTGCGCTTTGCTGATCGCCTCGCTTTTCGCGGTCAGCGCGTCGATCATGGCCTGCAACTGCGGTCGCAGCGCCGGGTCGGTCGTTTGCAGCTGACTGCCGACGATCGACACCTTGTCCTTGTGCTTGTCGATAAAGTCGCCGAGGTCGACGATCGCCGAGAGCGCCTGCGACAGATCGGGGAAGATTTCCTCGAAGGCCTTGGCCGGGATCGTCACGTCGCGGTCGTAAGCCTTGTCGAAGACCGGCTTCAGGTCATCTGGCTGTTTCAGCGCCGCATGCGCGGCCTCGGCTGCGGCGAGCTGCTTCTCGATCGCGTCGTGCAGCTTGGCGATCCCGTCGCGCGCCGCGATAAAGTCAGCGTGGCGGCTCACGACGTCGTCGAGCGAGCGGATCGAGCCGCGATTGATCGCCTCGGCCATCGGCGTCGCGACCATCTTGTCGAGGCCGTCATTAAAATCCGTGATGACGGCGTACTGCTTCGCGTAGTCGCCGAAGCTGGCCGTTTCCTCTTGCGTCAGATGCGGCACGTGCAGCCCCGGCTTGTCGATGATCCGGGTCTGGAGGAATTCGATAAATGCCTTGCGTTGCGCCGGCTCGTCGTTGCAGCCGGCGCCAAGGGCCGAGAGCAGCAAAGCTACGATCAGTACGAGTGGACGTTGCGGCGCTGCCCGGCGAATGCTCATGGCCCCTCACGTGGAAAATCACGGCGATTATAGCCGTCGCGGCGGGGTGGCGCTAAAGCCAAGTCAATTGAACGGGTAAAATTAGTATTTTGGATCAGGTCAGGCGTCTCTATTTGTATATGCGGATAGGTTTTACGAGCGGCGGATGAGGTTCAGGCGAATGAACATCCATGTGATCCACGAGAATGCCGCCTGGCTGGAGCCGCTGGCGAAGGCGCTCGATGCCGAAAAGCTGCCTTGGCGCGACTGGTTTCTCGATCAGGGTACGTTCGACCTATCTCAGCCGCCGCCGGCGGGCGTCTTCTACAACCGGATGAGCGCGTCGTCGCACACCCGCGACCACCGCTATGCCGCCGAGCTGACCGCAAGCGTGCTGGCCTGGCTCGCCGGCCATGGGCGGCGCATCGTCAACGGCCCGCGCGCGCTCGACCTCGAAATCTCGAAGGTGCGGCAGTACGCGGCGCTCGAATCCGCCGGTATCCGCACGCCGCGCACCGTGCTTGTCGCCGGCAGCGATCAGCTGGTCGCCGCGGCCGACCGGCATTTCGCCGGCGCGCCGGTCATCCTCAAGCCGAACCGTGGCGGCAAGGGGCTGGGGGTGCGGCTGTTTCTTACCACCGAGGCGCTCGCCGCTTATGTCGCCGGCCCCGATTACGAGCCGCCGGTCGACGGGCTGCATCTGCTGCAGCGATACATCCGCTCGCCCGACGCGTTGATCACCCGCGCCGAGTTTGTCGGCGGCAAGTACCTCTATGCGGTCGAGGTCGATACCAGCGACGGGTTCGAGCTGTGCCCCGCCGATGTCTGCCAGGTCGGCGATGCGTTTTGTCCGGCCGGAGAAGAGCCGCGCGCCAAGTTCACCATCATCGACGACATCGACACGGCGCAAAGGGCGCGCTACGAGGCTTTTCTCGCCGCCAACGGCATCGAGGTCGCGGGGATCGAGTTCATCCGCGACACGGAGGGCGGGGTCTACACCTACGACGTCAACACCAACACCAATTACAATCCCGATGCCGAGCGGGTCGCCGGCCGCTCGGCGATGACCGTGCTCGCCCGGTTTCTCGGGGACGAATTGGCCAACCGCTGATCGAGGCCGTCCTGCTCGGCGAAGGGTGCTCGGCCGAGCGTGGGTTCCCTAGCCGCCGCTGCTGTCGCCTGAGTGTTCCATGCGCAGGACGGCCTTCAATTCCGGAACGCACGAGCCGCAATTGGTGCCGGCGCGCAGCGCCGCGCCGATTTCGGCGACCGTGGTCAGCCGCCGCGCGGCGATCGCGGTGCTCAGCGCGCGCAGGCTGGTGCCGAAGCAGGCGCAGATCGTCCGATCCTCTACGGCCGACCCCTCGCCAGCTTGCCCGCAGAGCAAGCCAAACCGCGACGCCGTCGAGATTTCGGCGCATAATGCCGTGGCGACCGCCTCGCGCGCCGGCAGCTCGGCGCGGCGGCGAGCGAGAAACAGGCAGGCGTCGAGCCGCCCGTCGGTGATCCCCGCGTAGCGGAAGACGCCGCGGCCGGGATCGGCGTAGATCACCACCTCGCTGTCCGGCACGATGCCCATCAGCGCGAAGACCCAGTATTCGGTGTCGCGGCCGCTCGGCAGCGGCTCCCAGCCGGCAAGGTCAAAGGCGTGCCCGCCGCCAAACCGGTCGCCAAGCGGCGTTCGCGCCCAATAATACGGCCCCTCCGGCGGCAAGCCGTCGCGCCGCAGCAAGAGGCCGCGCCAGAAGGTCGCGACCGGCGTGACGCGCGCCGGCGTCGCCTTTAATTCCGGCTGACCCGAAATCGGATCGGTCGCCTCGCCGACCAACCGGTCGACCGGGCCGGTGGAGGCGAACTCGTCGGTCCAGTGCATTGGAATAAAGATGTCGCCTGGCCGCTGGTCGCTCGTCGGGCGCACGGGCAGCACCGCCGCGCCGTGACTGGTCTCGACCCGAGCGAGCCCGTCCTGCACCAGTCCGAGCAACTCGGCGTCGGCCGGATGGATCTCGACACAGGGTTCGCCGCGATGCGCCATCAGCCGCGCCACGCGGCCTGTGCGCGTCATCGTGTGCCATTGGTCGCGCACCCGCCCGGTGTTGAGCACCAGCGGCAAATCCCCGTCCGGCAGCTGCGCCGGTGGCCGGTAAGGGGTCGGCACGAAACGCGCCTTGCCATCAGGGGTTGGGAAACACGGCTTCCCGGAGAATAGCCGCCGCTTGCCTTCTTTTGCCCCCGCGGGCAGCGGCCAAAGCGTTGGCTCCAGCGTGTCGTATCCGTCATCGCTCAGATTGGCGAGTGCGCCGATATCGAAGAGGCGCCGCCCGTCGTTCTCGAACGCCGAGAGCGCGGCGTGCTCGCGGAAGATGTCGGCTGGGCCGCGATAGGCGAACGCCTGGCCCCAGCCGAGCCGCCGCGCCACCTCGCTCAGCATCCACCAGTCCGGCTGCGCCTCGCCGGGCGGGGCGCAGAACACGCGCTGGCGCGAGATGCGGCGCTCGGAATTGGTGACGGTGCCGTCCTTCTCGCCCCAGCCGACGGCCGGCAGCACGATGTCGGCGCGGCGCGTCGTGTCGGTCGGCCAGCAGTCGCTGACCACGACCAGCGGGCAGGCGCGCAGCGCCTCGCGCACGTGGCCGGCACGCGGCATGCTCGCCGCCGGGTTGGTGCCGAGGATCCACAGCGCCTTCACCCGGCCGTCGCCCACCGCGTCGAATAGCTCGACCGCCTTGAGCCCGGGTCGCGTCGCGACGTTGGGAGCGTTCCAGAAGCGGCGCACCCGGTCGATGTCCTTCGCTGCGAAGCCCATATGCGCGGCGAGCTGGTTGGCGAGCCCGCCGACCTCGCGGCCGCCCATCGCGTTGGGCTGGCCGGTCAGCGACAATGGCCCCATCCCCGGCCGGCCGATCCGCCCTGTCGCGAGGTGGCAATTGATGATCGCCGTGACCTTGTCGGTGCCGGCAGAGGACTGGTTCACGCCTTGCGAATAGAGGGTGACCGTGCGCTCCTCCGTCGCGAACCAGTAGAAAAACCGAGCGAGCTCGGCGACCGGCAAATCGGTGATCGCGGCGACAGTGCCGAGTGACGGCGCCGTGGCGCGGGCGCCGGCGAGCGCTTCGGCGAAGCCCGTCGCGAACCCTTGGGTCCACGCCTCGTCGCACACCCCGCTTTCTGCGAGATGCACGAGAAGCCCGGCGAACAGCGCGACGTCGCTCCCCGGTTTCAACGCCAAGTGCAAATCGGCGATGTCGCAGGTCGCGGTGCGCCGCGGATCGATGACGACAACCCGCGTGCCGCGTGCTTCCCGGGCGGTGGCGAGTCGCTGGTGGAGCACCGGGTGGCACCAGGCCATATTGCTGCCGACCAGCACGACGAGGTCGGCGCTGTCGAGATCGTCGTAGCAGCCGGGGACAATGTCCTCGCCAAAGGCGCGGATATGCCCCGCGACCGAGGACGCCATGCAGAGCCGCGAATTGGTGTCGATATTGCCGCTGCCGATGAAGCCCTTCATCAGCTTGTTGGCGACGTAATAATCCTCGGTGAGGAACTGGCCGGAGACGTAGAGCGCGACCGCGTCCGGGCCGTGCGCGGCGATCGTGCGCCGGAACCCGTCGGCGACAAGATCGAGCGCCTCGTCCCAGCTCGCCTCGTGGCCGCGAACGAGCGGCTGCAGCAGCCGCCCCTCCGCACGCAACGTCTCGCCGAGCGCCGCGCCTTTCGAGCAGAGCCGGCCGCGATTGGCGGGATGGTCGGAATCGCCGACGAGCGCGCCGTCGGGCATCGCCACCACGCCGCACCCGACCCCGCAATAGGGGCAGGTGGTGCGCAGCCCCTCGCTCACACGCAGGCCGCCTTCTTCTCGCCGGTCCCGGCGTCCCGCGCTGCGAGCGCCAAAAGGATGCGTCCGCCCTCGATTTTCGCGGCGATTTTTAGCGTGCTGCCTTCGTCTGGCGATTCGGCGTCGCCGCTGTCGAGCTGGATCACCCAGCCATGCAGCGGGCAGGCGACGGCGCAGCCCTGTACGATGCCTTCGGAAAGCGGCCCGCCTTTGTGGGGGCAGCGGTCGATGAGCGCGAAGACCGCGTCGTCGGCGGTGCGGAACACCGCGATCGGCGAGCCGCCTCGCGGGTCGCGCACGCGGCGCGCGCCGCGGCGCGGGATGTCGTCGAGCGCGCCGATGTCGATCCAGTCGTCGCGCACTTCAACCGACCTCCGCCATCGACCGGTACTCGTGCGCCTCGGCGCCGCCCGCGCGCTTCGCCCAGGGGTCATCCTGCACCGGGCGCTGCGAGGCGAGGAAACGCTCGTAAAGCGCGCGTCGGTTATCGGCGTCAGCGACGACCCGCTCCTTCACATAATCGATCCCCTTGCGCGCCACCCACGGCGCGGTACGTTCGAGGTAGCGCGCTTCCTCGCGGTAGAGTTGCAGGAAGGCGCCGACATATTCGAGCACCTCGGCTTCGGTGGCGACGCGCACGAGATGATCGGTGACGCGCACCTCGACCCCGCCATTACCGCCGACGACAACGTCGTACCCGGCCTCGACACAGACCACGCCCAAATCCTTGATCGTCGCCTCGGCGCAATTTCGCGGGCAGCCGGAAACCGCCATCTTGACCTTGTGCGGGGTCCATGAGCCCCAGCACATCTTTTCGATCTTGACGCCGAGGCCGGTCGAATCCTGCGTGCCGAAGCGGCACCATTCGCTGCCGACGCAGGTCTTTACCGTGCGCAGCGCCTTGCCGTAGGCGTGGCCCGAGACCAGTCCTGCCTGGTTCAATTCGCCCCAGACCGCCGGCAGCTGCTCCTTCTTGACGCCGAGCAGATCGATGCGCTGGCCGCCCGTCACCTTGACCGTCGGGATCGCGTACTTCTCGGCGACATCGGCGATGGCGCGCAGTTCGCGAGCATTGGTGAGGCCACCCCACATGCGCGGCACCACCGAGAACGTGCCGTCCTTTTGGATGTTGGCATGCACCCGCTCGTTGACGAAACGCGATTGCGGGTCGTCGCGATAGGTGTCAGGCCAGGCGCAGACCAGATAGTAGTTAAGCGCCGGCCGGCATTTCTGGCAGCCGTCGGGTGTCTTCCAGCCGAGTGTCTCGCGCGCCTCGGCGATCGTTTTCAGTTCCAGTTCGAGAATGGCCCGACGCACTTCGTCATGGCCGCGATCGGTGCATTTGCACATCGGCGGGTCGGCGCGATGCGCCACCGCGCCGCCCATATGCGCGAGGATCGCCTCGACCTTGCCGGTGCACTGGCCGCACGACGCCGAGGCCTTGGTGTGCGCGCGCACCGCGTCGAGCGTCGCGAGCCCTTTTTCGCCGATCGCCTGGCAGATGCGGCCCTTGGAGACACCGTTGCAGTCGCAAACTTGCTCGCTGTCGGGCATCGCCGCGACATCGATCGCCGGCGCTGGCGCGCCGGCCCGCTCGGCGAAGGCGCGGCCGAAGACAAGCTGGTCGCGAAAGGCCGAGACATCGGCCTTTTCGCGCATCAGCTGGACGTACCACGGGCCGTCGACGACATGGCCGTAAAGCACGCTTCCGACAATCCGGTTGTCGCGCAAGATGACCTTCTTGTAGATGCCGCGCCTGGCGTCGTGCAGGGTGATCTCCTCGTCGGCCTCATCGGCGGCGGCGAGCGCGCCGGCCGAGAACACGTCGACGCCGGTGATCTTGAGGCTGGTGAAGACAGGCGGCGGGACGTAAACCGCCGCCTCGTCGCCGGCGAGCCGCGCGCCGCACACCTTGGCCTGCTCCCAGATCGGCGCGACGAGGCCGAAGACCTGCCCGTTGTGCTCGATGCACTCGCCTACGGCGTAGATGTCGGGGTCGCTCGAACGCATGTCGTCGCCGACCAGCAGGCCGCGATTGACATCAAGCCCTGCGGCGCGCGCCAAATCGATATTCGGCCGGATGCCGATCGCTAGTACGACGAGGTCAGCCTCGATGCGCCGTCCGTCGGCGAGCTGTACCCCTTCGGCACATTCCTCGCCGATGATCTCCTCGGTCTGGCCCTCGGTGAAAAAGGCGATGCCACGCGCGTCGAGGTCGCGTTGGAGGAGTTCGCCGGCTGTGGCGTCGAGCTGCCGCTCCATCAAGGTCGGCATCAGGTGCACGACCGCGACCGACATCCCGCGCCGCTTCAGCCCCCAGGCCGCCTCGAGGCCGAGCAGACCGCCGCCGATCACCACCGCGCGACGATGCCGCTCGGAGGCCTCGATCATCGTGTCCACATCGGCGATGTCGCGAAACGCCCGCACCCCAGGGAGCTGCAGCCCGGGGATCGGCGGCGCCAACGGCTTCGATCCGGTGCCGAGCAGCAGCTTGTCGTAAGCAATCGTTTCGTCGCCGACCGCCACGGTTTTTGCCGCGCGGTCGATCGCCGTAGCGGTGTTCCCGGTCAGCAGCGTAATGCCGTTGTCGGCGTACCAGCCGCAGCCGTTGATGACGATGTCGTCAACCGTTTTCTCGCCGGCCAACACCGAGGACAGCATGATGCGGTTGTAGTTGGGATGCGGCTCGGCGCCGATCACGGTGATCGCGTAGCGCCCCGGCGCGCGTGCCAAGAGCTCCTCGACCGTGCGCATCGCCGCCATGCCGTTGCCGATGACGACGAGCCGCTCCTTCGGAAAAGAACTTCCGTCCATGTCAGTTCTCCGGGTAGGCGGCGGCGATCATCACCCCCGACAGCGCGCCATAGGCCTCGGCCCATGCCGCGCCAACCTCGGGGGTAAAGTCGCTGCCGAGGCCTTGCTCCAACGTCCATAACAGCGCGGCGCCGACCGGCGCGTAGTGCTCGGGGCGCACGCCGTAACCGACATGCCGCTTCGCCAGCTCCCGCGCGACAGGCACAACCGCGCCGAGATTGTCGAGATTGGTCACCACCGTGGTGATCGCGCCCATCAGCTTCTGACGCTGAAGGGTCATATCGCCGTGGAAGAGCGTCCGGGTTTGCGGCACGGTTTCGAACAGACGGTCGTAGAACAGCGCGGCTGCCTGTTCGGCGATCGGCGCGACCTTGGCGAAGCTCGCCTGGACCAGCGCGACTTGCTGCGGAGTCATGGCGCGAGCCTCAGATGCGCGCTTGCGCGAGATTGGTCGGCGCGAGCTGCGCGAAGAGCGTCCGGCGCAGGTAGTACCACCAGGTCAGCGCGATGCAG
>DATHCK010000140.1:0-8400 GCA_035319545.1 Allostellaceae bacterium | reverse complement strand
TTGTTTGTCGCCGCCAACAACCCGGCGGTGACCAACCCCGAGGCGGCTAAGGTCCGCCGTGGCCTTCTGCGCGACGATTTGTTTACGGTCGTGCATGACCCGTTCCTCTCGGTGACCGCGCGCTATGCCGACATCGTCCTGCCGGGCGCAACCTATCTCGAAACCGAGGACATCTACCGGGCTTATGGCGCCTATTACCTGCAATACGCGCCGGCCGCGGTCGCGCCGCAGCACGAGGCATGGTCGAACATGCGCCTGGCGCAGGCGCTGGCGGTGCGGATGGGCCTCGACCTGCCGATCTATCGCGCCACGTCGGCGCAGGCGCTCGATGTACTGCTGGATGGCGCTGGCGGCGCGACCGCCGGGATCGACGCCGCGGCCTTGCGGCGGGGCGGACCGTTGCGTCTCGCGGCGAGCGATGGCCAGCAATTCAAGACCCCATCGGGAAAACTCGAATTCTATTCGGAGCAAATGGAAGCGGCCGAGCTCGCGCCGATGCCCGATTGGGCGCCCGACCCGCACGAGCAGCGCGACGCGGCGCGCTGGCCGCTGCGCCTGTTGACCGCACCCGGTTATTTCCAGGCGCATACCGCCTATGCCGGCGTTGCCTTTTTGCGTCGCCGCGAGGGCGAGCCCTGCGCGATCCTGCACCCCGACGATGCCGCCGCGCGCGGCCTGCAGGGCGGCATGAAGGTGCGGCTCTTCAACGAACGCGGCGAGGTCGGGCTGGTGCTGAGGGTCAGCGACGAGGTGAGGCCGGGGGTCGTGCTGGTGCCCGGCCAGCGCTCCGACAACGAGACCGTCGCCGGCACCGTCAACATGCTGGTCTCCGACCGCTACACCGATATCGGCGAGGGCGCGACCTATCAGAGCACCTTCCTCGATGTTGAGCCGTGGAGGGAAGCGTCATGAAGATCGCGCGTATCGAAAGCTTCATCCTCGGCACCGGCAGCTCGAAGGATTTGCTGTTTTGCCGGGTCGAGACCGAGGACGGGCGGCATGGCTGGGGCGAGGCCTATGTCACGCATGGCCGCGAGGAGGTCATCGCCATCCTCATTCAGAAGATGGCGCCGCATGTGATTGGCCGGCCGGTGTTCAACATCCGCCACACCGGCCAGGTGATGTTCGACGATTTCGCGATCAAGCGCGGCTCGATGGAGCTGCTCTCGGCCTGGGCGGCGATCGAGATCGCCTCGTGGGACATCATCGGCAAAATCGCCGGGCTGCCGGTCTACAACCTCCTCGGCGGGCCGTCGCGCGAGAAGGTGCGCGTCTACGCCAATGGCTGGGCCGGGCGCACGACGATCGAGGACGGGGTCGAGCGCGCCAAGAAGATCAAGGCGATGGGCTTCACGGCCGCCAAGTTCGACCCGTTCCCCGGCCCGTGGCGCACCCATGTCGATCGCAAGGACGAGGATTTCGCGATTCGCTATGTGGCCGCGATGCGCGAGGCGCTGGGGCCGGATTTCGAAATCCTGGTCGAGGCGCACCGCCGATTTTCGCCGCAGCACGCGATCCGCATTGGGCGACGGCTCGAGGCGCTCGGCATCGAGTGGTACGAGGAGCCGTGCCTCGCCGACAACCTCGCGCTCCTCGCCGAGGTGCGCGACAAGGTCAACATCCCGATCGTCACCGGCGAGGCGCTTTACACGAAGGAATCCTTCTTCGAATGCCTAAGCCGGCGGGCGGCCGACATCCTCAACCCCGACATCTGCGCGATCGGCGGCATCTCGGCGTTGTTGGATTTGTGCGTGATGGCGCAGCCGCAGGCGGTCGTGATGTCGCCGCATAATTACAACTCGCCGCTGATCGGGCTGGCGGCGACGGTCGCGGTGTCGGCGGTGATCCCCAACTTCAAGATCACCGAGTATTTCGTCAATTTCGAGGAGCGTTGCCGCGAGATCGCCAACGCCGGTCTCAAGCGCGACGGCGGCTGGGTCGACCTGCCAACCGCGCCGGGTCTCGGCATCGACGTCGATGTCGCCAAGCTGCGGGCCTACCCACACCATGAGGCGAGCGAGCACGGCTTCCGCAGCTATACCGAGGAATACCCGCGCAAGGGCTACGTGCCGAGCCTGAAGGGCGACCTGGCGTCGCCCTAAAGCCAGCTCGTATCCGGCTCCAAGCCCATCATGTGTGCGCCGACGGTCTCGAAATGCACCTGCCGGCCTTGCAGCTGCTGCGATACCGAATGCACGTCGCGCCACGGCCGCTCGAACGGGTTTTCGTTGAAGATCGCGGTCGCGCCGGCCGCCTGGTAGAGGATGTCGGTCACTTCGAGCGCGGTGTGGATGCAGAAAGTCGAAGCGAGGCGGATCGTCATGCGCTCGTCGAGGGTGATGTGACCGCGCCCGCGCACCGCTTCGGTGATGTCTTCGAGGCTGCGGAGCAGATGGCCGTAGGCCGAGGAGAGGCGTGCCTCGGCGAGGGCGGCGTCGCGCTGGATCACGTTGTTGTTGCGCATCGTGACGCGCGCGCCGCGCGGGATTTTGTCGCGGGCCAGCTCGATAAACGAGGCGAGCGTCGAGCGCGCGCAGCCCATCGCCACCCCGGCGAATCCGGCGGCGTAAAGCGACAGGCTGGAGAAGGCATAGAGCAGCCCCGCCTCGCGCCGTGTCTCGGGCGAGTTGCGGGCGATCGAGCGCAGCGAATAGGCTTCCGGGACGAACAGATCCTTGATTGCGTACTGGTCGCTGCCGGTGCCGCGCAGGCCGATCGTGTGCCAGATATCGGTGAAGACGGTCTTGGATTTGGGGAAGACCAGCGTACGCACCGCCGGCGTGCCGTCGGGCTCGAGACGCGGCTGGCCGTTCGATTCGACGACCGGCACGTGGCAGCCGAGCCAACTCGCGTGGTGGCTGCCGCTGGCAAAGGCCCACTGCGCGGTGACGCTGTAGCCGCCGGCGACGGCGCATGCCTCGCCGGGGCCCGGCCCCCAGGCCAGGATGCCGCGCGGCCCGCCGAAAATATCCTTGGCGACCTCGGGCGCAAAATAGGCCGCCGTCATCGAGCAGCCGGCATTCTGGTTGAGGCACCAGGCTGCGCTGGCGTCGATCTCGGCGACCGCCTCGATGACCGGCACGTAATCGGCCGGCAACAGCTCGGCACCGCCCAGCGCCCGCGGCAGCAGCAGGCGGAAGAAGCCACCCTCGACAAACTTGTCGACAATAGTGGGGGGGAGCTCGCGGCGCTCGTCGATTTCGGCGGCCGAGGCCTTGAGCGCCGACGCCAGCGCCTTGACCCGCGAAAGGTAATCGGCGGTGGTCAGGCCCGTCTTCTCGCGTTCCCCCGTCGCATTCTTGGGTAGCGTCGCCGCCATTTTTCGTCCCTCTCCGGCGGTTTTTCGCTGCGCCGGGACCGCCACTCCACAAGAGAACCCCGCGGCCTGTCAAGGCGCAGGAGAGGACGGTTAACCGGCGGGAAACCATAAGCGCCTAACCTCCCGCCAATGGCCCAGCAAGCCGCCGAACCCGCGCCGCATTGGCTGACCGAGCAACGCATCCGCGTCTATTCGCTGCTCATCGTCGCGATCATGGGCGCGGCGGCGCTGTGGTGGATCGCGCGCTCGCTGCCGAGCCTCGTCGATCCGCACGACAAGCCGGTCGGTTACGATTTCATCACCTTCTGGAGCGCGGCGCGACTGGCGGTCGACGCCATGCCCGCCGCTGCATTCGATCCGGCCGCCATCGCCGCGGTGCAGCACCAGGCGGTGCCGGCGATGGGCAACACGCTCTTTCTGTGGCACTACCCGCCGACCTTCTTGCTGCTGGTGCTGCCGCTGGGGCTGTTGAGCTACCCCGCGGCGCTGCTCGTCTTCGGCGGCGCGACAGTGGCGCTATGGGCCGGGCTGGTGCGTGTGCTGTTCCGCGATCCGCGCGCCTGGCTTGTCGCTGCCGCGACCCCGGCCGGGCTCGTCAATTTCGTCGACGGACAGAACGGATTTCTCACCGCCGGGTTCGCCGGCTTCGCACTCATACAGCTCGACCGCAGGCCGCGGCTCGCCGGGATGCTCATCGGCCTGCTCGCGATCAAGCCGCATCTCGGGGTGCTGTTTCCGCTCGCATTTATCGCCGGAAGGCGTTGGCAGGCGCTGATCTCCGCGGCGGTGACGGCGACGCTTTTCAGCCTCGCCGGCGTCGCCGTCTTCGGGCTGCCGACAACGCTCGGCTTCCTGCGCGATCTGCCGACGCTGCGCGACATCGTCGACCGCGGCGGGTTGCCCTGGGGCCAGATGCCAAGCCCCTATGTGCTGCTGTTGTCGCTCGGCGTGCCGTTCGTGTTGGCGGCGCTGGCGCAAGGGGCGGCCGCGCTCGCCGCAGCGGTCTGTGTCTGGCGTGCGTGGCGGCGCGACGACGTGCCGTTCGAGGCGCGGGCCGCGGTGCTGATGGTCGGCTCGCTGCTCGTGTCGCCCTATCTTTTCACTTACGACTGGACATGGGTCGCGGTCGCGCTCGGGTTTCTCGCGATCCTCGGTCTGCGTGACGGGTTCCGCCGTCATGAGCGCGACATACTATTCGCTGTCTGGGTCGCGCCGCTGGCGCTGATGCCGCTCTACTGGCTTCTAAAGGTGCAGCTTGGCTGCGTCGCGCTGGCGATGACGCTGGCGATCGCCATGAAGCGGGTTACCGCTCCGCCGTCTTCTTCTCTTCGGTGATCGCGCGCTCGTAGCGCAGATCGCCTTCCAGCGTGGCACTGCAGAGCAGCGGCCGGGTCGGCATCCCCAGCTGCCATTCCTCGGTGATCTGGCCGAGCCGGCTGCAGCCGTCTCCGGGATGCGGGCTCAGCGCGCTCACCGCGAAAAACAGCGCCATACCGATTACGATGCCGAGCAGCGGCACCCGAAAACTCGGCCAGTGACGTCGCACGTAGTCCTGCGTCTTCCACACGAGGGGAGCCTCCGACAAGCAGCCTACGATGGCCGGCCAATCGTTAAGGGATTGTTGACGACAATCCCCCGCCACCTCGTCAACCCGCTTTTCGGGCAAAAGTTTCCCGCGACAGGGGCGCATCGCGTAAAATTGGTGACAATGCCGATCCGCCAATTGCCGCCCGTCCTCGTCAACCGCATCGCCGCGGGCGAGGTCATCGAGCGCCCGGCGGCGGCAGTCAAGGAGCTGGTCGAAAACGCCATCGACGCCGGCGCCGACCGCATCGACGTGACGCTGCACGACGGCGGGCAAACCCTTATCGCGGTTAGTGATAACGGTTCCGGCATGACACGAGACGAGCTGTCGCTCGCGGTCGAGCGCCACTGCACCTCGAAACTGCCCGACGACAATCTCGCTGAAATCGCCGCGCTCGGCTTCCGCGGCGAGGCGCTGCCGTCGATCGGCGCGGTGAGCCGGCTTAGCATCGTCTCGCGTCCCCAAGGGACCATGCCGGGCGCCGATTCGGCCTGGGCGATCCGCGTTGAGGCCGGCGACAAGCACGCGCCGGTCCCGGCGGCGCATTCGCCGGGCACGCGCGTCGAGGTGCGTGACCTGTTTTTCGCGACACCAGCGCGGCTCAAATTCATGAAGACGCCGCGCAGCGAACGCGACCAGGCGGTCGATACCGTCAAGCGCTTGGCGATGGCCTACCCCGCGATTGCCTTCACCGTGATCGGCGACGACGAACGTGTGCTGCTGCGCCTCGCGGCCGAGACCGGAATGCTCAGCGGCGACGATCCGCGTCGCGCCCGTCTCGCCGCATTGCTCGGCCGCGATTTCGCCGAGAACTCGATCCCGATCGATGCCGAGCGGCAGGGTTTCCGGCTCACCGGCCGCATCGGCCTGCCGACCTTGAACCGCGGCCTGCCGCGCGACCAGTATTTGGTGGTCAATGGCCGCCCGGTGCGGGATCGGTTACTGGTCGGCGCGGTGCGCGCCGCCTATCAGGACGTGCTGGCGCGCGACAGGCACCCGGTCGTCGCGCTTTTCATCGACGGACCGGCCGCCGAGATCGATGTCAACGTCCACCCGGCCAAAGCCGAAATTCGCTTTCGCGATGCCGGGCTTATTCGCGGGCTCATCGTCGGCGCGCTGCGCCATGCGCTCGACGCCGCCGGGCAGCGCGCTTCGACCACGGTCGCCGCCAGCGTGCTCGCCGCGTTCCGGCCAGGTAACGGCGGTGGCGGGGCGCCGCAAATGCCGCGCTTCACGCTGCCGCCGCGCACCCCCGGCCTCTACGAGACGGGCAACGCGTTTCTCGCGCCCGGCGCGCCGTTGGGGCTGAGCGAGGCGGCGACCGAGACCGCCTCTGAATCACCAAACGATGAGGCTGAAACGCCGCTCGGCAGTGCCCGCGCTCAGCTGCACGGCACCTATATCCTCGCCGAGACGTCAAACGGCATCGTGCTGGTCGATCAGCACGCGGCGCATGAGCGCATCGTCCACGAGCGGATGAAGGCGGCGCTCGCCGAGCGCGGCGTCGCCCGGCAGGCGCTGCTGCTGCCCGAGGTCGTCGAGCTCGACCCGTCGCTCGCCGCGCGGCTGGTCGCGCGCAGCGACGAGCTCACCGAGTTTGGCCTGGTGCTCGAAGGGTTCGGGCCGGGCGCGGTCGTGGTGCGCGAGGTGCCAGCCTTGCTGCCCGGTCTCGAGATCGCAGCGCTGGTGCGCGACCTCGCGGAGGAGCTGGCCGAATGGGATGCGACGCTGTCATTGAAGGAGCATATCGACAGCGTCTGCGGCACGCTCGCCTGCCACACCAGCGTGCGGGCCGGAAACCGCCTATCGCAAGCCGAGATGGACGCGCTCCTGCGTCAAATGGAGGCGACGCCCAATAGCGGCCAGTGCAATCACGGCCGGCCGACCTATGTGAGCTTGGCGCTCGCCGATATCGAGCGGCTGTTCGGCCGGCGCTAGTCCCAATGACAGCGACCGAAACGACGGCCGCGGCGGCGCGTCGCAACCAGATCCCGCGCGGCATCGGCTTTATGGTGGCCTCGACCGTGGTGTTTGCCGGAGTCAACGCGCTCGTCAAGCTCGAGGTGGCGCGCTATCCGGTTGGCGAAGTCGCATTCTACCGCGCGCTGTTCGCGCTCGTTGCCGCCGCGGCGATGATCCTGCCGCGCGCCGGGATCGCCGTCTTCCGCACGCGGCGCTATCTGGCACATCTCCAGCGCGGCGTGTCGCAGTTCGGCTCGATGACCTGCATGTTTTTCGCCTTCAGCCTGATGTCGCTGGGGTCGGCGGTAGCGATCAGCTTTGCGGCGCCGCTCTTCACGACGCTGTTGTCGATCGTCGTGTTGAAGGAGCGGGTCGGGGTCCACCGCTGGTCGGCCCTGGTGATCGGGTTTGTCGGCATCGTCATTGTCACCGAGCCGGGCCGCGGGACCTTTCAGGTCGGGGCGCTCTTCGCGCTGGCCAACGCGGTGCTGATCTCGAGCGTCGCGGTGGCGATCCGGCGGATGAGCGCCACGGAATCGACCGAGACGCTGACGCTTTACCAGATGATGGTCATCACCGTGTGCACGCTGACGCTGCTGCCGTTCGGGTTCAGGCCCCCGACTTGGCTGGACGCCGGGGCGCTGGCGCTGGCGGGACTGGGCAACGGGGTCGCGCAATATTGGTGGACGCGCTCCCTGAGCCTCGCGCCGCCCTCAGCGGTAGTGCCGTTCAACTATCTCTCGTTGGTCTGGGCGACGCTGCTCGGCTTTGCGATCTGGGGCGACGTGCCAACGCCGCATCTGCTCGTCGGCGCGGTCGTGGTCGTTTGCTCGGGCCTCTACATCCTGTGGCGCGAGACCTACCGGCGGCGGCATCCCTTGCCGCCGCGCGCCGCCATCCCCGAGCGCCGCCAGCGATAAATTCGCGGTCTGCCTTACTTGGCCTGGATGACGTGCACCGACACGACATGGATGTCGAGGCCGAACAGCTTTTTCTGCGACCCGTCCATAACCCTCGCGGTGCAGGAAATTGTCGTGACCGTGTCGATATCGGTGCCGGAAAACAGGCAACTGCCGATCGCATCGACTCCGTGCGCCGCTCCCAGATGAATCGAGTCCACCGGCATGGTAATCGTTTTGCCCGAGGGCTTCAGTTGAAAATTCGGGCTCCCGAACCCGAGGGCGTCGCTGCCGCCGGCTAATTTTCCCCTCGTCAGCATTGCCGTGCCGTTCTCGCCGCGCATCAGGATCACGGCTTCGCAAGGAATGGATGTCGGGGCGATCTTGGTGAAATCGGCCGCCTGGTCGCCTTCCTTGCTCAGCGCCCTGCAGGTGCCGTCATATTCCCGGATCGAAGCGACCTTCGGGCGCAAACCGGACAAAAATTCGAATGCGAAACGACGAAACGAAACAGAATTGCTTTTTCATCCGATCCAGCTTGATCTGGCTGCCGGCGGAGCCAGATGGCGCTTGTAGCGTTTACTCCTGCACGCCTTATGCAAACCGTTAGCCATGGCGATTAACGATGCTTATAC
>DATHCK010000139.1:0-4949 GCA_035319545.1 Allostellaceae bacterium | reverse complement strand
AAACTCGACGATTTGGTCGCCGCGCTGGACGCGAAAGAGATCGCCGGGGCGGCGCTCGACGTCTACGAGATCGAGCCGCTGCCGGCCTCGCATCCGCTGTGGACGATGCCCAACGTGCTGCTGACCCCGCACACCGCCGGGCACGGCCCCTATCTCGACGATCGCCGGCTGGAAGTGCTGCTCGACAACGCCAAGCGCTTTGTCGCCGGCCAGCCGTTGAGGAACCTCGTCGACAAGGCGCGGTGGTTCTAGGCCAGCGCGATAGAGCGCGCGTTCTCGATCCAACCTCCGATCACGGATCGAAACCGGCGGCGCCGCGTTAGCGCGGCAGAAGTCGATCGGAGGTTTAGCCATGACCAGGATCCTGACCGGCGCGCTCGCCGCGACCGCGCTCGTCGCCCTCGCCGGAGCGGCGCAGGCGGCGGAGAAGAATGTCTGCCAATGGACCGGCGTCGATTGGGCGTGCGGCGACGGCAATGTCGTCACAAGCCACGCCTCGCAAGCCGCCGGGCCGCCGATGGTGATCACCCCGGTGCCGACGGTCCAGTCCAACGAAGCGCCGCTCCTCTCCGGGCCGCGACCGCAATAGCAACAGCCGGAGATCACCCCATCCGCGGGGTTGACCCCGCAGTCATCGATCGGAGATTTCGCATGAACAAGGTTTTGACTAGCAAGGTTTTGACTAGCGCCGCGCTCTCGCTCGCGGCGCTTGTCGGGGTCGCGGGGGCCGCGCGCGCCGACTGCTATTGGGCCGGCAATCACTGGAATTGCGGCGACCGCTTCATCTACCCCAAGAGCTACCCGTGGGGCACCGCAGTGATCAACGGTCAATACCAGCGGCCGCCTTCGCCGCCGCAATCGGACATCAACCTGTCGCCGATCCCGGCAGGATCAGCCCAGCAATAGGCCGGCGGCGCGGCGAGGCTCAGGCGGCGAAGTCAATCACCTGACGCACCGGCGCGCCGGATTTTAGCTTCGCGAAGCCCTCGTTGATCTCGGCCAGTTTGATGCGGCCCGAGATAAGGTGGTCGAGCTTAAGCCGGCCCTGTTTCCACAGCGACAGCAGCCGCGGCATGTCGACCCGGAAGCGATTGCCGCCCATCGAGCTGCCCTGCAGCTTGCGGTCACGCAGGAAGTCGTAGCCGTGCAGCTCGATCTTCACGCCAAACGGCACCATGCCGATGATCGTCGCCGTGCCGCCGGCGCGCAGCATGCCAAAGGCCTGCTCGGCGGTCGCCTTGGTGCCGAGCGCCTCGAACGAGTAGTTCACCCCGCCGCCGGTCATCTCGCGGATCGCCTTGACGGGATCGATATTGCTGGCGTTGAGCGTATCGGTGGCGCCCAGTTCCTTCGCCAGATCGAGCTTTGACGGCTGAACGTCGATCGCGATGATGCGCTCGGCGCCGGCAAGCGCCGCGCCGTTGACTGCCGACAGCCCGACCCCGCCGCAGCCGATCACCGCGACGGTCGAGCCCGGCTCGACCTTGGCGCTGTTGAACACCGCGCCAACCCCGGTCATCACCCCGCAGCCGACCAGCGCCGCGACATCGAGCGGGATTTCGGGGTCGATCTTCACCATCGAATTCTCGTGGACCAGCATCTGCTCGCCGAAGGACGACAGATTGAGAAACTGATTCATCTTCTCGCCGCCCTTCCAGGTCATGCGCTCCGCGACGCCGGGCAGCATCTTGACGCTTGTGTCCTCGCACAGATTGGGATGGCCGGTGATGCATTGCGGACAGGTGCCGCAGAACACCGAGAGGCAGGTGATCACGTGGTCGCCCGGCTTCACATATGTGACGCCGTCACCGACCGCCTCGACCACCGCCGCCGACTCGTGACCCAGCACGCAAGGCGTCGGGTGCGGGTAGAGCCCCTCGATGAAATGCAGATCGCTGTGGCACAGCCCGGCAAAGGCAGTGCGCAGCAGCACTTCGCGCGCCTTGGGCTTTTCGAGGGTGACGTCCTCGATGGTCAACGGCTGATGCGGCTCGTGCAGGACGGCGGCTTTCATGGCGGCGCTCCTTCGGCGGTTCCTCGCGGGCGGGGAATGCTATCGCAGCCGGCACGCTTGGTCACCGCATGAATGGTCGCTTAGCGCGATGGCGGCTCGATGTATTCCGACGAGTCGTGCGGCATGCCGCCCGGCGGTGGCAGTGAAGCGGGCGGCTGCGCCTCTGCCGGCAATTGGGTGTTCGGCTGCTGGGCCTCGGGCGCCGCCGCCGGCGGCGCATCTTGGGTCGCACCGCCCGTTGTCACGGCAGCCGGGGTCGCGGTCGGCGTCGAAGCCGGTGGTGGGGAAGCCCGCTTCGACGGATTGGGCACCGGCTGGGAGGAGTAGTAGACCGGGGCTGGCGGCGGCGCCGGCGGTTTGGGCGCGCAACCCGCCAGCGCGACAATCGCCACCGCGATCATCGCCGCACCAGCCCCTCGCGTCGCCATACGCGACATGGCTGCATAATAAAGCCGCATTAGCGCCATCCCGACCTACCCTGCCGCGATAACCAATTCTCGTTATTGACCCGGCGGCACCCGATGTGCTGACAATCCGCCGACCCCGGAAGTGCGGTTTTCGAGCAGCGGCAACAAACCGGCCTCGATCCCATGGCAATGCCTCCACACGCTTATGACAAACCGGCGGTCTCGGGCATCAGGTCGTCGCGCCGCCTGCGAGAAATGCCCGATGCGATGGGCATGCTGCGGCTGTTGCTGGTCGCGACGATCCTTGTCCCGGTGAGCCTCGGATCGGTCGCGGCCTATCTTTCCTACCGCAACGACTACGCGCGCGCCACAACGTCGGCCTCGCAAGCCGTGGCCGTCGCGACCGAAAATACGACGAAGGTGCTCGATACACATCTCCTCGTCGCGGCGCGCATCAACGACCTGCTCGGGACGATGACCGACGAGCAAATCCGCGCTGCCGAGAAGGAACTCCACGACCGCATCGCGCAGCAGATCGTCAGCCTGCCTGAGGTCGCGGCGGCGTGGGTCATCGACGCGAACGGCCATGAGTTGGTAAGCGCGAGGGTATATCCGGTCAATCGCAGCTTCGACCACTCGACCCGCGAGGATTTCAACGCGTTCCGCGACACCAACGCAGAAGCCTATGTGTGGATGCAGCGGGCACGCAACCTCGATACCAGCGAATACGAGCCTTATTTCACCGTCAGCCTGCGCCGCACCGACGCCGACGGCCATTTCAGCGGCGTTGTCGTGGTCGCCGTCTCGGGCGACTATTTCGGCTCGTTCTACAATTCGCTGCTCGGCGGCACCGAGCATTACACCGCGAGCGTGCTGCGCGACGACGGCTCGGTTCTGGCCCGCTTCCCGCAGCCCGTGGACGCGGCCACCGCGCCAAAACCCGATCCGCTGCTCGTTGACGCGATCGCCAACCAGTCGCACAGCGAAATCGACGAGGACGGCACGCCCTTCAACGGTGGCCGGCTGGTGGCGATCAACCGGGTCGGCGCCTACCCCGTCTATGTCACGATCGAGCGCACCAAGATCTCGATCCTGCATGACTGGCTGCGCTCCATTCTCGGCTACATCCTGATGGGCGTGCCGGCGGAGATCGCTCTTGTCGGGCTGACCCTCTTGGCGTTGCGTCGCACGCGTCGCGAGCAATCGGCGCTGGCTCAGGCCAGCGAGGCGGCGGCGCAGCGATCGAAGCTCGAGCTCGAGCTGAGCCGCGCGCAGCGACTCGAGGCGGTCGGGCTCCTGACAGCCGGCATTGCGCATGATTTTGGCAATCTGCTGACGGTCGTCGCGGGCAATGTCGACCTCCTCGAGACGAGCCTGGACGAGGCCGATACGCGACGGCGGAAACTGGTAAGCACGGCGAGGGATGCATGCGCCCGCGCCGGCTCGCTCAGCAAGCGGCTGCTCGGCCTGTCTCGCCAGGAACCGATCACACCGCGCCCGACCGACATCAACGCGGTCATCGTCAACACGCTGGAGCTGCCGTGGAAGTCGGGCGAGCGCATCACCCGCGATTTTCGACTACATGACGCGTTATGGCCTGCGAGCGTCGACCCCGACCAGTTGGCGACCGCTCTCCTCAATCTCGCCTTCAATGCCCGCGACGCGATGCCAGGCGGCGGTACGCTGACGATCGAGACCAGCAATATCGCGCTCAAAGACCATGCGGCGGCGGCAAGCGCCGGCATGGCGCCGGGTGACTACGTCGGCATTTTTGTCGGCGATACCGGGCACGGCATGCCCGAAGAGGTGCGCAAAAGAGCGTTCGACCCTTTCTTCACGACCAAGGAGCCGGGTAAGGGCACGGGGCTGGGCCTCGCGCTTGTCGGGGCCTTCGCCACACGATCGGGCGGTGCTTGCGCGATCGACAGCGAGCCGGGCCAAGGCACGACCGTCAAAATCTACCTGCCGCGACACCTCGGCGCGCCGCGGCGAAAAACCACGGAATCAGACGAGATCACGCACGCCAAAACGGCTTCCTGACCTCGCTCGCGACCTCGCTCGGGGTCACGCCGATATCCCGCAGCATGCTCCGGTCGTACGTGGCAAGCTCGCGCCGCTGGCGCACCCGCCGCGACCACAGCGCCAGCATGGAGAACCCCGCTCGCAGCAGCTCGCCCAACGTTCGGCACACCGAACACGCGCCTTCCGGCGGATATGTTCCCCGCCAACGATAGCGTTCAAAGTCAAAGAAATAGGGACGCATGTCTCCTCCTGCCCCGATCGGGTCAGCTAGAGTCCTGTGATGGAAAGAGGTCCCGGCTTTTCGCCGGGACGGTGGCTACGCTACGGCCTTTTCGTCTTCGACGACGCTCATCCCGAGGCTGTCGCGAAAGCCGCGCTCGCCTTCCGGCGTGACGGTAATGGCGCGGCTGTCCTTGGCGCGCTTGATCCACCCGAGCGCCAGCCAACGCTCTGCCAACGCCGCGCCGATCGCGCCGCCGACATGCGGCCGCCGCTCGGTCCAGTCG
>DATHCK010000138.1:0-4125 GCA_035319545.1 Allostellaceae bacterium | reverse complement strand
GAGCCCGCTCGGCTTCAGCGCCAACTCGACCGGCGCGCCATGCGGCTTGTCGGCATGGGCGTCGCCAGCGCCGACGATCGCGCCGAACAACCCCGACCAGCCGAGATGCGCCGCCTCGTTGCGCAACACCGCGCCAGTCTTGTTGCTGACGACCGCCAGATAATGTCCGGCCGCCGCCAGGGTGCGCAGCATCGTCTCGCGCCCCGGCAGCGGGGTCAGGCGCTCCAGGTGGATGGCACGGAAGCGGTCGAGATAGATTTTCTGCGCCTCCTGCCAGCGCTCGCCAAAAATCTGCGGAAAGCTCTCGCGCAGGCTCAAGCGCACGCGCTCTCGCGTTTCCTCGATCGTCCAGGATGGCCGATCCATCGCCGCCATCAGAAAGTTGAGCGCCTCGTGGATCGTCGCCCAACTGTCGACGAGCGTGTTGTCCCAATCGAAGATGATCGCGCGCGGCCGCACCAGACCGGAATTCTGGAGACTCACGCAGCCTCCATCGCATGCGTTATGTAGGCGTCGCGCAGCTTCCGGCTCAACGGCCCGGGCCGGCCATCGGCGATCATGTCGCCGTCGATCGATACCACGGGCAGCAGATCCAACGTGGTGCTGGTAAGAAACGCCTCACGGGCGAATTTGGCCTCAGCTACGGTGAAGGTGCGCTCGGCAAAGCTGTAGCCCTCGCGCCGGATGATTTCGATCAACGCCTGCCGAGTGACGCCGTTGAGGATCGCGTTGTCGATGAATCGGGTGACGACAACGTTGTCGCCGGTGACGATCCAAGCGTTGGTCGAGGTACCTTCGGTGATCCGACCGAGCGGATCGACCAGCCATGCCTCGTAAGCGCCGGCCTCGCGCGCCTGCTGCTTGCCGAGCACATTGGCGACCAGCGCCACCGATTTGATGTCGCAACGTTGCCAGCGAATGTCCCTGAGGGTAATGACCGCGACGCCGTTTTCGCCGAGTTGCGGATTGGGCGGTCGGGCACGACGCGCAGTCACCACGACGACCGGCTTCACCTCCCTGGGAAACGCGTGGTCCCGCGGCGCCGCGCCGCGGGTGATCTGAATGTAGACGATGCCGTTTTCGACCCCGTTGCGCCGGGCGACTTCGCGCATCACCACGCCGAGCGGACCATCGCCGATGGCGCCCTCGATGCGCAGCTCGCGCAGCGAGCGGCGCAACCGCTGCAGGTGCAGCGTCTCATCGACAAGATGTCCGCCGCGAACCGCGATCACCTCATAGACGCCATCGGCGAACTGGTAGCCGCGATCCTCGATGTGCACCGCCGCCTCGCGATGCGGGCGGTAGCTGCCATCGACATAGGCTATGCGAGACACGGCGTGTCACCCAAGTTGGGAAGGTTCATCCGGTGCCGGTCTTGAGCGGGCGGTCGTTGAACAGAACGCCCAGCGACTTGAGCTTGCGGTGTAGCGCCGAGCGCTCCATGCCGACAAAATTCGCGGTGCGCGAGATATTGCCGCCAAACCGAGTCACCTGCGCCAACAAGTATTCGCGCTCGAATACCTCGCGTGCGTCGCGCAGCGGCAAGGTCATGATCTCGCTGCCCTTGTCCCATTTGACGACGGTCGGCGCGATCGCGGTGATGTCGTTGGGCAGCATGTCGGCATGCACCGGCTCGCGCGGGTCACCCGGCGCCATGATCAGCAGCCAATCGACGACGTTGCGCAATTGCCGCACATTGCCGGGCCACGGATAGGCCTGCAGCGCCGCCAGCGCGTCCTCGCCGATCTCACGCGGCGGCAGGCGTGCCGCCTCGGCGCCACGTTCCATAAAGTGGCGCGCGAGCAGCGGGATGTCCTCACGCCGCTCGCGCAACGCCGGCACGCGGATCGGCACGACGCTCAGCCGGTAGTACAGGTCCTCGCGGAACCGCCCGGCAGAGATCTCGGCGGCGAGATCGCGATTGGTTGAGGCAACGACTCGGACATCGACCTCGACGCGCTGCGACCCCCCTACCCGCTCGAAAGTCTGTTCCTGCAGCACCCGGACGATTTTGCCCTGGGTCTCGAGCGGCATGTCGGCGACTTCATCGAGGAACAAGGTGCCCCCATGCGCGCGCTCGAACGTGCCGATCTTGCGCGGCGCGCCGTCGACCGCCGACTCGCAGCCAAACAGCTCGAGCTCGAGCCGGTCCGGGTGCATGGTCGCGCAATTGACCGCGACAAACGGCCCGCCCGCCCGCCGTGAATGGGCATGCAGCAACCGGCCGACAACCTCCTTGCCGACCCCCGGCGCGCCGGAGATAAGCACCCGGCTGCCGGTCGGCGCGACACGGTCGATCTGCTGGCGAAGCTGGCTCGCGGCGAGCGAGACGCCGACCAGATCGATCTCGCCGCCGGCGCGAAGCCTCAGCTCCTCGTTTTCGCGGCGCAGCAGGGCCGTCTCTATCGCCCGCTGTACGATGAGCAGCAGGCGATCCGACTTGAACGGCTTTTCGATGAAATCGTAGGCGCCGATCTTGATCGCCTCGACCGCGGTCTCGATCGTCCCATGCCCGCTGATCATGACGACCGGCACCGACGGCATCTCGACCCGCAATAGGCGCAGGATCTCAATCCCGTCCAGCTCGCTGTCCTGCAGCCAGATGTCGAGGACGACCAGGGTGGGCTGGCGCGCCCGCAGCTCGCCAAGCGCTTCGGTGCTGTCGGCGGCCTCGCGGGTCGCGTAGCCCTCATCCCTCAAAACACCCGCGATCAGCATGCGGATGTCGGCTTCGTCATCGACGATCAGAATGTCATGCGCCATGCGCGACTTCGCTCAAATCGGGGGCAGCCGCAGGATCCGGTCGCGCTCCACCGCGGGTCTCGGTGACAAACACCAGCCGCACTCGCGCTCCACCCGGCTCCGCGTCTTCGAGCAGTAGCTCCCCCTGGTGATCTTCCATGATCTTCTTGACGATGGCGAGGCCCAGCCCGGTCCCCTTCGACCGCGTGGTCACGTAGGGTTCGGTGAGGCGTTCGCGGCCCCGCTTCGGCAGACCCTTGCCATTGTCCTCGACGGTCACCACGACGCGTCCCGCCGCCTCCTCGACCGAGACCGCAACCTGGCCGGGGGGGTTCGGGCCGGTATCGAGAAGCCGCGCTTCGATCGCTTCTACCGCGTTCTTGACGATGTTGATGAGCGCCTGGCCGACCAGCCGACCGTCGCAACGGAGCATGATCGGCCGCGCTGCGAACCGCATGGTGAACGCGATGTCGGTATGTGCCGTGCGTTCGAGGAAAACCGCGCGCTCGACGATCGCGGTCAAGTCCTCGGGCTTCAGCACCGGCGCCGGCATGCGCGCGAACGACGAGAACTCATCGACCATGCGGCCGATATCCTCGACATGGCGCACGATCGTATCGGTGCAGATGCGGAAGGTTTCGGGATCCTTTTTAATCTCCTTCAGATAGTTGCGGCGCAGCCGCTCGGCCGAAAGCTGGATTGGGGTCAATGGATTTTTGATCTCGTGAGCGATACGCCGAGCGATGTCGGCCCAGGCCGCCTTGCGCTGCGCCGAGAGCAGCTCGGTGATGTCGTCGAAGGTGACGACAAACCCACCGATCCCCTCCTCGTCCTGCTCCGCGGCGATCCGTACCAGCAGCGTGCGAGTGCTGTTAGGGCCGACGATCTGCACCTGGCTCTGCGCGATTCGGTTGGGGCGTCGCCGCGCCTCGTCAAGCAGATCCGCCATCTCGGGGACGACTTCGGCGAGGCTGTCGCCGACCGAGGCGTCGAGATCGACACCGAGCAGAGTGGAGGCAGAGCGGTTCGGCAGGTGAATGTTGCCCTCGCGGTCAAGTCCGATCACTCCGGCGGTGACGCCGGTCAGCACGGTCTCGGTGAACCGTCTTCGCTCGTCGAGCTGCCGGTTAGCGCCGATCAGCTCCTGCTGCTGGCTCTGGATCTGATCGGTCATGCGGTTGAACGCACGACTCAAGATGACCATCTCGTCGTCTTTTTCGCCCTCGGGGACGCGCACCGACAGATCGCCCGCACCTATTCGCTCGGCAGCGCCGACCAACCGGGAGATCGGATCGGCGAGCTGAGTGGCGAAACTGATCCCAATCACTACCGCCGCGGCGAGAAACAGCATCGCCACCAGGATGAAGATCACTGAGAAGGTGA
>DATHCK010000137.1:0-7088 GCA_035319545.1 Allostellaceae bacterium | reverse complement strand
GTCGACCGCTGCCCGGTGCCGATCGCCTATGACGACGCGACCATGAAGAAAATCCAGGACGCGCTCGACGCGCTCCCCAAGGACAGCATCCTGCGCAAGACGATGTCCGACTACGAGACCGAACGCGACAATCTCCGGATGTGCCATTAGCGCCGGACAGTTCAGAGCGGGATCAGAGCCACGTAACGTGACAGTCGGTAGCCGCAAATGAGCCTCAAGGGCTATTCCGCGGCCGCTTGAACCCGGCCGGTGACGAGTCTATGACGAAAGCGAGGAACGCAGGGGGACGCGCCTCGTCATGAAACGTGCTTTTGTTTTTCCCGGCCAGGGGTCGCAGGCCCCCGGCATGGGCCGCGATCTGGCCGAGGCTTTCTCGGCCGCGCGGCTGCTTTTCGAGGAAGTCGACGACGCGTTGTCGCAGCATTTGTCGCGGCTCATGTTCGACGGCCCGGAAGCCGAGCTCACCCTCACCGAAAACGCCCAGCCGGCGCTCCTCGCCGCGAGCCTCGCGGTCATCCGCGTGCTCGAGGCCGAGGCGGGTTTTGACGTGTCGCAGCTCGCTTACGTCGCTGGCCATTCCTTGGGCGAATATTCGGCGCACGCCGCGGCCGGCACCTTCTCGGTCGCCGACGCGGTGCGGCTTGTCAAGCGGCGCGGCCAGGCGATGCAGACCGCGGTGCCGGTCGGCGAGGGCGCGATGGCGGCGTTGCTCGGCCTCGATATCGACGCCGCGCGCGAGGTCGCCGAGGGCACCGCCGGCTTCGGCGTCTGCGTCGTCGCCAACGACAACTGCCCCGGCCAGGTCGTCGTCAGCGGCCACACCGAGGCGGTGCAAAAGGCCGTCGAGCTCGCCGCCGAGCGCGGCGCGCGGCGCTCGATCATGCTACCGGTCAGCGCCCCCTTTCATTGCCCGTTGCTGGCGCCCGCCGCCGCGGTCATGGAACAGGCGCTCGGCCAGGTCGCGCTAAAGACGCCGCGCGTGCCCGTCGTCGCCAACGTCACGGCCGCGCCGACCCTCGACCCCGACGAAATCCGCGAGCTGCTCGTCGAGCAGGTGATCCGCATGGTGCGCTGGCGCGAGACCGTGCTCCTGTTCAAGGAACGCGAGGTCGAGGAGATCGTCGAGGTCGGTGCCGGCCGCGTGCTCGCCGGGCTCGTCAAGCGCATCGACCGCGACCTGCCGGCGATCTCGGTCGGCACCGCCGCCGACGCCGAAGCGCTGATGAAGCGCCTTTGACCATGTTCGACCTCACTGGCCAGATGGCCCTCGTCACCGGTGCGTCGGGCGGTATTGGCGGCGCCATCGCCCGCGCGCTGCATGCCCAGGGCGCGACCGTCGCGCTTGCCGGCACCCGCGAACCCGCGCTCCGAGCGCTCGCCGCCGAGCTCGGCGAGCGCGCCCATGTCCTCACCGCCGATCTCTCCGGAGCCGACGAGCCCGAGCGCCTGGTTCGCGAGGCCGAGGCGGCGCTCGGCCAACTCGACATTGTCGTCAACAACGCCGGCGTTACCCGCGACGGGCTCGCGATGCGGATGAAGGATGAAGACTGGCTGGCGGTGCTCGAGGTCAATCTCACCGCCGGTTTCCGTCTGATTCGCGCCGCGTTGCGCGGCATGCTGCGCCGCCGTCACGGGCGGGTCATCTGCATCACTTCGCTGGTCGGTGTCGCCGGCAATCCCGGCCAGGCGAATTACGCCGCCTCAAAGGCCGGGATGATCGGCATGGCGAAATCGATCGCCGCCGAGGTCGCGACCCGTGGCATCACCGTCAATTGCATCGCGCCCGGCTTTATTACGACCGCGATGACCGACAAATTGACCGAGGATCAGAAGGCGCGCGGCGTGTCGGCGATCCCGATGGAGCGCTTCGGCACGCCGGAAGAAGTCGCCGCCGCCGCGGTTTACCTCGCCAGCGCCGAGGCCGCCTACATCACCGGGCAAACGCTGCATGTCAACGGCGGCATGGTGATGGTATAATGACCCCATTGCGTGGTTCCCCGGATTGGCACGCCCGCCGAATTCGTGTTATGTGACCCGCCACCTTCAACGCGGCCGCGATGGCGACAGAACAAGGCTGATCCCCCGATCGGATACGCGCACCGCGCTGAGTCGAGAGCACCTGCCAATCAGCCATTGAGGGACAATACGGATGAGTGACGTCGCCGAGCGAGTAAAGAAGATCGTCATCGAGCATCTTGGCGTCGAGGAAGACAAGGTGACCGACAATGCGAGCTTCATCGACGATCTGGGGGCGGACAGCCTCGATACGGTCGAGCTGGTGATGGCGTTCGAGGAGGAATTCGGTTGCGAGATCCCCGACGATGCCGCGGAAAAGATCGTGACGCTCAAGGATGCGGTGAACTTCATCGAGTCGCACAGCTCGGTGTGACGAGCGCGTCGGGCAAATTGCGGTTATCGGGTGCGCGGGCATGAGACGGGCTGTCGTTACCGGGATGGGGCTGGTGACGCCGCTCGGCCTCGGCGTCGAGCGCGTCTGGAAAAAGCTCCTTAATGGCGAATCCGGGATCGGCGCGATCCAGTCTTTCGACGTCTCGGACCTGCCCGCGCGGATCGCCGCGCAAGTGCCGCTGGGCGACAAGGAATCGGGCCACTTCAACGCCGATGACTGGGTGCCGCCGAAAGACCAGCGGCGCATGGACCAGTTTATCGTTTTCGCCATGGCGGCGGCGCAGATGGCGGTCGAGGACGCCGAATGGGCGCCCGACGACGAGGAAGAGCTCGAACGCACCGGGTGCATGATCGGCTCGGGGATCGGCGGGCTGCCCGGCATCACCGAAGGCGCGATCACGCTGCAGGATAAGGGACCGCGGCGCATCAGCCCGTTCTTCATCCCGGCCAATCTGATCAACCTCGCCTCGGGCAACGTGTCGATCAAACACGGCTTCAAGGGCCCGAACCACGCGGTGGTGACGGCCTGCTCGACGGGCGCGCACGCGATCGGCGACGCCGCGCGGCTCATCATGCTTGACGATGCCGACGTTATGGTCTGCGGCGGCGCCGAGGCTGCGGTCTGCCGCCTCGGGCTTGCCGGGTTCGCCGCGGCGCGGGCCTTGTCGACCAATTTCAATGATGATCCGCCGAAGGCCTCGCGGCCTTGGGATCAGGACCGCGACGGGTTTGTGATGGGCGAGGGGGCCGGCATCCTCGTGCTCGAGGAATACGAGCACGCCAAAAAGCGCGGCGCGAAGATCTACGCCGAGGTCATCGGCTACGGCATGTCGGGTGACGCCTATCATCTGACCGCGCCGTCCGAGGACGGTAACGGCGCCTTCCGCTCGATGCGCAACGCATTGAAGCGGGCGCGGATTTCACCTGACCAGATCGACTACATCAACGCGCACGGCACCTCGACGCCGTTGGGCGATGAGATTGAGCTCGGCGCGGTGAAGCGGCTCTTTGGCGACCATGCGTACAAGCTGTCGATGTCGTCCACCAAGTCGGCGATCGGCCACCTCCTGGGCGCGGCAGGCACGGTCGAGGCGATCTTCGCGATCCTGGCGATGCGTGACGGGGCGGTGCCGCCGACGCTCAATCTCGACAATCCGTCGCCCTCGTGCGACATCGATCTCGTGCCCAAGACCGCCAAGGAGCGCAAGGTCGACTACGTGCTGTCGAATTCGTTCGGCTTCGGCGGCACTAATGCCTCGCTGATTTTCGCTCGCCCCGACCGCGCCGGGTAGGCGCGGGGCAGCCGGCGGACGCCCAGAGATGCTCGCCTTTTTGCGCATGCTGGTCGGGTGTTTCGTGACCGCACTGGCGATTGTCGGCGTGGTCGCCGGCGTTGGCTACTGGACGTATCGCGACGTCAACGACCCGGGCCCGCTACAGATGGCGCAGACCGTCGTCATCCCGCCGCACACCGGGATTTCCGGCATTACTGATCTGCTCGCCGACGATGGCGTGATCCGCCACAAGCTGCCCTTCAAGGTTGCGGCCGAGATCGCCGGCCGTGTCGGCGGGCTGAAAGCGGGCGAATATGAATTCCCGGCGGGGGCGAGCGCGGTCGAGGTCATCGAGATCATCGCCTCGGGCAAGACGGTCAAGCACCGCCTGACCATTCCCGAGGGGCTGACCAGTCCCGAAATCGTCGCGCTGATCGACGCCGCGCCGCTACTCACCGGCGATGCCGGAGCTACGCCGCCCGAGGGATCGCTGCTCCCCGAGACCTATGTCTACAGCCGCGACGACACGCGTCAGAGTATCATCGCCCGGATGCAGCAGGCGTCGCAGGAGACGCTCGCCGCGGCTTGGGCGGAGCGCCGCGGCGACCTGCCGCTCACCAGCCCGCAAGAAGCGCTGACGCTCGCTTCGCTGGTCGAGAAGGAGGCGAGCCGCAACGAGGAGCGCGCCCATATCGCTGCGGTCTTTCTCAATCGCTTGCGGCTCGGCATGAAGCTGCAATCCGACCCCACGGTGCGGTTTGTGCTTGGCGGCAACGGCGCCAGCAAGTTCGAGGGCCCGCTGACCCACGCCGATCTCGAGGTCAACTCGCCCTATAACACCTATGCCGCGAAGGGCCTGCCGCCAGGGCCGATCTGCAACCCCGGCAAGGCGGCGTTGCTCGACGCGCTGCATCCCGAGCAGAGCGACGATCTGTATTTCGTCGCCGACGGAAACGGCGGGCATGTTTTCGCCAAGACACTCGCCGACCATAACCACAACGTCGTGACTTACCTGCATGGTGCCACAGCCGCGGAAGCGGAACCGGCACCCGCCAATCCCCCGCAGACAGCGGGAAACCAGCAACATTGCCGGGTAAGCCCCGGCCATCCTTGCGTACTGCGCTGATGACGGTTTCCAGCATGACCGGCTTCGCCCGCGCCGAAGGTGAGGCGGCCGGCATTTCCTGGGTCTGGGAGCTGAAGAGCGTCAATGGCCGCTCGCTTGATCTGCGGCTGCGTTTACCGCCCGGCTATGACGGGATGGAGGCGCCGTTACGCGCCGCGCTTGCCGGGAAGCTGCGGCGCGGCACGATCTCGGCCAACCTGGCGGTCAACCGTGTCGCGCCGCCGACGATCCGGATCAACCGCGAGATGCTGCAGAGCGTCCTCGCACTGGTCGGGGAGCTTGCGGATGAGGTCGAAGCGGCGCCGCCGCGTATCGATGGCCTTATCGGCTTGCGCGGCGTTATCGAGACCATCGAGGACGAGCCCGAGGATGTGGTCGAGGCGCGGCGCGCGGCGTTGCTCGACGCCTGGGGCATCGCGCTCGATCGCCTCGCGGTGGCGCGCGGCGAGGAAGGCGCGCGGCTCGGCGCCGCCCTCTCGGCGCAACTCGCGCAGCTCGCCGAACTGGTCGCCGCGGCGTCGGCATGCACGGCTGCGCAGCCCGAGGCGCTCCGCGCCCGGCTCGAACAGTCGCTGGCGGCGCTGGGCGATCTGGTGCCCGGCATGCCGCAGGAGCGCGTCGCGCAGGAGCTGGCGCTGCTCGTCTCGCGCGGCGACATCCGGGAGGAGCTCGACCGGCTGCGTGCGCATATCGCGCAGGCCGGCGAGCTTTTGGCCAAAGGCGAGGGGGTTGGGCGCCAGCTCGACTTTCTTTGTCAGGAATTGAACCGCGAAGCCAACACGCTGTGCTCCAAGTCGAGCGATATCGAGCTGACGCGGATTGGCCTGTCGCTCAAGCTGGCGGTCGAGCAGTTCCGCGAGCAGGTGCAGAACCTCGAATGAGCCGGTCGCGCGGCCAGGCGGGCTCGACGCCGCCCGCAATCCGCCGCCGCGGCTTTCTGCTGGTGCTGTCGTCGCCCTCGGGCGCCGGCAAGACGACGATCACCCGGCGTCTGCTGGAACGCGATTCCACGCTGTCCTTGTCGGTCTCGGTGACAACCCGGCCGCGCCGGTCCAACGAGATCGACGGCCGCGACTATCGCTTTATCGATCAGGAAAAATTCGAGCGCATGGCGGTGGGCGGCGAGTTACTCGAGCACGCGACGGTGTTCGGCCATTCCTACGGGACGCCGCGTGAGCCGATCGAGACCGCGCTCGCCGCCGGCCGGGACATCGTGACCGATATCGACTGGCAAGGAACGCAGCAGATCAGCAGCAAGGCCGGAGCCGATCTCGTCACGATCTTCGTCCTGCCGCCGAGCAAGGAGGCGCTTGAAGCCCGGCTGCGGACGCGCGCTCAGGACAGCGACGCCGTTGTCGCCGCGCGCATGGCCAAGTCCTCCGAAGAGATGAGTCACTGGGGTGAGTACCAGTACTGCATCGTCAACGACGATCTTGAGGTGAGTGTCGCGCAGGCTGAAGCGATCATCGCCGCCGAGCGCCTCAAGCGAGAGCGGCAGACGGGGCTTGCCGACTTCGTCACCCGTCTGCGCGGCGGATAGCTCGCGCCAGCGCGCAGAATTCGGCGACGGAGAGTTCCTCGGCGCGCGCTGTCGGCACGACGCTGGCGGCGGCAAGCAGCGCCTCGACCGGCAAGCCCAGCGATTTGAGGCTCGATCGCAGCATTTTGCGGCGCTGGCCGAACGCCGCCGCCGTCACACGTTCGAGCGCCGCCTTGTCGGCCGGCGCGAGCGGTTCGGCGCGCGGGACCAGCCGCACGACGCTCGACGTCACCTTGGGCGACGGCATGAACGCGCGCGGCGGAATGTCGAATAGGATCCACGCCTCGCACAACCACTGCACCAGCACCGACAGCCTGCCGTAAGACGGGCTGCGCGGCGCGGCCACCAGCCGCTCGGCGACCTCGCGCTGGAACATCAGGGTGAGGCTCTCGTACTCGCCGATCCGGTCGAGCCATTTGACGAGCAGCGCCGTGGCGATGTTGTAGGGAAGGTTGGCGACAATGCGGCGCGGCGCGGCGGTGAGCGTGGTGGGATCGAGTGTCAGCGCATCGCCTTCGACGATCTCCACCCGGCCTGGATAAAGCGCCGCCAGCTCGGCCAGCGCCGCGAGACAGCGCGGGTCGCGCTCGATGGCGACGACGCGGCGGGCCCCTTCGGCGAGCAGAGCCCGTGTCAGTCCGCCCGGCCCGGGCCCGATCTCGATCGTCGTGCCGTTGTCGAGCGCCCGTCGGGAATCAATATTGGCGGCGCGGGCGATTCGCCGCGTCAGGTTGAGGTC
>DATHCK010000136.1:0-4853 GCA_035319545.1 Allostellaceae bacterium | reverse complement strand
GGCGGCCCGACAGCACGGCGCTGTCCTCCGGCTCGACCGCGACCATTTTGAGGCTCGGCTTCCGCAGCTTCAACACCTCGCCGACCCCCGTCAGCGTGCCGCCCGTGCCGACCGCGCTCACCACGATGTCGACCGCGCCGGCGGTGTCGTTCCAGATTTCCTCAGCGGTCGTGAGCCGGTGGATCTCCGGGTTCGCCGGGTTGTCAAATTGCTGAAGAATCAGCGCATCGGGCAGCGTCTTGACGATCTCCTCGGCGCGCGCGATGGCGCCATGCATGCCTTTGGCGGCCGGGGTCAGCTCGATCTCGGCGCCAAGAAACAACAGCATCTTGCGGCGCTCGATCGACATGCTTTCCGGCATGGTGAGGATCAGCCGGTAGCCCTTGGCGGCGCAGGCAAAGGCGAGTGCGATGCCGGTGTTCCCCGAAGTCGGCTCGACCAGCACGGTGTTCTTTTTGATGCGGCCGTCGCGCTCGGCCGCCTCGATCATCGCCAGCCCGATGCGGTCCTTGACCGACGAGAGCGGGTTGAAGAACTCGCATTTGCCGAGGATATCGGCTTCCACCCCAGCGCCGGCGGCAAGCCTGGAGAGCCGCACCAGCGGCGTCGCGCCGATCGTGTCGACGATGCTGTCATAGATATGGCCGCGGAACTCGCGATGGCCGCGCTGCCCCTGGGACGCAACAATATTTGAGCCGATATCCATTTGCCGTCGTCCTCCGGTCTGTTCCCTGATGTAAGCCCACGCCGTCCGCGCCGCAACGCGAAAGCAGGTCATGCCTACGCGAGGCGCCGTGGATTTGACCAGCCGACACGCCTAGAGTTCGGATCGCTTAGGAGGAAATGCCATGACCATCGAGGTCATCCCCACCGGCGCGGCGCTCGGCGCGGAAATCCGCGGCGTCGACCTGTCACAGCCGCTCGGCGAGAATGTTTTTGTGCTGATCGAGCGCGCCTTTGACGAGCACGGCGTCATCTTTTTCCGCGATCAGAAGATCAGCCCGCCTCAGCAGGTCGCCTTCACCCGGCGCTTTGGCGAGATTGATTTCAACATTTTCGGCGAGCGTTGGAACGTCGAGGGCAGCCCCGAAATCGTCGTCGTCTCCAACGTCACCGAGGACGGCGTGCCGATCGGCGTCAAGCGCGCCGGCGAAAACTGGCACAGCGACATGTGCTACACGCCGCGCCCGCCGCGCGGCACGATGCTCTACGCGCACGAAATCCCGATACTGCACGGACTGCCGCTCGGCGACACCGAATTCGCCAGCGCCGCCGCGGCGTGGGACGCGTTGCCGGGCGAGATGCAGGATTTCCTCGCCGGCCGCCGTGCAACCTTCGACTTTGTCGGCCGTAAGCGCGCGGTTCCGGTGAGCCAGGCGGAAATCGACCGCAACCCGCCGGTCGCCCATCCGGTGATACGGACTCACCCAAAGACTGGCCGCAAATGCCTTTACGTGATGCGCGACGACTGCACCGGCATCGAAGGCGTGGACAGCGCGGAGGCCGAAGCGCTGATCGCCGCGCTCGCCGACCACATTGTCAAACCGGCTTTCATCTATCGCCACCAGTGGCGGCCGGGCGACCTACTGATGTGGGACAATTGCGCGGTGCAGCACCGCGCGATCCAGGACTACGACCTGCCGCAGCGCCGGCTGATGCACCGCACGACGATGGGCGGCGCCGTGCCGGTTTAGATCGCCCCTATCCTAGATCGCGAAATCGCCGCCACCCTCGGCCGAGCGGCCGGCGATCCCGGCGCGGTGCGCGCGGGTGCACAAATCTTCGAGCGTCAGCGCGTCGAGCCGGCGCATCGTTTCTTCCTGCAATTCGAGCCACAGCGGCCGCAACACCCCTTGGCCGAGCGCGCTGCCGGCGCCGGCCTCGATCGGATCTTCGACGGTCTCAAGCCCGCGCACGGTCCGCACGATGTCGCCGACGCTGACCCGGCGCCGCTCACGCGCCAAGCGATAGCCGCCGCTCGGACCGCGAATGCCGATCAGCACGTTGTGCCGCACCAGCTCCTGCAGTACCGGCTCCAGATAGCGCCGCGGGATGCCCTGGCGCGAGGTAATCTCGGAAGAGCGTACCGGCGCCAGGCCACCGTTATAGGCGATATCGAGCACCGCCTCGATCGCGAACAGCAGTTTTTTGTTAAGGCGGATCATGTCGTTGGGTTGGCGTCCTCCCGTCGCTCAGTTTAACGCTGCAACCTGTGGTCGCGGCAAGCGGAAGCGACGCCGGTTGAGCCGAACCCACCCGATTGCCGATCGCCGCTCACGGAAAACGCTTCGACGACGGAAAATTCCGGCCGTGCGATGCGGGTAAAGACGAGTTGCGCGATCCGGTCGCCCGGCTCGATGTGGATCGGACCGCCGCTACTGGACGGGTTGCGGTTCCAGGCCGAGACGAGCAGCGGGCCCTCGTAATCGGCGTCGATCAGCCCGACCGCGTTGCCGAGCACTAGCCCCTGGCGATGTCCCAACCCAGAGCGCGGCAGGACGAGCCCGCACCATTCCGGGTCGCCGATGCGAAACGCGATACCGGAGGGGATGAGCACCGCCGGCGCTTGCGGCTCGATTTCCAATGGCGCATCGAGGCAGGCGTGTAGGTCGAGCCCGGCGGAGAGGCTCGACCCGTAATGCGGAAACCCCCAGCCCTTGAGGCGCTGATCGAGGATCTTGAGCTCGACCTTCAAAGCGCCTCAACGCGCGCCGAGCGTCGCGGCGACACGGTCAGCGAGCCGGGCCGCGACTTCCTGCTTGGTCATGACCGGCCAGTCCTCGACCCCGATTGCATCGACAAGATGGATCGTGTTCTCGTCGCCGCCAAAGGTCTGGGTGCCGAGCGACACGTCATTGGCGAGGATCCAGTCGCACGCCTTGCGCTGGCGCTTGGCGACGGCGTTGGCGACGACATTCTCGGTCTCGGCCGCAAAGCCCACCACCAGGGTCGGCCGGTCATTGCTGCGATGCGCGATGGTCGAGAGGATGTCGGGGTTTTCGGTGAGGCGCAGCAGCGGCGGCGCTTTGCCGTCCTTCTTGAGTTTTTGCGCGGCCTCCGTCTCGACCCGCCAGTCGGAGACCGCCGCCGCCATGACCGCGACATCGACCGGCAAATTCGCTTCGGTCGCCGCCAGCATGTCGCGCGCGCTTTCGACCGCAACCAGCCGCACGCCGTCGGGCGTCGGCTCCTGGGTGGGCCCGGAGACGAGGATCGTCTCGGCGCCGAGCGCCGCGAGCGCGGCGGCGATCGCGTGGCCCTGCTTGCCGGACGAATGGTTCGTCAGATAGCGCACCGGGTCGATCGCCTCGCGGGTCGGACCGCTCGTCACCAGCGCGCGCCGGCCGGCGAGGCGCTGATCATGGCTGAGGCATTTCTCGATCGCGGCGACGATCTCGAGCGGCTCGGCCATGCGCCCGGGGCCGACCTCGCCATCGGCCAGATAGCCCGAATTGGGTCCGATCCGGCGCACCCCGCGCGCCGCCAGAGTCGCGAGATTGGCCTGGGTCGCCGGGTGCGCCCACATCATCACATTCATCGCCGGCGCGATGAGGACCGGCTTGTCGGAGGCGAGGAGCGTCGTCGCCGCGAGATCGTCGGCCATCCCCGCCGCCATGCGCGCCATCAGGTCGGCGGTCGCCGGCGCGACGACGAGAAGGTCGGCCTCGCGCGACAGCCGGATGTGGCCCATCTCGCTCTCATCGGTCAGCGAGAAGAGGTCGCCATAGACCTTGTCCTCGCTGAGCGCAGCGACTGAAAGCGGCGTCACGAACTCGGCGGCCGCCTTGGTCATCACGCAGCGCACCGCCGCGCCGCGATCCCGCAGCCGGCGGATCAGCTCGAGACTCTTATAGGCCGCGATGCCGCCCGCGATGATGAGGAGTATCCGCTTGCCCTGAAGCAATGCCCGTCTCCGTGCTGGCGTCGCCAAGTATATGCTATCGCCCGAGGAAAAGCGCGACGGCGATTGCGGCGAGGCTGAGGCCCGCCAGCCAAAGCGGGATGATCAGCCAGAACAGCTCGCGCCAGCGCCGTTCGGCCTGGGCGGCCAAGGTCTCGGCGTGCATCACGACACCCTCCTTGGACCAGTCTTCCACAAGCTTGCCGAGACTGCGCAATGCGTCCGGCAGCGCGTCCATCATCTCGACGAATTTTTCGAAATGCTGGCGCAGACGGGCCTCGGGGCCTCGATTGTCCTGCATCCAGGCTTCGATCAGCGGCCGCGCGAGCGCCCAAATGTTGACCTCGGGGTCGAGCTGCCGCCCCACGCCCTCGATGAGCACCATCGTCTTTTGCAGCAGCAAGAGCTGCGGCTGCGTCTCCATCTGGAACTGCTCGGTGATGCGAAAGAGCTGCGCGAGCAGCCGCGCGATCGATATTTCGGCCAGCGGCTTGCCGAGGATCGGCTCGCCGATCGAGCGGCAAGCCTGGGCAAACTCCTCAACCGAGCGGCCTTGCGCCACATAGCCGGCATCGAAATGCACCTGAGCGACGCGCCGATAATCGCCGGTCAGGAACCCCACCAGCATGTCGGCGAGGAAAAATCGGGTGTCGCGGTCGAGCCGACCCATGATGCCGAAATCGACGACGGCGATCGCGCCGTTCGCTTCGACAAACATGTTGCCGGGGTGCAGATCGGCGTGAAAGAAGCCGTCGCGGAACACCTGGGTGAAGAAGGCGCGGGCCGCGCGTTCGAGGATGAGCCGCACGTCGTGGCCGGCGGCGAGGATGGCGGCGCGGTCGTCGATGCGGATGCCGCTCACCCGCTCGAGCGTGAGAACCTCCCGCCCGGTTCGGCGCCAATCGACGCGCGGCACGCGGAAGCCCGGATCATCCTTGAAATTGTCGCGCAG
>DATHCK010000135.1:0-6259 GCA_035319545.1 Allostellaceae bacterium | reverse complement strand
GCATCCTCCTCTCGCTGATGCTGACGACGACACGCGATATCGGGGAGATCCAGACCGCGTTTCAGCGCTATTAGCGACGGGCGCACCATGCGTCACCGCTTCACCGCCGCGGTCATCGCCGCGCTCGCCATCGCATCGCCTGCCGGGGCTGAAGACGGCGGGACGGTGCTGCGCTTCGTGCCGCACGCCGATTTGACGATCATCGACCCGTACTATTCCGGCGTCTACATCACCCGCAATTACGGCTACATGGTCTATGACACGCTGTTCGCGCTCGACCGACAGTTCCGTCCGCACCCGGAGATGGTCGAAAGCTGGACGGGCAGCGAAGACGGGCTCGTCTGGGACTTCAAGCTGCGCGGCAGAATTGCGTTTTCCGACGGCCAGCCGGTGCGCGCGGCCGATGTCGTCGCCTCGCTAAAACGCTGGGGCCAGCGCAACGACAGCTATGGCCAGGCGCTGCTCGCCGCCATCGCCTCGATCGAGGCGGTCGACGACAAGAATTTTCGCATCACGCTGAAGCAGCGCTTCCCGGTCATCGACGCCCTGGCGACGTTGACCTCACCGACCCCGTTCATCCAGCCCGAGCGGCTGGCCCAGACCGACGCCTTTACCCAGACCAAGGACCCGACCGGATCCGGCCCGTTCAAGATGGTGATGAGCGAGTGGCAACCCGGCCACAAGGTCGTCTTCGTCAAAAACCCGGACTACGCGCCGCGCGTCGAGCCGCCCGACGGTGTCAGCGGCGGCAAGATCGCCAAGGTCGACCGGGTCGAATGGCTCTACATCCCCGACGCGGTGACCGCGCTTCAGGCGCTGCGCGACGGCGAAGTGGACTACTGGGAGAACCTGCCGGGCGACGACGTGCCGGCGCTGGCGCAAGACCCGTCGGTGAAGCGCAAGGAATACCCCGGCTTTGTCGGCGCGATGCGCTTCAATTGGCTGCAACCGCCATTCGACAACATCAAGATGCGCCAGGCGGTACTGCAGGTGGTCAATCAGTCGGACTATATGGCGGCGATGGCCGGCGATCCGGACAACTGGCGGACCTGCTACTCGGTCTATGCCTGTCTCGGTTCCGACACCGAGACGCGCGGCGCCGAGGCGCTCTCGGGCCCGCGCGACTACGACAAGGCGAGAAAGCTCGTCGCCGAGGCTGGCTACAAGGGCGAAAAGGTGGTTTTGCTCGATCCAGCCGACATCCCGCAGCTCCACGCCGAGGCGATGGTTACCGCCGACATGCTGAAGCGGCTCGGCCTCAACGTCGATGTGGCGACGACAGAATGGGGCACGGTCATCAAGCGCATTTATTCGAAAGACCCAGTGGAGCAAGGCGGCTGGAATGTCTTTGTCACGGCGTTTGCGGCGTTCGACATGCTGAATCCGGCGACGACGCGCATGCTGCGCGCGCCAGGCGCCAAGGGCGTGCTGCCGGGCTGGGCCGATGACGAAAAGCTCGAGGCCATGCGCGCCGCCTATTTTGCCGCGCCGGACGATACAACGCGACGCGACGTCGCCGCGCAAATGCAGGAGCGCGCGTTCCAGATCGTGCCGTTCATCCCGCTCGGCCAATACAAAGGCCGCTCCGCCTATCGCGCCAACCTCATGGGCGTGGTAGACGCGCCGATCTCGGTTCTGTGGAACATCGAGAAAAAGAACTAGGCGGCCCTATCCTGCCTTAAGGATGGCGGCCGCCGCATCGGCGAAGACCTGAGCGCCGAGCACGATGTCATCTTCTTTGGTGTCTTCCGACCAGTGGTGGCTGATGCCCTTAAGCGAGGGGATGAACATCATCCCGGCGCGTAGTTTGCGCGAGATGACCTGCGCGTCATGGCCAGCGCCGCTCGGCATCCGCATGTGGCCGCCCGGCACGTAGCGCTCGGCCGTGGCCTCGATCGCGTTCTCGAAGGCCGGGTCCATTAATCGCGGCTCGGTCTGCGACAATTCCTCGATTCCTACGCGGCATGGCCCCGCGCGATCGCACTCGGCGACCAGCGCGTAGAGCGCGTCGCGGTAGCGCGCGAGTATGGCCGTGTCGACGTCGCGGGCCTGCACCTGCATTTCGGCGCGGCCGGGGACAATGGAAGGTGCGTTCGGGTCGAGCAGCATGCGGCCGATCGTCCAGACCGTGCGCGGGCCGGCGATCTCGGCGAAGTGGTCGTGGATTTGCGTCGCCAGCCGCACCATCGCAACCCCGGCGTCCCGACGGCGCGCCATCTGCGTCGTGCCAGCATGGTTCTGCTGACCGCTGAGCACCACCCGCCAGTTCCAGATGCCGACAATACTCTCGACGACACCAATCCTGAGACCGGTCGAATCGAGCGTGTCGCCTTGTTCGATATGGGCTTCGAGATAGCCGAGATAGCGGCTGGGATCGGCCTCGATGCGCGGCTTGCCAGCAAGCCCGGCGCGGGCCAGCGCGTCGCGCAGCCTATCGCCCTCACGGTTTTCGTAGCCATCAATTTCCGCCTCGCTGAGCCACCCGGTAAACGACCGGCTGCCGAGCATATTGCCGTAATGGCCCTCCTCGTCAGCCCAGGCAACGGTCTCGATGCCGAGTCCCGCGAGGTTGGGATCGGCGGCGAACGCACGCGCCAGCTCAAGCCCGTAGATGACGCCCAAGGCCCCATCAAGCCAGCCGCCGCGCGGCTGGGTCTCGCTGTGCGAGCCGACGAGCAGACGGCGGGTCGCGTCGTCGGCGCGGCCGAAGACATTGCCGATCCCATCGATCACGGGAGCCAATCCCGCTTCCGCGTATTTTTCGGCCAACCAGTGGCGCGAGGCGACATCGACGGCGGAATAGGTCGGCCGGTCGACGCCGGTCTCGTAGCGGCCGAACTCGGCGAGGCGCTTGAGGTCGGTGAGAAGCCGGGCTCCATCAATCTTTGGCATCGAACAGAACCTTTCAGCGAATTAATGGCGGCGAGGCGGGGAGCCGGCGGCGGCCACCTGCATATTCTATGCACAAATGCCTCGTCAGGGGATTTGCCGGCGACCCGGCGGCGTCGTGCCACCCGCGAGCGCGTTGAGGAAGACGGGAGATCGCAATGAGGAAATCGATGCTAGCGGGCGCGGCGATGATTATGGTCGCAGCCGCTTCGGTGCCGATTATCGCCTGGTCGCAGAGCGCACCACCGCCAGCGGGCGCGCCCGCCCCGGGCGGTGAGCACATGGGCGGATGGATGCATCACAGCGGCTGGGGTCACCCGATGGGCTGGCGGAACGTGTCCCCGCAACAGGCTTGCGTCAACCGGTTGGCCCGGCGCGCCGGGTTTATCGCCGCAATAGGCTTCAAGCTCAATTTGACCACCGAGCAAAAACCGCTTTGGGACAAGGTCGTGGCGGCGACGCAAAACGCAGAGGATCAGCAACGCAAGCTGTGCGACACGCTACCGGCCAAGGCCGAAGATCGCGACAAGGAGACGATGATCGATCGCATGAAGCATCGCGAGCAGATGATGCAGGCCCGGCTGCAAGGGATGCAGCAGGTCGATCCGGCGATTCAGGCGCTCTACGACAAACTGGCGCCGGATCAGAAAGCGATCCTCGATCATCCGTTCCACCGCGGCTGATTCCGGCATCCTGGCAAGGGCCGGGACTGAGGCTTCAACCGTTCGGACGGCTGGCATGCGGATACCGGCCTTCGCCGGTGTCACGAATGGATTAGGATAGGGCGCAGGATTACCAGCCTGCGCTCCTTCCCATGCCCAGCGACAATCCGCGCATCGCGATCTGCGGCTTTTCGATCGAGTGCAATCGTTTCGCGCCGGTGGCGACGCGCGCGCACTTCAGCTACTTCACCGGCGGCGATCTCGTCGCCGAGGCGCGCGCCCCGGCGCCGCGCATGCTGGGCGAAATCCCCGGCTTTGTCGCCGATATGGACGCGAGCGGCCCGTGGTGGCCGGTCGGCGTCGCCTTTGCCGCCGCTGAGCCCAACGGTCCCGTCGATCAGCCGTTCTTCGCCGAGGTGATGGGCGAGATCGAAGCCCGCCTGACCGCCGCGCTGCCGGTCGATGCGGTCTATATCTGCGAGCACGGGGCCGCGATCACCACCGAGGACGACGACCCGGACGGCGCGCTCTTTGCGCTGGTGCGCCGCATCGTAGGGCCGGACGTGCCGATCGCCGCGACGCTCGACCTCCATGCGAACATCTCCGACCGCATGGTCGCATCGATCGATTGCTTTATCGGCTACCGTACCAACCCGCATCTCGACATGCGCGAGCGGGGTGAGGAAGCCGCCCAGGCGATCCGCGAGATGCTCGCCGGGACCAAGACCGAGCGTGCGCTCATCCGCCTGCCGATCGTGCCGCCGACGGTGACGATGCTGACCGCCGCGGGCCCTTATGCCGACATGATCGATTTCGGCCAGACCAAGATCGGGCCGGACATCATGAATGTCTCGGTGATGGGCGGGTTTGCCTTTTCCGACACCGCGAAGAACGGCCTCGCGGTCGTCGTCACCGCGCGGCGGGATCGGCGAAACCAGAGCGCGGCGCAGATTGTCGCGCGGGACATCGCGAAATTCGGCTGGGACAACCGCGGGCGTTTTAGGCCGAGCCTGACGCCGCTTGCCGATGCCGTGGCCAAAGCCAAGGCTGCGAGCGACGACCCGGCGCTGCCGGCATTGTGCTTTGCCGATGTCGCCGATAATCCCGGGGGCGGCGGCCGTGGCAACACGACCTATCTCCTGCGCGCGCTGGTCGAGAGCGGTGCCAAAGATGTGCTGCTCGGCATCGTTTACGACCCGCCACTCGCCGCCGAGGCGCACCGCTACGGCATCCATTACCGCTTCGACGCGCAGTTCAATCGCGACGAGACGACGCAATTCTCGGGGCAATGGACGGCGCCGGCGCGGGTCGTCGCGCTCAGCGACGGCGAATGCGTCGGCCGGCGCGGCATGTACGCCGGCATGAAATTGTCGCTCGGCCCTTGCGCGGCGATCGCCGTCGGCGGGGTGACGGTCGTCGTCGTCTCCGGGCGCCGGCAATGCGCCGACCCGATTTTCTTCGAGATGATGGGGCTCGACATCGCCAGGGCGCGGGTCGTCGTCGTCAAATCGCGCGGCCATTTTCGCGGCGGCTTCGACGAGTTTTTCAAGCACGAGCAGATCGTCGAGGTGGACCTGCCCGGCCTTACCTCACCGATGCTCGGCAATTTCGACTGGCACCGCCTGCCGCGCCCGGTGATTCCGCTTGACGACGGGGTCGACTGGACCCCGCCGGGTTAGGCGTCAGGGTCGAACAGCACGAAAAATAAGACAAACGGAGGAAACGATGACGACGGCAAATGCCGAAGCTTTGATTGCCGGGACCGCCTTGGAACGGGCGACCATGGCGCGTGTCGCGCGGCGTCTCCTGCCGATGCTGATCGCCTGCTACTTCGTGGCCTATCTCGACCGGGTAAATATCGGCTTCGCCGGGCTGACGATGAACAAGGATCTTGGTTTCTCGTCGGCGGTGTTCGGGTTTGGCGGCGGCATCTTCTTTCTCGGCTATTTCCTGTTCGAGGTGCCGAGCAACGTGATCCTCGAACGGGTCGGCGCGCGTACCTGGATCGCCCGCATCCTGGTGACATGGGGGATCATCTCGGGCTGCACCGCGCTGGTGATCGGGCAGTACTCCTTCTTTTCGATCCGCTTTTTGCTTGGTCTGGCGGAAGCCGGGTTCTTCCCGGGCATCATCCTCTATCTCACCTGGTGGTTTCCGTCGTTCTACCGCTCGCGGATCGTCGCGATCTTCATGGCGGCGATCCCCATTTCGAACATCCTCGGCTCACTCGTCTCGGGCGTGCTGCTCAATCTGCACGGCCTGTGGGGCCTGACCGGCTGGCAGTGGCTGTTCATCATCGAGGCGGCGCCGGCTGTGGTGCTTGGCGTCGCGTTCTATTTCTATATGACCGACCGGCCTGAACATGCCGACTGGCTCGAGCCCGCGCAGCGCGACTGGCTGATTGCCCGGCTGGCGGCCGAGCGGGCGCAGCGCGAGGCGATCCGCCATTACAGCCTCGGCGAGGCGCTGCGCGACAAGCGCGTGCTGCTCCTGAGCCTTGTCTATTTCGGCGGTACCTATTCCGGTTACGGCATCGTGCTGTTCCAACCACAGATCGTGCATAAGCTCGCCGAGGGGTTTGGGATGACCGGCGTCATCAACGCCATCCCCTACGTGTTCGGGGTAACTGCGATGATCCTCTGGGGTCGGCATTCCGACCGCACCGGCGAGCGTGCCGGCCACACCGCGATCGGCTATTCGGTCGGCGC
>DATHCK010000134.1:0-16894 GCA_035319545.1 Allostellaceae bacterium | reverse complement strand
AGCGAGCTCATCGTTCCATCACTCGCCGCGCTGCTGCACACGATCGCTGCGGTCATCTGGGTCGGCGGGATGTTTTTTGCCTATGTGGTGCTGCGGCCCGCGGCAGAGCCGCTCGACCCGTCGGTACGGCTGGCGCTATGGCACCGCGTGTTCTCGAACTTCTTCCCCTGGGTCTTCGCCGCGGTCATCGTGTCGCCGATCACGGGCTTCACGCTGTTTCTCGGCGGTTATACGGCGGGTCCATATCTTCATCTGATGATGGCGATCGGGATCGTGATGATCCTGATTTTCCTGCATCTGTACTTCGCGCCGTGGAAGCGTTTCCGGGCAGCGCTCGAGGCCGGCGACACGGTCGGCGCGGCGGCGCAACTGAACCAGATCCGCTTTATCGTGGTGGTCAATCTGATCCTCGGCCTCATCAATGTCGCGATCGGGGGCAGCGGCCGCTACTGGGGTTAGTCATGGCGAGCATCTACGTCGCCCGCAGCGTCAAGGCGGGGAAATGGGCGTCCGATGTCGGTCTTGGGAAGCACGTCTACAAGCTCGGCGTGACTGAAGGCGACCCCAAGGAAGTCGCCGCCGTGGGCTGGGCCGGCGAGACCGACTGGTCGATCGTCAGAGTAGAGCCGGTCGAGGGGCTGGACGAGGACGAGGCGATCGATCGCCTGGCCGGAAAGGAGCGGATGATCGACCCGAACCTCTATCCCAAGCTCAAAGGCGCGCGCGGGGTTTTCCGTCTCAATCAGGCCAAGGTGGAGAACCATATCGTCGTGTCGCGCGCGCTTGCCGGCGACAGCGACCTTAAGGCGCTGAAGCTCAAGCCGGTCGATTATGCCGCTTACATGATTGCCAACGCGAAAGGTTAGGCGGCGCTCGGCTTGACCCGCTCGCGCAACTGCGCAAGCGCTTCGGGCGTGTCGATATCGATAAAGATCGCGTCGTTATCCATTTCGATCTCGACAACGAGATCGGCATGCTCCCCGATGAGCTTGCGGGCGCCCTGGTCGCCCTTCAGTGCCAGCATCTCGGGAAAGAATTGCCGCGACCACAGGATCGGGTTGCCGCGCTGGCCGCGTCGCGTCGGGACGACGATCGAGCGGCCCTCGAGTGGGTTGAAGGCAGCGATCAGCCGGTCGATGTCGCGCCCGGCGATCAGCGGCATGTCGCCGAGACAGACAATGACGCCATCGATATCGGCCGGCAGCGCACTGACGCCGCGAACCAGCGAGGTGGCCAGCCCCTCGGCGAAATCCGGGTTCAGGACGCGCTCGACCGGGAGCTTGCCAAGCACGGCATCGACCGCGTCGGCTTGATTGCCGATGACGGCGACGATCGGCCGCGCATGCGATGCCAAGAGGCGCTGGGCGGTTCGCGCCACCATCGGGCGGCCGTCGATCTCGGCCAGCATCTTGTTGGCGCCCATGCGGCTCGACTTGCCGGCGGCGAGCAGCAGCGCGGCGATCCGTGGGCCTGGCGGCACCTTGGCGACTGACGCCGGCATTGGCGCCTGGCCGATGCCCTCACGCTTCAGCCCGCGGGTCGGGATTTCCGCCAGCAGCCCACCAGCGCCCATTGACATGATGTCGCGCTTACCGACCGACAGCCCGGCAACGAGGCGCTCGAGCACCCAGTCGAACCCGTTAACCTTGGGCGAGCGTGCGCAGCCGGGCAGGCCGAGCACGGGCTTGCCCTTTACATGGCCAAGCAGCAAGAGGTTGCCGGGATCGACCGGCATGCCGAAATGGTCGATCGCGCCGCCGGCCGCCTTGACCGCGGCGGGAATTACATCGCGCCGATCGACGATCGCCGAGGCGCCGTGGATCAGCAACATGTCGACATCATCGATGGTGGCCGCGATCTCGGCCGCGAGCTCGTCGGTCTTATGCCGGCAGCGGCATTCCAGCGCGAGGCTGCAGCCAAGCGCGTCGAGCCGGCCCTGCGTCACCTCGCGCGTCTTGTCGAGAATAGTTTCCTTGAGCCCCGGCAGCCGCGTTTGAATCATTCCGACCGCGAGCGGCCGGAAGGCCGCGACTCGCAGCAGTTTTCCGGCTTCGGCGGCGATCTCGGCGCAGCGTGCAACCACACCCTCGGGCACGGCGAACGGGATGATCTTGACCGTCGCCACCATCTGCTTCGGCTCGACGACGGCATAGGGCGGCAGGGTGCCGAGCGTCACCGCCTCGTCGACGAGGTTGAGGCGGTCGAGCTGATCGCGATCGAAGACCAGGAGTCCTTTGGTCTCGGCAAAGAGGTTGGCACGGCCGGTAAAGGCCGGTGCGGTCGTCACGCCTGGCCCAGCGGCCGCTGCGGCGATGCGCGAGGCCGCCGGGTCTTCGCGCACGTCACCGGGCTCGAGGCACACAACGGTGATCTCGTCGATCCCGGCGGCGGTGATGTCGGCGATGTCGGCGGCCGACAGAATGCGTCCCTTCTTCAGCGCGGTCTTGCCGAGCCTCAGGCTGTGGACGAGAAGCGCACCCTCCGCCGTGCCGACCGGAACCTCGCCGAATTGCATCCTGTCTCCTAGACCTCGCCGCGACGCAAGATCTGCGTCATCTCTGCGACGATCGACACCGCGACCTCGGCCTGCGACACCGCGCCAATATTGAGTCCGATCGGTCCGTGGATGCGCGACAGCTCATTTTCGCCAAAGCCCGCCGCGGCGAGCCGCTCCAGACGCTTCGCATGCGTCCGCCTGGACCCCAGCGCGCCGATATAAAAGGCTTCCGACCGCAGTGCGATGATGAGGCCGGGGTCGTCGATCTTCGGGTCATGGGTCAGCGCGACGACTGCCGAGGCGCGGTCAGGCTTCATGCGTTCCAATGCTTCGTCCGGCCACTCGCTCGAGAGCTCAACGCCGGGGAAGCGCGCTTCCGTCGCCCAGGCGCCGCGAGGGTCGATCACGATCGGCTTGTAGTCGCACGCGATCAACATTGGCACCAACGGCTGCGCGATATGCACCGCGCCGATTACAAAGCAGCGGCGCGGCGGGCTGAATACCTGGACAAAGACACGCCCTTGCGCCGTATCGAGCGAAATATTGCGGTCGGCGCGCAAAGCCTCGCGCATCGCGCCCAAGGACACCTCATCGAGTGCGAGGCTGCCGTCGGTCTGGTCGCCGTTGAGGAAGAGCTGTGCACCCGAGGCTAACTCGGTCGCCAGCGCGACCGAACGGCCATCGGCATTGGCGGCGATCACCGCATCGATGTACCGGCTTTTCATTCGACGGGCTCGACAAAGATCTCGATCTTACCGCCGCAAGCGAGGCCAACTTCCCAGGCCTGCTCGTCGCTGACGCCGAAATCGAGGAGTCGCGGCTTGCCGTCCTTGATCGCGGCTTGCGCTTCCTCGATGACCGCTCCTTCGACGCAGCCGCCCGACACGGAGCCGACAAACGCGCCGTCCTCGGCGACGGCGAGCTTGGCGCCGGCGGGGCGCGGCGAAGAACCCCAGGTCTTAACCACGGTCGCCAGCGCCACGCCCTTGCCGGCGCCGCGCCAGGAGGCCGCCTGTTCCAATATCTCCTTGTGATCGCTCATCTTCTCTCCCTCGGGCTTCCCTATGCTGCTCGCACTCCCATCTGCGGCTGTGAGGCCGCTGTCAATCGCCGCGGCGCGAGCGCACTCAGCACCGTCACCAGTCCTTCGAGGCTTTCGAGGTTATGCACGGGACGGAACTCGTCGACATGCGGCAACATCGCCCTCATGCCTAAAGATTTTGGCTCGAACCCCTCGTAACGCAACAGCGGATTGAGCCAAATCAGCCGGCGGCAGGAGCGGTGCAGGCGATCCATTTCATGCGCGAGACCGATGCCGACATCGCGGTCGAGCCCATCGGTGATCAGCAGCACGACCGCGCCCTGGCCCAAAACCCGCCGCGACCACAACAGGTTGAAGTCGGTGAGGCAATGACCAATGCGCGTGCCGCCCGACCAGTCGGCGACTGCCTCCGCCACCTTGTCGAGGGCGAGATCAACATCCTTGAAGCGCAGATAGCGCGTGATGTTGGTGAGCCGCGTGCCAAAGACAAAGGTAAAGACGCGGTCGCGGTCGTTGGTGATCGCATGCATAAAGTGCAGAAACATCCGGCTATAGCGGCTCATGGAGCCTGAAATATCACACAGCACGACCAGCGGGGGCGGACGCATGCGGCGGCTTTTCCGCTTTAATTCGACGAGGCCACCGGAGCGCAGCGCGGCGCGCAGGGTTGCGCGCATGTCGGCGCGGGTGCCACGCGGGTCGGGCGTAAAGCGCCGTGTCGGCCGGTCGAGGACTGGAAGTCGCAGCCGTGCGATGGCGGCCTTCGCCTGCGCCAACTCGTCGAGCGACATCTTCTCGAAATCCATGGCCTGAAGCTGCTCTCGATCGGAAAATGTCATTGCCGCGTCGAATTCGAGCTCGGTCTCACCGGTCTCGCGCGACTCGGGATGTGGGTGCAGCGCCTCGGCAAGGCGTCGCAGCATTTCTGACTTCGCGTCCTCCGGCAGCTCGAGACTCATTTCCGGCAATATCAGCGACATCATCTTTTTGAGCAGTTCGGGGTTGCGCCAGAAAACGTGAAACGCCTGGTCGAAGAGCGGCCGTTGGTCCGGGCGGTTGACGAACACCGCGTGCAGCGTCCAGTAAAAGTCGGCGCGGTTGGTGATGCCGACCGCGCGGACCGCGGCGACCGCGTCGATGACCTTGCCTGGCCCGACCGGCAACCCGGCGGTGCGCAAGGTGCGCGCAAAATGCATTAGGTTGGCGACAAGCCGTCCGTCCTGTTCGCGATCGTCCGCCATCACGCGCCGCGCGAAGCGGCGGACAGCTCGCTCTTCACCTGGTCGAGCAGCCGCGCCGCTTCGCTGCCCTGGATGCGGGCGATGTCGTCCTGATACTTCAGAAGCACGCCGAGCGTATCGTTGATCGCGTTCGGGGTCAGCTCCAGGACGTCGAGCTGCATCAGCGCCTCGGTCCAGTCGATGGTCTCGGCAATGCCGGGCAGCTTGAACAAATCCATCTTGCGCAGCTTCTGGACAAAGCCGACGACCGCTTGCGACAGCTCGGGTGTGGCACCGGGCGCCTTTTTGCCGAGGATTTCCAGCTCGCGCTCGGCGTTCGGGTAATCGACCCAATAATAGAAGCAGCGGCGCTTCAGCGCGTCGTGAATTTCGCGCGTGCGGTTCGAGGTGATGACGACGATCGGCGGGCGCTCGGCGCGGATCGTGCCAATTTCCGGGATCGTCACCTGAAAGTCGGACAACAGCTCGAGGAGGTAGGCTTCGAACGGCTCGTCGGTGCGGTCCAATTCATCGATCAGCAGTACCGGTGGCCCTTCGATTTCCGGCTCTAGCGCCTGCAGCAGCGGCCGCTTGATGAGGAAGCGGTCGGAAAAAATCGTGCTTTCGATCTCGCCGCGATCCTCGTCGCCCGCCTCGGCGAGGCGAATTTCGATCATCTGCCGGGCGTAATCCCACTCGTAAACCGCCGAGGCGACATCGAGCCCCTCATAGCATTGCAGCCGGATGAGTTTGCGGCCGAGCGCTGTCGCCAGCACCTTGGCGATCTCGGTCTTGCCGACCCCCGCCTCGCCTTCGAGAAACAGCGGCCGCTTCAAGTGGAGCGAGAGATGCACTGCGGTCGCCAGGCTCCGGTCAGCGACATAATCGGCATCGCCGAGCATCGCGAGCGTCGCGTCGACCGAGGCGGGTAGGGCAGGTGTTTTCGACTTGGCCATCGAGTATCCGGTTCGCAGCAAAATCCCTCTCCCGCTCGAAGGAGAGGGATTGGGCTTCCCCGGACAAATTAGTGCACCAGGGGCGGCCGCGCTACCTCAGCGCGCGACGCTCCCGGCGGGGCTACTGCGCCGGTTTGACGTCGCCGCCGATTTCCGGCGCCTGCTTGGTGCCGAGCAGCAAGACCCACTCACCGCCCTTGAGCCCATCGATCGCCGCCGGGGGCATTTGCATCTTGACGCTGATCGGGCTGGCGGCGTTCGCCGGTAGCTGAATTGGCAGGGTGCCGGGATTGCCGCCCTGCTTCTCCGGCGGCGACAGGAACGCCGCCATCTGCGGCGTTGCGACGCCAGAGTATTCGATCGTCCCGGTCAGTGTCTTGCTCGCGGTGTCGACCGTGAATGTCGCCGTGCCCTTGCCCGGCTTCCCCGCCTGTTCCGGTTCGAGGTCAACGGTAAACTTGAGGGTGTCGGCCAAGGCCGCGCCGCAAAATAGTGAAAGCGCCAATCCGGCCCCGGCGATGGTCTTCGAGTTGCGCACGGCATTTCTCCCTAATGACGGCGATTGTTTTACGCGTGCAGCATCCTCAGGGTTCCCCTTACGCGCAAGCGGCAACAGCACGTCGGGCCATGACATTGACGAGGTGCGCGCGGTATTCTGCGCTCGCGTGAATGTCGGAATTAAGTCCGTCATCGGGGATCGCGATGTCCTTGATAGCATCGGCCGAGAACGACTTCGCCAGCGCCGCCTCCATCTCCGGCACACGGAAGACACAAGGGCCGGCGCCCGTTACCGCGACGCGCACGCCCGATCCGGTGCGAGCGACGAACACGCCGACGATCGCATACCGCGATGCGGGGTTTTTGAATTTCTGGTACGCGGCCGCCTGCGGCTTGGGGAATTTGATCGCGGTGACAATCTCGTCCTGGCCGAGCGCGGTCTCGAACATGCCAGTGAAGAAATCGTCGCCGGCGATCTCACGCTTGGTGGTGACGACTGCCGCGCCGAGCCCGACCACAGCGGACGGATAGTCCGCAGCGGGGTCGTTGTTCGAGATCGAGCCGCCAATGGTGCCGCGATTGCGCACCGCGGGATCGCCGATCAGCCCGGCAAGATTTGACAGGGCCGGGATCACGCGCTTGACGACATCCGAGCGTTGCACTTCGACATGGCGAGTCATCGCGCCAATCCTCAGCCCGCCACTTTCCTCCGTGATCCCCTTGAGGCCGGGGATCGTCGCCAGATCGATGAGCGAAGACGGCTTCGCCAAGCGTTGCTTCAGGGTCGGGATCAAGGTCATGCCGCCGGCGACGAGTTTCGCATCGGCGTCGCCGAGTGCCTTTGCGGCGTCGGCGAGGTTCGCCGGCTTGCTGTAATCGAATTCATACATTGCGCTCTCCCTATTCCGCGGCGACCCGGTGCTGGTGGATGGCGCGCCAGATTTTTTCGGGCGTCGCCGGCATTTCGACATGGCGCACGCCCATCGGCTTCAACGCGTCGACAATCGCGTTTGAGATCGCCGCCGGTGCGCCGATCGCACCCGCCTCACCACAGCCTTTGACCCCCAGCGGGTTGTGCGTGCAGTAGGTCGCATGGGTCGACAATGCGAAAGCCGGCAGGTCGTCGGCGCGCGGCATCGCGTAGTCGTTATAGGACGCGGTCAACAGTTGCCCGGTCGCCCTGTCGTAAACGCAGCCTTCGAGCAGCGCCTGGCCAATGCCCTGGGCCAGCCCGCCATGCACCTGTCCGGCGACGATCATCGGATTGACGATGCGGCCGAAATCGTCGCTGGCATTGAAATTGACGATCTCGATCCGCCCGGTGTCGGGGTCGATCTCGACCTCCGCGACATAGGCGCCCGACGGGAAGGTGAAGTTTTTCGGATCGTAAAACGCCGTCTCGTCGAGCCCCGGCTCCAACTCCTCATGCGGGAAGTTGTGCGGCACATAGGCGGTCAGCGCGATTTCGCCGATCGATTTTGACCGGTCGGTGCCGGCGACGCTGAACTGGCCGTCCTTGAACTCGATGTCGGCCTCGGCCGCTTCGAGGAGATGCGCGGCGATCTTTTTGCCCTTGGCGATGATCTTGTCCATCGCCTTGATGATCGCGGTGCCCCCGACCGCCAGCGAGCGCGAACCGTATGTCCCCATGCCATAGGGGATCTTGGCGCTGTCACCATGGACGATCTCGACCGACTCGATCGGAATGCCGAGCCCGTCGGCGACGAGTTGGGCGAAAGTCGTTTCATGCCCCTGGCCATGGCTATGCGAGCCGGTAAGAATCGTCACGCTGCCGGTCGGGTGGACGCGTACCGTCGCCGCCTCGAACAGCCCAGCGCGCGCGCCTAACGAGCCGACGACCGCCGAAGGGGCGATGCCGCAAGCCTCGATATAGGTGGCGATGCCGATGCCGCGCAGCGTACCGCGCCGGGCGGCCTCGGCGCGGCGCGACTCGAAACCGGCGTAATCCGCCGCCTTGGTCGCCAGATCGAGCGTCGAAAAATAATCGCCGCTGTCATATTGCAGCGCGACCGGCGTTTGGTAGGGGAAGGCGTCGGTCGGGATGAAGTTCTTGCGGCGCAGCTCCGCCGGATCGACCCCAAGCTCGTCGGCCGCGAGATCGACGATACGCTCTAGCAGGAACGTCGCTTCCGGCCGCCCGGCACCGCGATACGCGTCGACCGGCACAGTGTGGGTAAAGACGGCCTTCACCTCGGCATAGATGACCGGCGTCGTGTAGGTGCCGGCGAGCAAGGTTGCGTAAAGATAGGTCGGGATGCAGGTCGCGAAAGTCGACAGATACGCCCCCATATTGGCAAGCGTTGAGACCTTGAGCGCGACGAACTTATTGTCCTGGTCGAGACCCAGCTCAACATGCGTGACGTGGTCGCGGCCATGCGCGTCGGACATAAAGCTCTCGACGCGTTCGGCGGTCCATTTGACTGGGCGTTTCAGCTTCCCGGCTACCCAGGTGACGATCGCCTCCTCGGCATAGTGGTAGATCTTCGAGCCGAACCCACCCCCCACGTCGGGCGCGACGACGCGCAGCTTCGCCTCGGGGATGTGCAGCACAAAGGCGCCCATCAACAGGCGGATGACATGCGGGTTCTGGCTGGTGGTGTAGAGCGTGTGCTCGCCGGTCGCGCGGTCGAAATCGCCGATCGCGGCGCGCGGCTCCATCGCATTCGGCACGAGGCGATTGTTGGTGAGATCGAGCTTGATGACGCGCGCGGCGCCCTTGAGCGCCGCGTCGATCGCGGCGGGCTCGCCCAGATGCCAGTCGTAGCAGACATTGCCCGGGACTTCGGCATGGACCAGCGGCGCGCCGGATTTCAGCGCCTCGCCGACATCGGAGACTGCGGGCTCGACGGCGTAATCGACCTTGACCAACTCGGCGGCGTCGCGCGCCTGCGCTAGGCTGTCGGCGATGACGACGGCGACCGGGTCGCCGACATGGCGGACATGGCCGCTCGCCAGCACCGGGTGCGGCGGCTCGTGCATCGGCGAACCGTCCTTCGAATGGATTTGCCAGCCGCAGGGCAGACCGCCGATCCCATCGGCCTCTATGTCCTTGCCGGTATACACAGCGACAACGCCGCTTGCCTTGGCGGCGGCGCTGGCATCGATGCCGATGATCCGTGCGCTCGCGTGCGGGCTGCGCAGAATATAGGCGTAGACCTGACGCGGCCGGTTGATATCGTCGGTATAGGTGCCCTGGCCGGTGAGGAACCGATAGTCCTCGCGCCGGCGTACGGGAGTGCCGATTTCGGTCATGGCGGCTACTCCGCCGCCTGCTTGGCGCCTCTCATGGCGGCAGCTCCCGCTTTGATCGCCAGCACGATGTTGTGATAGCCGGTGCAGCGGCAGAAATTGCCCTCGAGGTATTCGCGGATTTCGCGATCGGTCGGATCGGGATTGTTCTTCACCAGATCGAGCGCGCTCATGATCATCCCCGGCGTGCAGAAGCCGCATTGCAGCGCGTGATTGTCGCGAAAGGCCTCTTGCATCGGGTGCAACGTGTCGCCGTCCGCGACGTCCTCGATCGTCTTGACGGTGCGCCCCTCAGCCTGGACCGCGAGCAACGTGCACGATTTGACCGCCTCGCCGTCGACATGCACGACACAGGCGCCGCACTGGCTGGTGTCGCAGCCGACATGCGTGCCGGTGAGGCCGAGCGTTTCGCGCAGGAGCTGCACCAGGAGCGTGCGGCCCTCGACCGTCGCCGAAACCGACTTGCCGTTTACGGTGAGGCTCACCGTCTTCTGCATCGATACCTCCCTTTGCCGCAGGTCGGGGGACGACCGTTCGTGGGCGGGAGTTTCCTGCGCTGCTGGCGCCGGGTCAAGGCGCCTGAAACGTCATAAAATGCGTTATATACAGTGAGTTATGACGCTGTCGTCGCTTCGGAGGAACCGCTTACCACCCCGAGAAAACGATTAAAGAAATCGTCCGCCATCTTGCGCGAGGTGGCGTCGATCAGGCGCGAGCCGATTTGCGCCAGCTTGCCGCCGACCTGAGCCTGCACTCCGTAACGCAGCACCGTCTCGGCGCCGGCGTCGTCGAGCGAAACCTTGGCGCTGCCTTTGGCAAAGCCGGCAACACCGCCGGTGCCTTCGCCGCTAATGGTGTAGCTAGAGGGCGGGTCGAGGTCACTAAGCGTGACCTTGCCCGAGAAGCTCGCTTTCACCGGGCCGACCCGCGCGACGACTTTTGCGGTGAACTCGGTCGGCGACAGCTTCTCGATCGCTTCACAGCCGGGGATGCAGGTCTTCAGTGTCTCCGCATCGTTGAGCTTTGCCCAGACTTCCGAGCGGGGCGCCGGGATGCGCAGCTCGCCGTGCATTTCCATGAACGATTTCCCTTGTTTGGCGCGCGAAGTGTGGGCCGCGGCGGCGGCAATTGCAACGCGATTGGGCGGAGCCGCCTAGGGGATGACTGCGATCGCGCTGATTTCGATCAGGTAGTCGGGATGGGTCATCTTGACTACCTCGACCATCGTCGAGGCGGGCAGCGGCTCACGGAAATACTCGCGCCGCACCTTATGGATCGCGTCGAATTGCTCCATGTTGCGGATATAAACATCGACGCGGCAGATATCGTCCATTGTACCACCCGCCGCCTCGACCGCAGCCTTGAGGTTTTCGCAGACTTGCTGGGTCTGCGCCTCGATATCGCCGACGCCGGCGATCGTATCGTCGGCGCGCCGCGCGACCATGCCGGAGATGAAAACAAGCCGACCTTGCGCTTCGATCACCGTCGCGTGCGAGAACACGCCGCTGGGCTGGCACAGGCGGTCGGAGCGAATCTGTTGCTTGGGCATGAGCGGGCTCCAGCGGGGTGACCGTCACATCCTGCCTTGCTAGCGGCCCGCTTCCAAGGTTGCTTGACGCGCGCGAGGGCAGCCGCGAAGTTGCCAGCTCAGCACTCACCGAAGGACGATTGCCGATGCCAGCAGAGACCCGGCTTGCCCGGACAGTACCCGCCTGCATGGACGACCGGCTGATCGTCGCGCTCGACCTGCCGAATATCGATCAGGCGCGCGCCATCACGGCAAAGCTCGAAGGCATCGTGACATTCTACAAGGTCGGGCTTTGGCTAATCTTCGCACCGGGCTTCGAGGCATTTCTCGATGATCTGTTGAAATCGGGTGGCAACGTCTTCCTCGATGCCAAGATGTTCGACATCGGCGAAACAGTGCGGCGCGGCATCGAGCGCGTGGCCGAGCGCGGTGTATTCTTTGTCACGATCCATGGCGATGGAGACATTATCCGCGCCGCGGTCGAGGGCAGGGGCAATTCGCCGTTGAAGCTGCTCGTGGTGCCGGCGCTGACGAGCCTCAACGAGCGCGGTCTGCGCGAGCTGGGCCACACCGGTACGGTCGCCGACTTGATCGCCGAGCGCGCCAAATTCGCGCTCGATTGTGGTGTTGACGGCATCATCGCCAGCCCGCAGGACAATCCCAACGCGATCCGCCAGCGGCTTGGTGCGGAGCAGCTTTATGTCGTGACGCCGGGTGTTCGGCTCGCGGGCGCGGCGCTCGATGACCACAAGCGCTCGGGCACGCCGGCGCAGGCGATCGCCAACGGCGCCGATTATCTCGTCGTCGGCCGGCCGATCGTCCAGGCGGACGACCCGGCGGCAATGGCGCGGCGCTTTATTGCCGACATGAAAAGCGCCGCCTGAAGCGGCCCGGGTTTTGCTCTATCATTCATCGTCGTGAAGGGCGATGAGTGATGAGCGATGCCGCAGCGCCGCCGGGCGCGATGATCGAGCTGCAGGCCGTGCACAAATGGTACGGCGACTTTCACGTCCTCAAGGACATCAACCTCACGGTCCGCAAGGGCGAGAAGGTCGTGGTCTGCGGGCCGTCGGGCTCGGGCAAGTCGACGATGATCCGCTGCATCAACCGGCTCGAGGAGCACCAGCGCGGCCGCATCGTCGTCGCCGGGATCGAGCTGACCTCAGATCTGAAGAACATCGAGGCTATCCGCCGCGAGGTCGGCATGGTGTTCCAGCAGTTCAATCTGTTCCCACATTTGACCGTTCTGCAAAACCTGACTCTGGCGCCGACCTGGGTACGCAAATTGCCGAAGAAGGAAGCGGAAGACACCGCGCGCTATTATCTTGAGCGGGTACGCATCCCCGATCAGGCCGATAAATATCCCGGTCAGCTTTCGGGCGGACAGCAGCAGCGGGTCGCGATCGCCCGCTCCTTGTGCATGAAGCCCGAGGTCATGCTGTTCGACGAGCCAACCTCGGCGCTCGATCCCGAGATGATCAAGGAAGTGCTCGACGTGATGATCGGGCTCGCCGAGGAAGGCATGACCATGGTCTGCGTGACCCATGAGATGGGTTTCGCGCGCACCGTCGCCGACATGATGGTGTTTATGGACCAGGGTGAGGTCATCGAGCGCGCGCGGCCGCAAGATTTCTTCGCCAACCCGCAAAACGAGCGCACCCGCAGCTTTCTCAGCCAGATCCTCGTGCACTAGCGGACGGCCGACGCCACCGTACAAATCTCAAAGGATGGCCGAAAGATAGAAAGTGGAAGTGCATCACCCCCGTGTCGTTCTTTGACGAGTCACAAATGGACTCGACAACACATGGAGGTATAAATGTCGAGCAACTTAAACACTCGTAAATTTCGTTGGCTTGGTACGGCGGCTGTTGGTGCATTGGCCTTGACAGCTGTGTCGATTCCATTGAGCCCGGCGAAGGCTTATATTGGCGTCGACGTGGGTCCGGTGCAGATCGGCGTGCCGGGTCCATTCTATTACGGACCAGGCCCGTACTATTACGGCCACGGCCAGTACTATCACCACTACTACGGCCCGGGCTATTACGGGTGGTAACGGTGATTCCGTCACACCTCTTTAAGACGCGGCAACAACGGATGCTCCAGTGAGCGCGGCAGGATGCCGCTCTCGCGCGGATCATCAAACGATACCGAACGCCGCGCATACACGACAAAGCCGGCGCGCTGGTAGAGTGGGAGCGCCCGTGGGTGGTCGAAGGTGCAGGTATGCACCCAAAACCGCTCGATCGGGCGCGACCACGCCCGTTCGATCGCCGCATTGAGCAGGAACGGCCCGAGCCGGCGGCCGATAAACTCCGGCATCAGTCCAAAATAGGCGAGAAGGGTCTCGCGCGGCTCCGCTGCGTCGAGCTCGAAATACCCGGCCGGCACCCCGCCGACATAAAGCACGAAAATTTCTGTCGTCTGCTTCTGAAGCTCAGCGGCTAGCGCCGCGTCGCTCCACACGCGCCGCGCGTACCACAGCCACCTCTCGCCGACCGTGTTGTAGAGATAACGGTAGAACGGCACCGAACACCCCTCGGCGCGCATCAGCGCGAGCTTGCCGAGTGGCGCCGGTAATACCCGTGGCGGCGGCCGCTCGAGCATCTCGAGATAGGTGACGGTGTCCTCGATCAATGTCATCGCGCGAGGCCGGTCTCGATCGGCGGGCCGTCGGGCAATCCCCATTCCGACCACGATCCGTCATAGATCGCGACCCGGTCGTGGCCGATGAGATACGCCGCGAATGCGAGCGCGCAGGCGGTGACCCCGGAGCCGCAGCTCGCGACGACCGGCTTATCGAAGGCCACCCCCGCACCGGAAAACAACGCCGCTAGCGCGTCGGAGCCCTTCAGCTGTTTGGTCTGAGGATCGGTAACCTGATCGAACGGCAGGTTGCGGCTGCCGGGAATATGGCCGCGGCGCCGGCCCGGCCAGGTTTCCTCGGCCGAGCCGTCGAACCGCCCGGTAGAGCGCGCGTCGACGACCAACTCGCGGCGACTCTCTACGTTGCCGAGCACGTCAGATTTGCTGCGCACCAACGCCGGATCGAACCGCGCCGTAAACCGTCGCTCGGGGATCATTGGCGACGCGGTTTCGAGCGGCCGGCCCCCGGCTTTCCATTTCGGCAGCCCGCCGTCGAGCAGCGCGACATTGTCGTGGCCAAAGAGGCGGAGGAGCCACCACGCTCGCCCGGCCGACGATAGACCGTTGGCGTCGTAGACAACGACCCTGTCGCCATTGCCAATGCCGCGCTCGACCATCTTCGCGGCGAAGCGTTCGGCCGAGGGGATCATGTGCGGCAGGCTGGTGCCCGGCTCGGCGACGTCGTCGATGTCGAAGAACACCGCGCCGGGGATATGACCGGTATCGTAATCGGCGCGGGCGGTCGGTATGACCCCAGGCTGCTTGAACGACGAGTCGAGCACGCGGACATGTGGGTCAGAGAGATGCGCGGCGAGCCATTCGGTGCTGACCAGCGCTTCAGGATGGACATACGGCATCGGCATTCTCGATTTGTCGGGGTCCGGGAAATTATCCTACAGTCGCCGCAGAGACCAACAACACGGCCGAGGGAGACGGTAATGCCGCATCACGTACCGCTGAGCAGCGATGTTTTCGATGTCATGAGCACGATGCGGGCGATGCGCCGGCTGAAGCCCGACCCGGTGCCTGACGAGCTCGTTTTCAAGATCCTGCGCGCTGGCCAAGCGGCGGCTAGCGGGGGCAACACGCAGCGCTGGAAGTTCCTCGTGCTGAAGGACGCGGTCGCGAAAAAGAAGGCGGTGCAGGCCTATTACAAGCGGCTTTACGACGAGGTGCTTGGTCCTCGCTACGCGTCGAGCGCGCCGCCGCCGGGCTCCAACCCGGCCGCCTATGCGCGCCAGCACGACGCGGTCAAATACTTGACCGACCATTACCACGAAGCACCGATCTGGATCGTCGCCTGCCTCGAGGGCGAAACGCCAAACTACACCGCCGGCTCGTCGATCTATCCGGCCGTGCAAAACATGCTCCTGGCGGCCCGCGCGCTCGGCCTCGGCTCGACGCTCACCACGCGTCACACCGGCTACGGCAAGGAATGCGACGACGCGATGGGCATTCCGACCGGTTACAAATCATACGCGATCCTGCCGATCGGCTGGCCGATGGGCAATTTCGGGCCGGTCGGTCGCGGCGCGCTCTCCGACGTCGTCTATCTCGACGACTGGGGCAAGGCGTATCCGGGAATCTAACAGACAGTGAGGAAGCCATGCCGAGAGTGACGCCAATCAGCGACAAGAACCAGGTCGCGGCCGAGTACCAATCCGTCGCCGAGGACGTGTTGAGCGTGTTCGGGCGCATTCGCGGCCCGTTCAGCGTGTTCCTCAACAGCCCGAAGCTGGCCGACAAGATGCTGGCGCTCGTCAAGTTCAATCGCAGCGACTGCATCGTCGAGCCACGGCTGCTCTCGCACGCGATCCTTGCCGCGGTGCGCGAGCGCGAGAGCGCCTATGTCTGGTCGGCCCAGGCCGGCGCCGCGCGCCGCGCCGGTGTCGAGGAATCGACGATCGACCTGCTGCGGGCCAAGGGCGATGCCTCGGCATTGCCCGACGACGAGCGCGACATCGTCAACCTGACGCGTCAGCTGATGCGTCTCAACCGCGTCGACTACCCGATCTTCAACCGGCTGTGCACCAAATACGGTGCGCAATGGATGACCGAGCTGATCACCATCGCGCATAATTTTACGGTGCTCTGCGGCGTCACCAACGCATTCGAGGTCGCCGTGCCACCGGACGGCGATCAGCTGCCAAGCTGATCGGCGATTGCACCGGGAGTTGGGCGGGTCGAAATGCCTTCGCTGCTAAAACAGGTGATTTACAGCGAAGCGCTAACGCGGTGATTTTGTTCTCGCATGCCGATGCGGTTGTTCCCGGTGCGAAATTCCCTCCGGTGTGTTGCGGACATGGAGGAACTTACTAGGTAATTGCGGCGATTTTAGCGACGATCAGCCGCCAGGCTGACGATCGAGGGTAAACAGCTCCTGCGGTCGCGCCACACCGCGCAGCGCGTACCGGCCGACCGAAACCGGCGCGCCTGACCCGGCGGCGGCGATCGCCTCGGCGAATGGTGCTGACAACAGCACGTCGCGCTCCGCCGAGCGGCACATCGCGGCGATCCGTGCGACTTCGTTGACCGCCGGCCCGATCACCGTGAAATCGAGCCGCTCGCGGCTGCCGATATTGCCGTAGAACACCTCGCCGATATGGAGGCCGAGATAAACTTCGGTGACAGGCTTGCCGGTCGCGGCGCGTTTTTCGTTCAGCTTGGCGAGGCCTTTTCGTAACGCGCGCTCCGCCGCAATAGCGCCAGAGCAGGCCGCCTCCGGGTCGCCCTCATAGGGAAAGATCGCCAGCACGCCGTCGCCGATCAGCTTCAGCACGTCGCCGCCATGGTCATGGATCGCCGAGATCACCGCCTCGGCGTAGTCGTTGAGCAGCCCGATCGTCTGCGCCGGTGGCGCATCGTCGGTGATGCGGGTAAAGCCGCGCAGGTCGCTGTACCACAGGACGGCGCTGATCTGCTCCGCGGCGCCGCGGCCGATCCGCCCGTCGAGCACGCGGCGGCCGGGGTCGCGGCCGAGATAGGTCTCGACCAGCGTTTGCGCGATGCGCCCCAAAGCAAGACATTTGATCGACAGTGCGAGCTTCGGCATCAGGCCGACTAGCGCATTGATCTCTTGATCGCGGAAGCGGTCGGCTCGATTGGTGACCCAATACGAATAGACGCAATCCATCTCACCGATCACTCCATGCTTTGCGAAGCGATTGATCAGTACGAGGACGTCCGTCATGCCCTCGTTCTTTAGATCGGCAATCAACGGAAAATCTGTAGGAAATCCCT
>DATHCK010000133.1:0-4802 GCA_035319545.1 Allostellaceae bacterium | reverse complement strand
GAGGCCACTGCCGGGATCATCCGCCAGCAGGGCGGCGAAGCGCTCTTCGTCGCCGCTGACGTGACGAAATCGGCCGATGTTCAGGCCTACGTCAAGGCGGCGCTCGACGCCTACGGCCGGATCGACTGCTTTTTCAACAATGCCGGGATCGAGGGCGGGCTCGCCCACACCGCCGATTACGACGAGGCGATGTTCGACCAGGTGATCGGCGTCAACGTCAAGGGCGTGTTTCTCGGCCTGCGCCATGTGCTGCCGGTGCTGTTGAAGCAGAAATCGGGCGCGGTGGTGAACACCGCCTCGGTCGCCGGCCTCGTCGCGACCCCCGGCATGCCGGCCTATGTCGCCTCGAAGCACGCGGTCATCGGCCTCACCAAGACCGCGGCCGGCGAGGTGGCGCGCCAGGGCGTGCGGGTCAACGCGGTCTGTCCCGGCCCGGTCGACACGCGGATGATCCATTCCTTGGAAAAGATGCTGAGCCCCGACGACCCGGACGCCGTCAATCGCAAATACCAGGCCGCCATCCCCTCGGGCCGCTACACGACGCCGGAGGAAATCGCCAACATGGTGCTGTTCCTGTCGTCCGATCTCGCGAGCAACATTACCGGCGCGCAATACGTCGTCGATGGCGGCCGCACCGCGACCGGCGGCGCGGTGACCCAGGCGATGCAGAATTAGAGCTTCTCGACCGCGTCGATGATCTCGGCTTCGGTGAGGATTTGCGGCAGCACGCTCGCCGTGCCGCTGGGGTCGTAGAGCAGGTAGAGCGGCACGCCGCTGCGCCCGAAGCTTTGCAGAAACTGGGCGATTTCCGGGTCCTGCCGCGTCCAGTCGCCCTTGAGCGCAACAACGTGATGCGCCGCGAAGGCGTCGCGCACCGCATCGCGATCAAGCGTCGCGCGCTCATTGACGATGCAGGTGAGGCACCAGGCGGCGGTCAAGTTGACAAAGACCGGCTTGTGCTCAGCGGTCAGCGCCGCGAGCCGCGCCGGGGTGAAGGCCTCGTAGGGCAGGCCGTCGCTTGCCAGCGGCACCTTGCCGGGAGCCGGCGTCAGCATCATCGCCAGCGCGATCGCCAGTGCGATACCGGCCGCGCTCAGCCCGGCGCCGAGGCGGCGCGGGCCCGTCGCGGCAAACCGCGTACGGCCATAGACCCACACCGCGAACCCGACCAGCACCAGCCCGAACAGTGCCATCAACGAGCCTCCCGGGTCCACTTCCTGGATCAGCACCCAGACAAGCCAGGCCGCGGTGCCGTAAAGCGGGAAGGCGAGCACCTGCTTCAAGGTGGCCATCCACGCCCCTGGCCGTGGCAGCAGCCGCGCGACCGCGGGGACGAAACTCGCCGCCACGAGCGGCGCCGCCATCCCAGCGCCGAGTGCGACAAAGACCGCCAGAGCCAGCGGCGCCGGCTCGACCAGCGCAAACCCGAGCGCCGCGCCCATAAACGGCGCGGTGCATGGCGTCGCGACGACCACCGCCAGCACGCCGGTCAAGAACGCGCCCGTCAGCCCCTGCCGGCCGGCCAACCCGCCGCCGATCGCGGCAAGACCCGCGCCGAGTTCCGCGACCCCCGAAAGGCTCAAACCCATCGCCAGCATCAGATAGGCGAGCAGCCCGACAATAAGCGGCGATTGCAGCTGAAACCCCCAGCCGATCGCCGCGCCGCCTTCGCGCAGCGCGATGAGCGCGCCGCCCAGCGCGGCGAAGCTCAGCACCACGCCGAACCCGTAGGCGAGCCCGTGATGATGGCGCTTTTCGGCGTCGGCGCCGGCAAAGCCAAGCACCTTCAGCGACAGGATCGGAAAGACGCACGGCATCAGATTGAGGATGAGCCCGCCGATAAACGCGAAGAGCACCGCATGCCACGCCGAGATCGATCCCTCCACAGCCGCGGTGGGGGCGGCGGCGACCCGCGTCGCGCTGACGAGATAGCCGTGTGCGACGCCGTCGGCGCCGCGCAGCACCAAGACGCCGTCGAGCGTCGCCGGCACCGCGGCCGTCGGGCCGGTGGCCTTCTTCAAGACCAACTGCAAGCCACCGTCGCCCCGCTCGACCGTCTCGTCGGCGGAGTGGTCGATCGCGTTGTCGCGGTCCGGAAAAAATTCCCCGCTCGGGCTGCTGATATTTCCCACCGCGACGGCCGGGACAATGAGTCGCAGGTCGCCGGTGCCGGCGGCGAATCGCGTGGCAAAGGGCGCGGCGACGGGCAATTGCCGCCGCGCGTTGGCAAACCGCGATGTCTGCGCGGGATCGGGCGCACCGGTCCCGGCGGCAAGGTTGAGCGAGACTTGCGCCTCGCCCGGGATGCAGATTTCCGCGCAGACCAGGTATTTGACCGTGGCCGCGAGATGCGGCTTGGCGTCGGCGGCGAGCCCCGCCGGCGCGGTCAGCGGCACCAGCAGATCAGCGCCCCCGGCATAGCCGTAATTGGCGATCGGCCCGGCCGAAAATCGTTCGGGAACAGGCCATTGGATGGCGCCGGCGGAAAATCCCGGCGGCAGTGTCCACGTAATCTCGGTCGGCAAGCCGGAATCGCCCGGGTTCTTCCAGTAGACATGCCAGCCCGGCGCGATCGCCAGATGCAGGTCGGTCATGAGCGTGCCGCCCGGCGCGACGCTTGCGCTTTCGGCATAAAGCGTTGGCTTGACGAGGTCGCCCGCCAGCGGCGGCGCGGCGAGTGCGCTCGGCGCGGCGACGGCGCCCGCCAGCACCAGGCCGGCAAACACGGCAAGGCTCGCCGGCCGGTGTTTCACGGCCCGTCTGCCCAAGGAGAGGGCATATCCCCGCGCGACCCGCGCGCTGTCCTCAGATGCCGACGATTTGAGATCATCTCCGAGCGACACATCCGCTTGACAACCCACAGGCTCGACCCTAACGGAGGTCGAACCCCTCCGGACCCCGCGCGCGATGCCCGACACCAAGCATGCCAGCCTCGACGGCCGCCTTGTCATCATTGGTTTCGGCAGTATTGGCCAGGGCGTGCTGCCGCTGATCCTGCGCCACATCAGCATCGCGCCCGAGAATATCACGATCGTCACCGCCGAGCCGCGCGGCAAGAACGTCGCCGAACAATATGCCGTGAGGTTTGTCGAGACACCGCTGACGCGCGATAACTACCGGACCGTGCTCGACCCGCTTATCAGGCGCGGCGATTTCGTGCTCAACGTCTCCGTCGAAGTGTCGAGCGTCGCGCTGATCGAGTTGTGCCAAGAGAAGGGTGCGCTCTACCTCGACACCTGCATCGAGCCATGGCCCGGCGGTTACACCGACCCCAATCTGACAGCCTCGGAGCGCTCGAATTATGCGCTGCGCGAAAGCGCCTTGGCGTTGCGCGGGCGCTATGCCGGCGGCCCGACCGCGGTGCTGACCCACGGCGCAAACCCCGGTCTCGTCTCGCATTTCGTCAAGCAGGCGCTGGTCGATGTGGTGCGCGCCGACGATCCCGCCGCCGCCATCCCCCGCGACCGCACCGGCTGGGGACATCTCGCCGAGCGGCTCGAGATCAAGGTCATCCACATCGCCGAGCGTGACACCCAGGTCGCTTTGATCCCGAAACTGCCCGGCGAGTTCGTCAACACCTGGTCGATCGACGGCTTTTTCAGCGAAGGCTCGCAGCCGGCCGAGCTCGGCTGGGGCACGCATGAGCGGCACTTGCCGGAAGACGGAAGACGGCACGAGTTCGGCAGTGGCGCGGCGATCTATTTGATGCGGCCGGGCGCCAGCACGAGGGTGCGCAGCTGGACGCCGCTCGAGGGCCCCTATACCGGTTTTCTCATCACTCATAACGAATCGATCTCGATCGCCGACTATTTCACGGTGCGCGACGGCGAGCGGGTGCGCTACCGGCCGACCGCGCATTACGCCTATCACCCGTGCGACGACGCGGTGCTGAGCGTGCACGAATTGGGCGGCAAAAACTGGGAGCTGCAGGCCGAAAAACGGCTGATGATGGACGAGATCGTCGACGGCATCGACGAACTGGGCGTGCTGCTGATGGGTCACCGCAGGGGCGTCTACTGGTACGGGTCGCGGCTCTCGATCGACGAGACGCGCCGTATCGTGCCGCACAACAACGCGACCTCGTTGCAGGTGACCGCGGCGGTGCTGGGCGGCATGGTGTGGGCGATCGAGCACCCGCGCGCCGGGCTCGTCGAGCCGGAGGAGCTCGATTTCCAGCGCATCCTCGAGGTCGCCGGGCCCTATCTCGGCGATATCGTCGGCGTGTGGGGCGATTGGACCCCGCTCAACGAACGCGAGCGGCTGTTTCCCGAGGACCTCGATCGCGACGACCCATGGCAATTCAAGAACATCCGCGTCGTCTAACGCGGCGCGCTAGGATGAGGTCGCGTTTCTGGCGTGCCGCGATGATCGTCTACGCCGTCATCGGCTTTATCGACGGCGCGCAGCATTTCCTTGCGCCGCCGGCCGGCACGCATTCGAGCATGGCCGGCAATCTCGCGGTGTCGTTTTGCGCGGGGCTGTTCTGGCCGATCGATGTCGTCGCCCGGCCGCTCTTGATGTCGCCCGGAGCGGCTCGATAGCGGCTAGATGATGTTGAGCATCACTCCGAGCAGCCAGACGATCGCCAGCGACAGCGCCCCCGCCACGATGATCAGCAGAATTTCCAGCAAGTGCAGGACACGCGCGGCGACCGACGGCTGTGCGTCTATCTCGCCGCTTTCAGTCAGGTAATCATCGTCATCGGGCAGGTCGATCGGCTCGGGGCCCAGCCGCGAGCCGTGCTCGATGCGCCGTCGTTTGAACAGGGTCAGAGCCATATCGCGTCCACTGTCAATGTTCGG
>DATHCK010000132.1:0-9871 GCA_035319545.1 Allostellaceae bacterium | reverse complement strand
AACGCATAAGCCAGCGCCTGGCGCACCAGCGGGTCTTGGAACAACGCGCGGCGGAGATTGTAGCCGAAGCCCTGCATCGGCGAGGGGTTCTGGTCCGGGATGGAAATCCTTTTGATCAGCCCGTCGCGCAGCGCCGGGCCGTCATAACCGGTCGCCCAAGCCTTTGACGATTTCTCCTCGCGGACATCGTAAGCACCGGCTTTGAAGGCTTCGAGCGCGACCGTGGCGTCGCGGTAATAGTCGTAACGGATCGTGTCGACATTGAACCGGCCGAGATTCACCGGCAAATCCTTGGCCCAGTAGTCGTCGACCCGCTGGTAGGTGATCGACTTCCCGGGATCGACCGCGCCGATCTTATAGGGGCCGCTGCCGAGCGGCGGCTCGAGCGTCGTCTTCTCGAAATCGCGGGTCGCCCAGTAGGCCTTGGGCAACACCGGCAGCTCGCTGAGGATGGCGGGCAGCTCGCGATTGTCGCCGTTCTTGAAGGTGAACTTGACGCCGTGATCACCCTGGGTTTCGATCTTGATCACGTCACCGTAATAGAAACGGTAGAGCGGCGCCCCCTTGTCGCGCAGCGTCTCGAAGCTCCACACCACGTCCGCGGGGGTGATCGGGGTGCCGTCGTTGAAACGCGCCTTGGGGTTCAGGTTGTAGACGACTGACGCGCGGTCCGGCGCCAGATCGGCGCTCTCGGCGACGAGCGGATAATCGGTGGCCGGCTCGTCATCGCTGCGCGTCATCAGCGTGTCGAAAACCATCCCGATGCCCGACGCTGGCACGCCCTTGACGACAAAGGGATTGAGCGTGTCGAACGTGCCGAGCGACTCCATCTTCATCGTCCCGCCCTTGGGCGCGTCCGGATTGACGTAGTCGTAATGCTTGAAGTCGGGCGGGTATTTAAAGTCGCCGTAGAGCGACATGCCGTAGGTGATGGCGGCCTTCGCGGCGCGGCCGGCGGCGAGCAACAAGGCGACGCCGAGCAGAAACGATCTTCTGTACATGGCCGGCTTCCCGTCAGTCCAGCGGCTGGATCGCGCTCATCCTCGCAGCAAGGTGAGCGCTTCGCTATGCGTACGCTTGTCGCCGGCGATCAGCACCCGGCCATCCGACGCCAGCCCAAGCGGCGTGCCTTGCCAGTCGGTGGCGATCCCGCCCGCGCCTTCGATGATCGGCAGCATCGCGCCGAAATCATAGGGCTTGAGGCTCGCCTCGATGACGACATCGACAAAGCCCAGCGCGACCAGCCCATAGGCGTAACAATCGGCGCCATAGCGTACGAGCTTGGCGGCGCCGGCGACGCGCGCGAACGCTTCGGAATCAGCGCCCTCGAACATGGCGGGAGTGGTCGCGAAGATCGTTGCAGCGGCGATCCCCGGACAAGGCCGGCAGCGCGCCGGCGTGCCGTTATGCGTCGTTGCGCGGCCCGCCGCACCGAGCCAACGCTCGCGCGAGATCGGCTGGTCGATGATGCCGAGGATCGGCCTGCCGCGCCGCGCCAGCGCGATCAGCGTGCCGAACAGCGGTACCCCGCTGATAAAGGATTTGGTGCCGTCGATCGGGTCGAGCACCCAGACGAACTCGGCGTCTTCGCGCTCGCGGCCGTATTCCTCGCCGATGATCCCGTGCTCCGGGAAGCGCGCCGCGATGAGCCGGCGCATCGCCTCTTCGGCGGCGCGGTCGGCGGCGGTGACCGGGGTCAGATCGGCCTTGTCGTCGACCGCGAGCGCGGTGCGGAAATACGGCCGGATCGCCGCACCGGCGGCGTCCGCCAGCTCATTCGCGAGGGCGATGTAGGCGTCGAGAGAAGCGGCGCTACCGACCAAATCTGCGTCCAATCGTCATCCGCGGGCTTGACCCGGGGATCTTGAACGCCCCGGAGATGGCCGGGTCAAGCCCGGCCCATGACGAGGGGGATGTTATTTAAGGGTCTGCAGATAGGCGATGACGTCGGCGCGGTCCTGTGCCTTGGGCAAGCCGGCGAAGGTCATCTTGGTGCCGTGCGCGAATTCCTGCGGCTTCCACAGCCAGACGTTCAACTCGTCTGGGTCCCATTTCTTGTCTTTGTCGGCCGACAAGGCGCTTGAGAAAGTATAGCCGGCGACGCTGGCGATATTCTCTTCGGTCACGTCGAAGAGGTTCGGGCCGATCTTGTTGGCCTCGCCCTTGCCGAAGGTATGGCATTGCAGGCAGACCTTCGCGACCTGTTCGCCGCGCTTCGGATCGGCCTTGGACATGTCGATCGGCTCGGGTTTCGCGGCAGCCTCTGGCGCCGCCTCGGCCGGTGCTGCGCCCGTCTCGCCGGTGGCGCCCGGCGGCAAATAGGCGGCCTTTTCAAGCCTGACGGGGTGCACGATGCTTTGCGCCACGATCCCCGTCACCATGGCGATGATCATTGCGGTGAGCACCGAGGCAATGATCTTGTTCCACTCGAAAGACGACATCGGCGCCCTTTCCGCTCCCCCTTTCGGCGCGGTTGGAATGCCGCGCCCTGGCGAGGCCGCAGCAAACCGGATTCCGCCCGGCGGCTCAACTCAATTATCACGCTTCCGACAATCGCCCGAACCGGGCATGTTGTCGCTACCCGCCCCTGGCCCCGATCTTTTTTGATGAAACCATGACGCGAGCCGCGCCGCAGAATCCGATCGTCCTGATCCCGTCGCGGCTGGCCTCGACGCGGCTTCCCAACAAGCCGCTCGCCGACATCGCCGGGTCGCCGATGATCGTCCATGTCTGGCGACGCGCAGTGGCGGCCGAGCTCGGGCCGGTGATCGTCGCTTGCGGCGACCGTCAGATCGCCGACGCGATCGAGGCCGCCGGCGGGCGCGCGGTCATGACCGACCCCGACCTGCCGACCGGCTCCGACCGTATCCACGCGGCGATTACCGCGCTCGATCCGGGCCGCGCCTATGACGCCGTCATCAATGTCCAGGGCGACATGCCGATGATCGAGCCGGCGGCGATACGGCTCGCCTACGCCGCGCTGGCCGATGCGGAGATCGACATCGCGACCTTGTGCGCCGTCATCGAAGACCCGGCCCAGTTGACCCAGGATCACGTCAACAAGGTCGTCGCCGGGTTTACCGACCCGGCGAAACCGGCGCGCGCGCTCTATTTCTCGAAGCTGCCGGTGCCGTGGGGCGAGGGCCCGCATTACGAGCATATCGGGCTATACGCGTATCGCCGCGACGCGCTCGACCGTTATGTGACGCTGCCGCGCGGCGTGCTCGAGCTGCGCGAGCGATTGGAACAGCTGCGCGCTCTCGAAAACGGCATGACGATCTCCGTGACCTTGGTCGCGCCCGACCAGCATGGCGGCCAGGTCGACACGCCGGGCGATCTCGAACGCGTGCGGGCGCAGGTCGCCGGAGGGCGGCAATAATGTTAAGTCGTCTTTCCCGCGTGATCCCCGGATCAAGTCGGAGAGAAACCCGGGGGCAAGCGACGAAGCGGTTGCCCTGGACCCTTGCCTTCGCGGGGGCGACGAGAAAATTTGGCTGGTAAAAAGACCGATATGGCAAAACCCCAAAAACTGATCGCCTTTCAGGGCGCGCCCGGCGCGTATTCAGATCTCGCCTGCCGGCATGCGTTCCCGGAGATGGAGACGCTGCCCTGCACCCAGTTCGAGGACGCCTTCGCGGCGGTGCGCGACGGCCGCGCCGGGCTCGGCATGATCCCGATCGAGAACTCCGTCGCGGGGCGCGTCGCCGACATCCACCACCTGATGCCGGATTCGGGGCTCTTTATCATCGGCGAGCATTTCGAGCCGGTGCACCATCATCTGCTGGCGTTGCCCGGCGCGACGCTCGACCAGATCAAGCTGGTGCGCAGCCATGTCCACGCGCTTGGCCAGACGCGCAAGTTTCTGCGCAAGCACAAGCTCGCCGCGCAGGTGGCGGTCGATACCGCCGGCGCCGCGGCCGAGCTCGCCGAGAGCGGCGATCCCTCCGTCGCGGCGATCGCCTCCGAGCTCGCCGGCCAGATCTACGGCCTCGTCTCGCTGGCGGCGAACATCGAGGACGCGGCGCACAACACCACGCGGTTTCTCGTGATGTCGAAGACCGAGAAGCGCGCGCCGCGCGGCAAGCCGACGGTCACGACCTTTGTCTTCAACGTGCGCAACGTGCCGGCCGCGCTTTACAAGGCGCTGGGCGGGTTCGCGACCAACGCCATCAATATGACCAAGCTCGAAAGCTACATGGTGGGCGGCAATTTCACCGCGACCCAATTCTATGCCGATGTCGAGGCGCACCCGGACGACCGGCCGCTGAGGTTGGCGCTTGAAGAGCTCGAATTCTTCTCGACCGAGGTCAAGATTTTGGGCGTTTACCCCGCAGCGCCGGAGCGCCACGCCAAAGCCTGAAGGAACTCTCGCATGCCCATTGTCGATCACGCCGAATTGCGCCGCATCGGCCGCCGCATCTTTGTCGCCGCCGGGAGCAGCGAAGAGGAGGCGGGGATCGTCGTCGATCATCTCGTCGAGGCCAATCTCAAGGGCCATGACAGCCACGGCGTCGGGATGATTCCCAACTATCTGCGCAATCTCGGCAACGACAAGGCCAGGGCCAACGAGAAGGGCCGCGTCATCAGCGATGCGGGCGCTTTCATCGTCTATGACGGGGCGCGCGGCTACGGCCAGATCACCGCGCGCGAGGCGACGCTGCTCGGCATCGCGCGGGCCAAGGAAAACGGCGTCGCGGTCGTGGCGCTGCGCAATGCACATCATATCGGCCGGGTCGGCACTTATGGCGAGATGTGCGCCGGCGAGGGACTCGTCTCGATCTCGTTCGTCAACCTCACCGACCAGAAGCCGGCGGTGGCACCGTGGCGCGGCGGCGACGGACGCTTTGGCACCAACCCGGTGACGGTCGCGATCCCCGGCCCGACCCTCGACCGGCCGATCATCGCCGACATGGCGACGAGCAAGATCGCGATGGGCAAGGTGCGCGTCGCGCGCAACAAGGGGCAGGAGATCGCGCCCGATACGCTGCTCGACAATTCCGGCCAGCCGACCACCGACCCCAATGTCATGTACCGCCGGCCGCGCGGCGCGCTCTTTACCTTTGGCGAGCACAAGGGCTACGCGCTCGCCTTTATCTGCGAGATGCTGGCGGGCGCCGTCACCGGCAGCGGCACGATGCGTCCCGAGCGGCAGGATGCCGAGTCGGTCACCAACGGGTTTCTGCTGATCGTCATCGATCCCGGGCGGATTGTCGATCGCCGCTGGCTGATCGACGAGATCACCGCGATGACCGACTATGTGACCGCCTCGCCCGCGCGCAACCCGGCCGAGCCGGTGCTGATCCCGGGCGACCCCGAGCGCCTGTCGCGCGAAAAGCGCATCGCCGAGGGTGTGCCGATCGACGACGAGACCTGGCGCGAGATCGCCGAGGCGGCGCGCGGCTATAACGTCCTGGTCGAAGCATCAGCGGGCTGAGGGAGCATCACATGAAGATCAAGCGGATCGAGCATATCGCGGTCGCGGTCGAGGACATGGACTTCATGGCCAAATTGCTCGGCGACAAGTTCGGCCTCGACCTCGAATACACCGAGGACCGGGCGACGACGAAGATCGGCATGCTGCCGATCGGCGAGACCTATATCGAGCTGCTGCAAGGGGTGACGCCTGACTCGGGCGCCACCAAATGGCTCAAGGAAAGGGGCCAGAGCCTGTTTCATATCTGCTTCGAGGTCGAGGATATCGACGAAGCGCTGGCCGAGCTCAAGGCCAAGGGCACGCCGCTTCTCAACGACGAGCCGATCATCGGCCACGCCAATTGCCGCATCGCTTTCATCGACCCGAAAGCGACCGGCAATCTCCTCTTCGAACTGGCCGAGATGCCGAAAGACGGCCACGCCGGACACTAGTCGCAATCGTCATCCCGGAAGTTAGGCGAGCCCCGGCGTTGCCGGGTGGAGTGTGATGGTTTTTTCCAAGACGGCCGCGTTGAGCTTGCTGTTGGCCGCAGCCCTGTTTGTCGGTTCCTGCTCCCCTGAACCGCAGCGCCAGTACGTACTGGCGCGGCACCCGGTCGGCGCCCGCGAGCCGCTCCATCCGGGGCATTGGCGCGGCCCGGTCGGGATGACCCAGGTCGATTACATCATCGACCAGGTGACGCCGCTCGCGGTCACGGTGCGCGTGTCCGGCACCGTGCTGCACCAGGTCAACCGCAGCTACGATGAGTCGAGCCCGCAGAACTATTTCTACGACCGGCCGCGAACCTGCAAACGCACCGCCGACGGCAGGTCGTTCGACTGCACGCGCTACACCGACATGCATATCGACAACGGGCTCTTGTGCGGCGTCTACGCGGCGCCGGATCAGGTCTACCGCCCGTGCCTCGATCCGGTGCCCTGAGCGGTCACGTGGCGTCGCCGAACGCCGGCTCGATATCGATGACCTCGACCGATTTCACCTCATCCGGCGCGCCGGTGTAGAGCACAAAGGCGGTGGTCTCCGTCGCGATCATCGCGCTGTGCGGCTGCCCCGTGGGGTTGAGCGCATAGCCGCCCGCGTCGCTGGCCGGCTGTCCGGATTTTGTCGCCCGCCCGCCGGCGAGGTTGAAGACGTGCTCGTCGGAGAGCGCGACCGCGACGATTTTGATGAGCTTCCCCTCGGGCGGGCGGAAGCGCAGCAGATAGGCGATGCCGCCGCCCTCGGCGCGCCGATCGCTCAAGGTTTTCGCCTCGATGATCGGCCTGCCTTCGTAAAACGCGCCATCGCCAAAGACCTCGGTCCACGGGATCCAAGCGACGTCATCCGGATGAATTCGGGTGCTCGGCATTGTCTGCTCCTAGAACGGGGGAAAACGGAAGAACTCCGGCGACAACTCCCCCGCCGCACGGTTGTCGGGCAGCGTGATGACAACCCGCCACACGCCACGCAACGCCTTGTCGAGCCACCTCCACAAGACAAAATCCGGCGCGAAAACCCGGCGGTCGGCGGGGCCACGAAACGCGGCAAAGCCGCTCCCTGTGCTGCTCATGACGACGCTCCTTGTGTGGAATTGCGGCAAGTGTACCTTTGTCCTGCTGACAGCGTTTTGTCAGGAGCCCTCCATGCCGTTGCGGCGCGCCGATCGGTTGTTCGACATCCTGCGGGTTCTACGGGCCGCGCAGGAGCCCGTTACCGCCGCTTCGATCGCCGACGAATTGGAGGTGACCGTGCGCACGGTCTATCGTGACATCGCGACCCTGCGGGCGCGGCGCATCCCCATCGAGGGCGCGGCGGGGATCGGCTATGTGCTGCGGCGCGGCTTCGACCTGCCGCCTTTGATGTTCACCGAGGACGAGGCGGAGGCGATCGCGGTGGGCGTGCGCCTGCTGGCGCGCACCGGCGACCCCGGGCTGCAGAAAGCCGCCCAAAGCGTGTTGTCGAAGGTGACGCTGGTGGTGCCCGACCCGCTGCGCGACTACCTGACGGCGGCGCCAGTCTACGTGTCGAAGAGCGGCGCCCCCGTGCCGGCGCAACGCGACCTGCCGACGATGTTCCGCCACGCGATCCGTGACGCGCGCAAGGTGCGCATCGCCTATCAAGACGAGACCGGCCGCGAGACGCGGCGGGTCATCCAGCCCTTCGCGATCGCCTATTATGTCGAGGCGACGCTAGTCTGCGCGTGGTGCGAGCTGCGCGACGACATCCGCCATTTCCGTACCGACCGCGTGGCGCGCGCCGAGGTGCTCGACCAGGGTTTCATGATCCCCAAGAAGATCATTGCCGGCTGGCTCGCCGAGCGAGAGGACGAGTGACGACCGCCGCGTTATGCCCGACCGCAAGTTTCGCCGATCTGGTACAATTCGCTATCGGATTTCCCGGCTCGTCACCCGAAGGAAGACCATGACCCACAGAACCTTGCTATGCGCGACGCTGGTCGCATTGTCTTTCGCCGCGCCGCTCCGCGCGCAAACCCAGCAGCAGATCGACTGGTGCAGCAGCCCGACGGCGACTGACGCCCAAACCATCGAGGGCTGCCTCGCGATGATTCAGTCGGGCCGCTACAGCGGCAAGAGCCTCTCGTCGGTCTATGACGATCTCGGGTTTGCGTATGAAGACCTGAAGGATTACGAAAAGGCTCTCCAATATTATGGTACAGCGATCTCGTTAAATCCGCAGAACGGTCAGGCATTATATAATCGCGGGAATGTCTATTTCACAAAAGGTCAATACGATCAGGCGCTGAGCGACTACACGCAATCAATCGCTGTAAGGCCAAACTACGCGCAGGCATTCAACAATCGTGGCAATACCTATCGACACCAGGGTGATTTCACCAAGGCGCTGGCCGACTTCAATCAGGCCATCGTGCTCAATCCGAATTACGGGCTGGCCTTAAAGAACCGCGGCGAAACGAAATTGGCGAACGGCGACACAGCGGGCGGCAATGCCGATCTGGCGCGCGCCCGGCAGCTCGACCCGAGCCTGTTCAAATAGCGCTCAATAACCGAGCGCCGCGCCCGCCGGCCGGCGCGGGTCGTTGACCCCGATGAGTGTCCCGTCGGGCGCGATCGCAATCAGTTCGACCGCGCCCCACGGCGCCTGCTCCTTGAGGTCGTAGCCCATCGCCGTCAACGCTGAGATTGTCCCGGCCGGCAACCCGCCGGTCTCGTAAAAAACGGTGTCGGGCAGGTACTGATGGTGGAAGCGCGGCGCGGCGACTGCCGAATCCGGTTCCATGCGAAAATCGACAAGGTTCATCACTGTCTCCAACACCGCGGTGATGATGCGCGGCCCGCCCGGACTGCCCAGCACATAAATCGGGCGGCCGTCCTTCGCTATGATGGTCGGCGTCATCGAGGACAGCGGTCGCTTGCCCGGCATGATGCCGTTGGGATCGCCCTGGATCAGCCCGAACTGGTTGGGAACGCCGCGCTTGACCGTGAAATCGTCCATCTCGTTGTTGAGCAGCACGCCGGTGCCGGGCGCCGCCACGGCAGCGCCGAAATTGCCGTTGAGCGTATAGGTCACCGCGACCGCGTTGCCCGCCCCGTCGACCACCGAGTAATGCGTCGTCTGCGGCTTTTCTACGCGGCCTTCGAGCTCTTCATAGACCGCCGATGGCGTTGCCCGGTCGGGCTTGATCATCGTCCGGGCGAGGGCGGCGTGTTTGGCCGACAGGATGGAGGGGACACCGGCATTGGCGACAAAATCGGGATCGCCAAGCCAAGTATTGCGGTCGAAGAAAGCCTGGCGCATCGCCTCGACCGCCAAATGGATAAAACGAGGCGCTTGAACGCCGGCAGGGTCAATCTCGTAACCGGAAAGGATATTGAGGCTCTCGCACAAAGCGATGCCGCCGCTGCTCGGCAGCGGGGCCGAGACGATCCGGTAGTCGCGGTAATCACAGCCGAGCGGCGCCGACTCCTTGGCCGTGTATCCGGCCAAATCCGCTTCGGTGATGAGGCCGCCATGCTCGGCCATGGCCTTGGCGAGCACGGCGGCTGTCGGCCCACGGTAGAAGCCGTCCGGCCCCTCCTTGGCGATGCGTTCCAGCATTGCCGCCAGCTCGGGCTGAACCAGTCGGTCGCCCGCGCGATAGGACGTGCCGTCAGCGTGCAGAAACAGGCGCGCCGCTTGCGGATCGCGGGCGAGCCGGCCCAGCGAATGCGCGAAGATCGCCGCATCGGCCTCGCCGAGCACAAAGCCGTCGCGCGCCAGCGCGATCGCCGGCGCCATGACCCGAGCGCGATCGAGCCGGCCGTAGCGCGTGAGCGCCAGGTCGAACCCCTTGACCGTGCCCGGCACCGCGACCGCGCGCCAGCCGTCGCGGCTCGCCTCGGGGATCGCCCGGCCGGACGCATCGAGATACATGTCAGTGGTGGCCGCTTGAGGCGCGGTCTCGCGGAAATTGATGAACGTGTCGGCCGCTTCGTGTCC
>DATHCK010000131.1:0-11533 GCA_035319545.1 Allostellaceae bacterium | reverse complement strand
CCGACAAAGGCGTCGGCCCAGAACGGCGTGGGCTTCTGAAAGTCGATCTTGATCGTGTAGTCGTCGACTTTTGAGACCTTGATGTCTTTGTAGGTACCGACCGTGGTCGCGGCGGTCGCCGAGTCGGCCGCATATTCCCAGTTGAAGACGCAATCGTCGGCGGTGAATGGCTGGCCGTCATGCCATTTGACGCCCTGCTTCAGCTTCCAGACGACCCACATCACGTCCTTGTCGACCGTGCCCGCTTCCACATTGGGAATTTCCGCAGCCAGCACCGGCACCATATTGCCGTCAGGATCCCAGGAGGCGAGCGGTTCGTAGAACAGGCGACAGCCATCCTGGTCCTTGGTGCCGACCGCAAAATGCGGGTTCAGGAGGGTCGGCCCCTGCCACCACAGGAGCTTGAGCGTGCCGCCCTCGCCGGCCTTGGTCGGCTTGTAGTCGGTCTCGCTCGCCGCCATCGCGACGCCGCTGTGGGCAAGCAGCCGGGTCACAAACGGCGCGCTGAAGCCGAGCAGCATCATCTCGTGCAAAAACCGGCGGCGCGAGCGCTGACCAGTTCGCACCTCGTCGATCTTGCGACGCAATTGCCGTTCGTTCATCGCCATAGACGCCCCCTGTCCTCCAAAATGCCTATTTCCGCGGCAGCGGCTCCAAATCAGTACCCAATTTTGGCCCAGCGCGGGAGTCCACAGCTTATCGCAGGCGCGGGCGACGAGCTTTCCATCGCCGAGGTGAGCAAATTCGGTGCCGCCCTGCACCATGCCGGCGCAACCTCCGCCACCGAGCGGCGTGACAGGGGTGGCTTGGCTTGTGCATGATCCCGCTTGCATGACGGGAGGAACGGTCATGGCGAAGACAAAGGCACAAGTCGCGACTTTCGCGCCGGAATTTGACCTCGTCCTCAAGGGCGGCCGGGTCATCGACCCCAAAAACGGCGTCGACGCGATCCGCGACATCGGCGTCAAGAAAGGCCGCATCGCGGCGGTCGCGCCAACGCTCGCCGCCGGCAAGGCAAAGATTATCGACGCCAAGGGCCTCGTCCTCACCCCCGGCCTCATCGACACGCACGCGCATGTCTACGAGCATGTCTCGGGCGATTTTGGGCTCAACCCCGACCTTGTCGGCATCCGCACCGGCGTCACCACGGTTGTCGACCAGGGCGGTCCGAGCGCGCTGACCTTTGACGGGTTCCGCAAGTTTATCGTCGAGAAGGCGAAGACGCGCGTGCTCGCCTTTATCTCGGCCTATCTCGCCGGCGGGCTGCTGGGCCATCGCTACGTCGACCTTTATGGCCCGTCGGGCATCAACGTAAAAGCCATCGTCAAGGCGGCGCGCGATAACCCCGACCTCGTCCGCGGCATCAAGGCGCATGCGGAGCCCGGCGGCTACTCCCGCTGGGGCATGAAGTCGATGAAGCTCGCCAAGGAGGCTTCGCGCGAGCTGAAGCTGCCGGTCTACATCCATCTCGGCACGCTGTGGCCCGAGGCCGAGGGCAAGAAGGTCAAGCCGGCCAAGATCATCGACAAGGTCGTGCCGCTGCTCGACCCCGGCGACATCCTCGCCCACCCCTTCACCCGCTTCCCGTCGGGATTTGTCGCCAAGGACGGCTCGATCCATCCGCTGATCAAGGAAGCGCTCGCCAAGGGCGTGCGGATCGATGTCGGCCGCGGCGCGCATTTCAGCTTCCGGAATGCCGAGACGGTGCTCGCCGCCGGTATCCTGCCCTTCACGCTCGGCGCCGACCTGCATGGCTACAATGTGCGGCTCAAGGATGGCGGGCGCGCCTACCGCGGCATGTTCACCGGCGAGGGGGTCGACTCGATCATTGCCGACGACCGCGCCTCGCCGTTCGAGCGGCCCTACAGCCTGCATCACGCGATGACCGAGCTGGTGGCGCTCGGCGTGCCCCTCGTCGAGGTCGTGCGCATGGCGACTGAGAACGCCGCGGTCATGCTCGGCCTCGAAGACGAGATGGGCGCGCTTTCGGTCGGCATGCCGGCCGACATCTCGGCGATGCGCCTCATCGATGGCAACTGGACGCTCGCCGACAGCGACCAGGTCACACGCAGCGCGAAGCAACTGATCCACCCGGAATTCGGGTTGCGTGGCGGCAAACTTTACCGCGCCGACTCGCCACTCCTGCCAAGCGTCGCGGCGATGGCCGCTTAAAGCGCCGCTAGACTCCGCCTTCCACGCCGCCCATCTTTGGGCGATGAACGAGGATGTCGAGCTGCTGATCGCCGGTGGCGGGCTCAACGGCATGCTGCTCGGCATTGCCTGCGCCGACGCCGGGCTATCGGTCGTTGTCGTCGACCGACAGGATCCGGCGACGATGCTCGGCGAAAGATTCGACGGACGCACCTCCGCCATCGCCTATAGCTCGAAGCTGGTGCTCGATAGTGTCGGGGTCTGGCCGATGGTGGCGGCCGATGCCGAGCCGATCCGCGAAATTCGTGTCGCCGATGACGAATCCCCGCTCTTCCTGCATTACGATCACCGCGATCTCGGTAGCGACACGCCGCTCGGCTATATCGTCGAGAACCGCGTGCTGCGCCGTGCTTTGTTCGATCGCACCCAGGCGCTGCCCAGCTTTCAGCTCCTAGCGCCCTGCATCGTCAGCACGGTGACGGCGGACGAAAGCGGCACCGTCGTGACGCTCGGCGACGCGACGCGCATCCACGCGCGGCTGGTCGCCGCCGCCGATGGCAAGGACTCGCCGCTGCGCCAAGCGGCCGGTATCCGCGCCGTCGAGTGGCGCTACAAGCAGACCGGCATCGTCACCACCGTCGCGCATGAGCGGCCGCATGCCGGCATCGCGATCGAGCATTTCCTGCCCGCCGGCCCGTTCGCGATCCTGCCGATGACCGGCAACAGATCGTCGATCGTGTGGACGGAGGATGCCGCGTTGGCACCGCATCTGGTGAAGTTGCCCGACAGCCAATTCGCCGCCGAACTCGCCGCACGGTTTGGCGATTTTCTGGGAAAAGTCGAGCCGGTCGGGCCACGCTGGACCTATCCGCTGTCGCTGATGCAGGCTGAGCGCTACACCGCTCGACGGCTAGCGCTAGTTGGCGAGGCGGCGCATGTCATCCACCCGATCGCCGGCCAGGGGCTCAATATCGGCATCCGCGACTGCGCGGCGCTCGCCGAGGCGATCATCGACGCGCGCCGGCTCGGGCTCGATATCGGCGACGATGCCGTGCTCGAACGCTACCAGCGCTGGCGACGGCTCGACGCCGTGCTGCTTGCCGGCGTCACCGACGGTCTCAATCGCCTCTTCTCAAACCGCATCGCGCCGCTGAGGCTCATCCGCGATGTCGGGCTCGCGGCCGTCGACCGCCTGTTGCCACTGAAGCGTCTGTTGATGCAACATGCGATGGGCACGCTTGGCGATCGCCCGCGGCTCGCGCGCGGCGAGCGACTGTAAGGGAAGTGTGCTGCCGCCTCCGCGGCAGCACACTTGATTATCCCGCCCGCACCATGTCGATATGTGGCACGCCGAAATCGTCATAGGGCGAGGTCGAGCGGACAAAGCCGAAACTGGCGTAGAACGGTTCGAGATAGGTCTGCGCGCCGATCTCGATGCCGTGGCCGGCATATTGCGCCCCGGCAAGTTGCAGCGCCTCCTCAACCATCAGCCGCGCATAACCGTTACCGCGCTCGCCCTCGGCCACGGCGACCCGGCCGAGCCGTAACGGCGCCCGGATTTCGCCCTCGTCATCCGGCGCAATCAGCCGCAAATAACCGATCAGTTTGCCCTCGCGTCGCAAGGTGAGGTGCCGCGCCGCGCTGTCGCGGCCGTCGAGATCGGGATAGGGCGAAGCTTGCTCGACGACAAAGATCGCTTGGCGGAACGCCAACAGCTCATAGAGTTCTTCCGTCGAAAGCTCGGCCCAGTCACGCCAGGCGAGGGAAACGTTTCCGGGAATCGTCACGCCAGCATCGCCGTTTGCACTTATACTCCTGCTCCCGATCTTGCCGCGAAAGGGGTCGCATGGAAACGATCGCTCTTAACGGTCGCACCTATCGCCCGCCGAGTCGACCGACCGCGGTGATTTGCGCCGATGGCTGCGACCCCTCCTATCTTGAGGCGGGAATTGCGGCGGGCGTGTTACCGACCATCGTCGGGTTCCGTGAGCGCGGCTTCTTCGGCTTTGCCGATGCGGCGATGCCGACCTTCACCAACCCCAACAATTTGTCGATCGTCACCGGCGCACCGCCCGCCGTCCACGGCATTTCGGGCAATTTTGCGCTCGATCGTGACACCGGCGCCGAGGTCATGATGACCGACCCGGCGATGCTGCGCACCCCGACCCTCCTCGCGCTAATGTCTCAGGCCGGGGTCGCGACCGCCGCCATCACCGCCAAGGACAAGCTCAGGAAGATGCTCGGGCACGGCTGGCGCGGCGTCTGCTTCTCGTCCGAGTTCGCCGACCAATGCACGGTCGAGGAACACGGCATCGCCGATGCCGAGGCGCTGGTCGGCCGCCCCAAGCCCGATATGTACTCGGCCGATCTGTCGCTCTTTGTGCTCGATGCCGGGATCCGGCTCGTCGAGCAAGGTCGCGCCGAGCTGCTCTACCTGTCGCTGTCGGATTATGTCCAGCATGGCCACGCGCCCGACGAGCCCGGGGCGCTCGACTTCCACCGGGCGCTCGATCGACGCATCGCGCGGCTGATGGAATTGGGCTGCGTCGTCGGCGTCACCGCCGACCACGGCATGAACGACAAGGCGCTGCCCGACGGTAGCCCGCACGTGATCTTCCTCGAGGACGCACTGAATCGGCAGTTCGGCGCCGGCGCGGTGCGGGTAATCTGCCCGATCACCGACCCGTTTGTGCGCCATCACGGCGCGCTTGGCTCGTTTGTCCGGGTCTATGCCCGAAACGGCGTCGCGCCGGCCGAGCTGGCGCGCGCGGTGCGCGGTCTTCAGGGCATCGACCAAGTGCTCGACCGCGCCGCCGCCGCGGCCGAGTACGAGCTGCCCTTTGACCGCGAGGCCGACCTCGTCGTCACTGGCGACCGCAACACCGTGCTCGGTTCGCGCTCTGACGAGCACGATCTGGCGGGGCTGGCCGGCCATCGGCTGCGCTCGCATGGCGGGCGTAGCGAGCAGCGCGTGCCGTTTCTGGTGTCCGAGCCGCTCAACCCCGCCTATGGCGACAAGGCCAGGAGGCGCCTGCGAAATTTCGACATCTACGACTTCGCCTTGAATGGGGTGGCGGCATGACGGGCGACAAACGCGTCGTCATCGTCATCTGCGACAGCCTGCGTGGCGACCTGATCTCGTCGGCCGATACACCGTTTCTCGTCGAACTGTCGGAGCGTGGGGTGCGGTTCGCCGCGCACAGAAGCGTCTTTCCGTCGACCACGCGCGCGTCGAGCGCATCGATCGCCACCGGTTGCCTGCCGGCGCGGCACGGGCTTTACGGCAACACCCAGGCGCTCGACGAGGGCGAGGGTCTCGTCTGCCGTAATGTCGGCGCGCCCGATTTCCGCGATCGCATGCGCCGCGCGACCGGCCGCACCCTGCGCGTCCCGACCCTGGCCGAGCGGCTGCGCTGGCACAACGAAGAAGCGGTCGTCTGCTCCAACGTGTCACCTGGCGCCGCCTACTTCCAGGACCCGGACGGCCACGGCACCGTCTATCATTCCGCCGGAAGCTACGGACCGGGGATGACGCCGATCGACGATCCGGCGGCCGCGGCATTGAAGAAAGGCATCGCCGGCGACCAGGCAATGACCGACCGGTTCTGCGCCAACATCGTCGAAGGGCGCGCGCCGGCGCTGGCGCTGATGTGGTTGTCGGAGCCTGACTATACCGGGCATCATTCGCCGCTCGGCTCTCCACAGCACCGCGAGGCGATCCGCGCCGCCGATCGCTGCGTGCGCCAAGTCTTCGAGACCGTGCGGCGGCTCGATCCCACGGGCGACGACATCATGTTCCTCGCCGGCTCCGATCACGGGATGGAAACGGTGTCGGCATCGGTCGACATCACCGGGCTTCTCGTCGCCACCGGGATCAAGGACAGGCCGGGTTCGCACGATGTCGTCGTCGCGCCGCAAGGCACCTCGGCGACAATCTATTTCAGCGACGCGGCGCGCGGCCGCGCGCCCGATGCCGCGGTGCTCCTCAAGCGCGAGAACTGGGCCGGGCGCGTCGTCGCCGGCGCGGCGCTGACACAGCTCGGGCTGCCGACCGACACCGCGCTGCAGGTCGCGGTGGCGATGGCGGCGGACGACCGGGTCAACGCACACGGTGTGGATGGCTTTGCGCCGATCGTCGCCAACCCCGACGACAATGAGAGCAAGATCGGCTTTGGCCAGCATGGCGGGCTCGGCAAGAACGAGCAGAACCCGTTCCTCATCGCCGAAGGCGGCGGTTTCGTGCCGCGGCGCGAAACCCGACTGACCTCGCTGATCGATATCGCGCCCACCCTGCTCCGCCATCTGCGCATGGACCACGACGACATGGACGGGCAGGCGTTGCCCTTCGCCGAGTGACCGAAGTAGTCGCCGGCGCGCCGACGCGGGACTCGTCGCCGCTCGAGGTATTTCGCATCTTTCTCCGCCTGGGGCTGACCTCGTTTGGCGGGCCGGTCGCGCATCTCGGCTATTTCCGCGCCGAGTTTGTCGCGCGCCGGAAGTGGCTCGACGAGGCGGCCTTCGCGGACATCGTCGCGCTCTGCCAATTCCTGCCCGGCCCGGCGAGCAGCCAAACCGGTCTGTCGATCGGCATTTTGCGCGCCGGCTTACCCGGCGCCCTCGCCGCCTGGCTCGGCTTCACGCTGCCCTCGGCACTGGCGATGATGATCTTCGGCTACGGCATCGGCCGGGTGGGCGACCTGTTGCACGCCGCTTGGCTGCACGGCCTGAAGATCGTCGCCGTCGCGGTTGTCGCCAACGCGGTCTGGGGCATGGCGAAGAGCCTCTGCCCAGATGCGACGCGCGCGACGATCGCGATCGGCGCGGCGATCCTGGCGATCGCGCTGCCCTCCTCTCTCGGCCAAATCGGCGCCATTATCGCCGGCGGGCTGCTCGGCTGGTGGCTCATCAAGGGCGCCGATGTCGGCAGTGGCGCGGCGCTCCAGATTGGCGTCCCCAAACGCTGGACGTGGCCTGCGGGCACTCTCTTCTTCGCGCTGCTGTTCGGCCTGCCGCTGCTGACCGCCGCTATCCACAACCAGGCGCTTGCCGAGTTCGACGCGTTCTACCGCTCGGGCGCGCTGGTGTTCGGTGGCGGCCACGTCGTGCTGCCGCTCCTGCAGGCAGCGGTGGTGCCGCCGGGCTGGGTCGGCAACGACACCTTCCTCGCTGGCTATGGCGCAGCGCAGGCCGTGCCAGGGCCGCTCTTCACCTTCTCAGCCTATCTCGGCACGGTCATGGGACCGGCGCCGAATGGCTGGCTCGGCGCGCTCGTCTGCCTCGTCGCGATCTTCCTGCCCTCGCCGCTGCTGTTGATCGCGGCGCTGCCGCATTGGGAGACACTTCGCCGCAAACCGGCGGTGCAGTCGATGCTGCGCGGCGTCAACGCGGCGGTCGTCGGGATTTTACTCGCGGCGCTCTACAACCCGGTCTGGACCAGCGCGATTTTTGGCCCGCGCGATTTCGCGATCGGCATCGTCGCGTTCCTCGCCTTAGCCATATGGGCCGTGCCGCCTTGGCTGGTGGTGATCGCCGGGGCCGCTGCCGCCGCTATCATCGAATAGGAGTATCGCCAATGCGAATTGTGCTGCTCGCCCTCGCCGCGCTCGTCCTTTCAATCGTGCCCGGTGCCGCGCAGCAGAAGATGAACATGCCGGCCATGGACATGGACGAGGTCAAGTCGAACACGCCCTATCATCCCGGCCTCGGCGAGCTGATGACCGCCCTTGTCCAGCCGCGCCACACCAAATTGGGCCTCGCCGGGATGGCGCAAAACTGGGAATACGCCGCCTATGAGATCGGCGAACTCAAGGAGACCTTTGAGGATGTCGGCAAGATAATCCTCAAGCACGGCAGCCTACAGATCGCGCCGGCGATTGCTTCGACCGTCAAACCGACGATGGACGCGGTCGACAAGGCGATCAAGGCCAAGGACGAGGCCGCCTTTACCAAGGCCTATGCCGACCTTACCGACGCCTGCAACGCCTGCCACAAAAGCGCCGACCACCCGATGATCGTGATCAAGGTGCCGAGCGTCGCCGGCACAACCTTCCCCGACCAGGACTTCAATCCGTCGAAATAGCGGGCGTTACTCCGGGAGCGCCGCCTTGAGCCTGTAAAGGATTTCCAGCGCCTCGCGCGGGCTGAGCTCGTCGGGTCGGATGTCTTTGAGCATCGCCTCGGTGGCGGACTCCCTGGTGGCCATGGCCGGCGGCGCACGATGCTGCACGGCGCGGAACAGCGGCAGATCGTCGGCGAGGCGAGCGAGCGCCCCCGCCTCGTCACCATTCTCCAGAATTTTCAGCACCTCCTCAGCGCGCGCGGTGACATCCAGCGGCAGCCCCGCGAGCTTCGCGACATGGATGCCGTAGGAGCGATCGGCGGTGCCCGGCGCGACCTCGTGCAGAAACACCACGTCGTCCTTCCATTCCTTGACCCGCATCGTATGGCAGACAAGCCGGGGCAGCTTCGCCGCCAGCGTGGTCAGCTCATGGTAATGCGTCGCGAAGAGAGCTCTGCTCCCATTGACCTCGTGCAGATGCTCGAGGCACGCCCAGGCGATCGACAGCCCGTCAAAAGTCGCGGTGCCGCGGCCGATCTCGTCGAGGATCACAAAACTCTTCAGCCCCGCCTGATTGAGGATTGCCGCGGTCTCGACCATCTCGACCATAAAGGTCGAACGGCCGCGCGCCAGATCATCGGCGGCGCCGACCCGGCTGAACAACCGGTCGACCGCTCCGATCCGTGCCGACGCGGCCGGCACGTACGAACCCATCTGCGCCAGGATCGCGATTAGCGCATTCTGGCGCAAAAACGTGCTTTTGCCGGCCATGTTGGGGCCGGTGACGAGCCAGATGCGGTCCTCGCCCAGCACGCAGTCGTTGGCGACAAAGGCGCCCGACCCGGCGAGCGACGCCTCGACCGTCGGGTGGCGGCCGTCGCGTATCTCGAACTCGACGCCGTCACTCAATTCGGGCCGCACCCAGCGGCTTTCGACCGCACGCTCGGCGAGCGCGGCAGCGAGATCGAGACTGGCGAGCGCCCCGGCTGCCTCGGCGATCTCCAGCCGGCGCGCCATGACATCGGCGACGAGGTCATCGAAGAGCCGCAGCTCGAGTGCCAACGCACGCTCAGCCGCGCTTGAAATCTTGCTTTCAAGCTCGGCCAACTCGGTCGTCGTAAAGCGCATCGCTCCTGCCATCGTCTGGCGATGGATGTAGTCGGTGCCGAGCTTGCCCGCATTCGCCGCCGACACCTCGATATAATAGCCGATGACGTTGTTATGGCGGATGCGCAGGCTCGCGACACCAGTTTCCTCGGCGTAGCGCGCTTGCAGCGCGGCGATCGCCCGCTGGCTGTGGCCGCGCAAATCGCGCAACTCGTCGAGTTCCACCGAATAGTGCTCAGCGACAAACCCGCCGTCGCGCGCGAACAGTGGCAGTTCGGCCGTCAGCGCGCGACGCAGGCGATCAACCAGCGCGCCATGCTCGCCGAGCCGCTTCTCGGCGGCTGCGAGCAGCGCGGGCAGCGGCACGAAACCCGGCGCGGTCAGCATCTGCCGCAAGAACGCGGTCTCGCCGAGCGCGTCGCGCAGCGCCGCGAAGTCACGCGGGCCGCCGCGGCCAAGGCTCAATCTCGTCAGTGCTCGTTCGATGTCCGGGCAATGCTTGAGCCGCTCGCGCAGCTCGCCGCGAATATCGGTGCGGTCGACAAAAAACTGCACCGCGTCGAGCCGCGCGCCAATCGCTTCCGGCTCGGTCAGCGGCGCCGCGAGATGGTCGGCGAGGAGACGTGAACCGGCGCCGGTCGCGGTGCGGTCGATGACCGAAAGCAGCGAGCCGCGCCGCTCGCCCGCCAAGGTCTGCAGCAATTCGAGATTGCGCCGCGTCGCCGCGTCGATCTGCATCACCGAGCCGGCCGCGACTCGGCGCGGCAACCCGAGATGCGCCGCGCTACCCTGCTGGGTCAGCGTCACATAATCGACAAGCGCGCCGGCCGCGGCAATCTCGGCGCGGCGGAAATTGCCGAACCCGTCGAGCGCCTTGACACCATAGAAGCTTTCGAGCCGGCGGCGGCCCGCCTCGCTGTCAAAGCGGGCATTGGCGAGCGGCGTCAGCGCCGTCTTCCAGTCGCCGAACAGCTCGTAGAGCGCCGGGCGCTGCAACAGCCGCTCGGGCAACAGGATCTCGCCCGGCTGAATACGCGCGAGGTCGCCCGCGAGACCCACCTCGCTGGTCGGCGAAATCGCGAACGCGCCGGTTGACAGATCGAGCCAGGCGAGGCCCATCTCGCCGCCCGCCTCGGCGATGCCAGCGAGGTAATTGTGCCGGCGCGCATCGAGGAGCCCGTCCTCGGTCAGCGTGCCGGCGGTGACGAGCCGTACCACCGCGCGCCGGACTGGGCCGCGATTGCCGCGCCGCCGCGCCTCGGCGGGGTCTTCGGTCTGTTCGCAGATCGCCACCTTGAACCCAGCGCGGATGAGCCGGGCGAGATAGGCTTCGGCCGTGTGCACCGGCACGCCGCACATCGGGATGTCGGCGCCGTCATGCCGGCCGCGCTTGGTCAGCGCGATATCGAGCGCCGGCGCGGCCTTGACCGCGTCGTCAAAGAACAGCTCGTAGAAATCACCCATCCGGTAAAACAAGAGGTAGCCCGGATGCGCCGCCTTGATCTCGTGGTACTGCGCCATCATCGGCGACGCCGCGGCGGCGCCCGAAGGCAGCGCTATCGCGTCGCGAGGCAGATCATCGTTCATCGGAAGTAGGCTTTTTAGGCGATGTGCGTCTCCTTCGAGACGCGCTCTGCGAGCGCTCCTTAGGATGACGGATTCCGTCACACCGCACAAACCCTCGTCATCCTCAGGAGCCCGCTTCAGCGGGCGTCTCGAAGGACGCCCCGCATTTTGCGGCCAGGCTCAGACGCCGCCGCAGGCGGTGGCCGGCGCGAGCGGAGCGATCGCCGGCGCCGCCGCATCGCCGATATCCGCCGCCGGCAAGGAATCAGGTCTGGAAGCCTTGCCGTCGGGCGCGGCGGCGCCAGGGCGGCGATCCGGCGATAACAGGACCAGCCGCAACGCGCTGTGTTGTCCGTCCACCGACGAGGACTTAAGCCCGCTGGACGTGACAGAAGCAGGCAACGGCAAGGCCGGTTTCGCATCGCAGGGCGGTGTGAGGGCGTTTACCCAGGCGGTATCCGCGAACGACCGCGGCACTGTGATCGGCTGCTGTGGCGGTGTTGTCGCCAGGAGCATTAACAGTGCCGTCTTGTGATACAGAGCCGTGAGCGCTTCGGACGAGACGTTTTCCACCTTCGCCCGGCCCATCGCGACGGCCATAAAATGCGGCATCTTGTTGTAGCAGGCCTCCCGCTCGGTGCCGATCGCGCG
>DATHCK010000130.1:0-19677 GCA_035319545.1 Allostellaceae bacterium | reverse complement strand
CCGATCTGCGCGACGAAAGCGACCGCGACGGCGTGCGGCTGGTGGTCGAGCTGAAACGCGACGCCGACCCCGATGTCGTGCTGAACCAGCTCTATCGCCATACCGCGCTGCAGACGAGCTTTGGCGTCAACATGCTGGCATTGAATGCCGGCCGGCCGGAGCTGATGACCCTGCGCGACGTCATCGTCGCCTTTGTCGCGTTTCGCGAAGAGGTCATCACCCGGCGCACGACCCATCTGCTCAACAAGGCGCGCGACCGGGCTCATATCCTGGTCGGACTGCTGATCGCGGTCGCCAATATCGACGAGATCATCGCGCTGATCCGCGCCGCGCCGGACCCGGCGACGGCGCGCGAGGGACTTCTGACCCGGCGTTGGTCGACCGGCGACATCGCGCCATTGCTGGCCCTGGTGGGCGAGGAAGCGGCGGGCGAGGGCGGTACCTATCAGCTGACCGACGTGCAGGCGCGTGCGATCCTCGACCTGCGTCTGCAGCGCCTCACCGGCCTCGAGCGCGACAAAATAGCCGAGGAACTGAAGGAGCTCACTGACGAGATTGCGCGGCACCTCGAAATCCTGCGCTTGCCCGAAAGGCTCATCGAAGTGCTGCGGGGCGAGTTGCTGGCGATCAAGGAGCAGTTCGCGACCCCGCGCCGCACCGCGATCGAGGACGTCGAGTTCGAGGCCGATATCGAGGCGCTGATCCAACGCGAAGATATGGTCGTCACGGTGAGCCATGCCGGCTATATCAAGCGCGTGCCGCTCTCGACCTATCGCGCGCAGGCGCGCGGCGGCAAGGGCCGCGCCGGCATGGCGCTGCGCGACGAGGATTTCCTCAGCCAGGTCTTTGTCGCCTCGACGCTCGACCCGATGCTGTTCTTCACCTCGACCGGGCGTGTCTACAAATTGAAGGTCTATCGCCTGCCGCTCGGCACGCCACAGGCGCGCGGCCGGCCGATGATCAACCTGTTGCCGCTCGGTGAAGGCGAGACGATCTCGACGGTGATGCCGCTTCCCGAGGATGAGGAAAGCTGGAGCGCGCTGACGGTGATGTTCGCGACCAAGGCGGGTTATGTCCGGCGCAATGCGCTGTCGGATTTTGTCGATGTCCGTGCCAACGGCAAGATCGCGATGAAATTCGAGGGCGAGGATGCCGACGACCGGCTGATCGCGGTCGCGCCGTGCAGTGACGCCAACGATGTGCTGTTGGCGACCAAGAGCGGCAAGGCGATCCGCTTCCCCGTGGCGGATGTCCGCGTTTTTGCCGGCCGCTCCTCGGTTGGCGTGCGCGGTATTCGCCTCCTTGGCGACGACTCGGTCATTTCCATGTCGATCCTGCGCCACGAGGAGGTCGATGCCGACACCCGCAACGCCTACCTCAAAATGGCGAACGAGCGCCGCCGACAGAACGGCGAGGACGACGTCGACGGGAACGGTAATGGACATGCCGAGCCGGACGACGAGGAAGAGGCCGGCGAAGCGGCGCTGACCGAGGAGCAGTTCACTGACCTCGCCGAACGCGAGGAATTCGTGCTCAGCGCGACCGAGAAGGGCTTTGGCGTGCGCGGCTCGGCCTATGGCTACCGCATCACCGGCCGCGGCGGGCAGGGCATCAACAACATGGATCTGACCCGGCGCCGCGATGCGGTCGTTGCGGTGTTCCCGGTCGGGTCAAAGGACCAGATCATGCTGGTGACCGATGGCGGCATGGTCATTCGCTGCCCGGTCGACGATATCCGCATCGCGCGGCGCGGCAGCGCGGGCGTGGTGATTTTCCGCGTCGGTGAAGGCGAACGCGTGGTATCGGTAGCGCGACTGCCGGAAGTCGCTGAAGAGAACGGCGATTCCGCAGGGGAACGCGAAGAGGGGGACGGCAAGTGAGTAAGTCGCGGGTCGGCGTCTATCCTGGCACCTTTGATCCGATTACCAACGGCCATACCGACATCATCCGCCGCGCCGCGAAAATTGTTGACCACTTGGTCATCGGGGTCGCGCGCAACGACGGCAAGGGGCCGTTGTTCTCGACCGACGAACGGGTTGAAATCACCCGCGAGGAGATCGCCGGGTTCGAACGCGACATCGCCGAGCGCATCGAGGTGCGCCCCTTCGAAACGTTGCTGATGAAATTCGCCGAGTCGGTCGGCGCCAGCGTCATCATCCGTGGGCTGCGTGCGGTCTCGGATTTCGAATACGAATTCCAGATGGCCGGGATGAACGCCCGTCTCAACACCGAGATCGAAACGGTCTTTTTGATGTCCGCCGACCGTTACCAGTTCATCTCTTCGCGTTTCGTCAAGGAGATCGGCGCGCTCGGTGGCGATGTCTCGCCTTTTGTCAGCAATTACGTCGCCAAACGGCTCACCGAGCGTTTCAGCCTGCGCGCCAAGGGGCGGTAGTCGACCCGGACACCTGCCTGTCGAGACGCCTTTCCCGGCGTAGCTTGTCGCGCTGCGTTGACCCCTTCGCAATGGCCGGCGCGGATTGCGTTGCAATTTGCGAAAAGCCGGCCTCGAAGACTTTTCGAGTTCGAAAATTTGCAAATCGATTCAATAGTATAGATATAACTCATCACTGGCACGCGACTTGATTTCTTCCGCTGCCCAAAGGGCGACCGGCGCCCGATCGGAGCAGCGAACATGCCGACAAATGAAACCGAGATCGAATTGCTGGCCCGCGCGATGATCGAGCGTCACGGAAACAACGCGGCGCGGGCTGCCGTCGTTCGCCTCAACCAGATGATCGACCGCAGCGACTGGAATGGCCGCGACCGTTGGGCGTGCGTCGTCCATATGATCCACGAGTGCCAGGGCATCGCCGAGGTGGCGGTGCAACGCGGACGAGGCAGCGTCGGCGTCCGCGCGCCGCGCGTGGCCTGAGCGCCGGCTTAGCACGGCTTATTGGGAGTTTTCCTGGCGAGTCACAAAGCGTCTTAACCCCGACTTAACCTTACCGGCGTATCCATTGTCGTGCGTGGCGTCCCCCCACGCGCGGTAAGTAGGGTTCGGCCATGCTTAGTGACGAGCTTCTCAGCAATCGCCTGCTGGTCATCGACGACGACGACGCATTCGCGCGATTTGTGGAAAAGGTTGCGCGATCCCTCGGCTTTGAAGTGGTCGCCGTCAGCGATCCCAACGAATTTAAGATGACCGCCAAGGCCTGGGCGCCGACGCTGGTCATCCTCGACCTCAACATGCCCGGTTGTGACGGCGTCGAGCTGTTACGCCATCTGGCGTTGATGCAATGCGGCGCGCATGTCGTGGTGGCAAGCGGTCTCGACGATCGCACGCTCGAGGCGACCGTTCGCCTTGGTGCCGAGCGCGGTCTCAAGATGGGCGGCGCACTGGCAAAACCGGCGCGGCTGCAAACCGTCCGCGACCTGTTGACCAAGTTCGTCGCTATCGACTCGAATGCGCTGACCGACGAGCTCGCCGAGGCGATCAAAAACGACCAGCTCTTCCTGCAATACCAGCCAAAGCTCGATTGCCGTGCTGGAAGGATGACGGCGGTTGAGGCGCTGGTGCGCTGGAAGCACCCGAGCCGGGGGATCATTCCACCCGACCAGTTCATCGCGCTCGCCGAAGCGTCCGGCCTCATCGACGGGCTGACCGACTGGGTCATACGCACTGCAGCGCGACAATCCGTCGAATGGCGCGCCCAGGGATTGCTGCTCGAAATCGCCGTCAACATTTCCGCCCAGAACACCCAGGACATCGATCTGCCCGACCGGCTCGTCAGGCTGTGCGAGGCCGAAGGCGCCAATCCCGCTCACATGATCCTTGAGCTGACCGAAACCAGCGCGATGCGCGATGCGGTGCAGATGATGGATGTGCTCACGCGGCTCCGGGTCAAGGGCTTCCGGCTGTCGATCGACGATTTCGGCACCGGCTATTCCTCGCTGGTCCAGCTTCAGCGCATGCCGTTTTCCGAGACTAAGGTCGACCGGTCGTTTGTCATGCAGATGAACCGTTCGAAGGATTGCCGCGTCATCGTCGAGATCGTCATCGACCTGGCGCGCAAGCTTGGGCTTACCTGCGTCGCCGAGGGCGTCGAAAACCAGGGCATCCTCGACGAGCTCATGAAACTCGGCTGCGATGCGGCGCAAGGTTACCATCTGAGCCGTCCGGTCGACGCCGCGCGGATCCCCGAGGTCGTACAGGGCTACGCGGACATGATGCACACCGCGGCCGCCTAACCGATCTTTACCAGCGCGCCGCCATCCACCGGCAACGCGACGCCGGTCACGAAATTCGCCTCGTCCGAAGCAAGGAACAGCGCCGCGTTGGCCACGTCCCAGCCGGTTCCCATCTTGCCACGCAGCGGCACCCGCGCGTCGCGTTCGGCGGCGATTTCGGCGCGGCTGCGATTGGTCGCTCGGGCGCGGGTGTCGACCGCCATCGGCGTATCCATCAATCCCGGCAGGATGCAGTTGGCGCGAATGCCGTAAGGCGCGTTCTCCAGAGCGAGTTGCTGGGTGAAGGCGACCATCGCCGCCTTGGTCGCCTTGTAGGCGACAAGCGGGTAGGTGTTCTCGAACGCGGCGACCGACGAGATGTTGACGATCGCCCCGGAGCGTTGCGCGCGCATGATCGGGATGGCGTGCTTGCAGGCCATGATCGTGCCGCGGATGTTGATCGCCGAGACGCGGTCAAATGCTTCTTCGGTCAGGTCGAGGAGCGGCTTGTCGCCGCCGGCGACGCTGACCCCGACATTGTTGTGCAGGATGTCGATGCGGCCCCAGCGCCGCATCGCCTCGGCCATCGCCGCGGCGAGCGTGGCCTCGCGCGTGACATCGGCTTGGAAGGGGACGCATTCGCCGTCCGTCACCAGCGCCGCCGTCGCCGCCGCAGCGTCAATGTCGCGATCGACCGCGAGGATGCGCGCGCCTTCCTGCGCAAAGCGCAGCACCGTCGCGCGCCCGTTGCCGATGCCTTCGCCGGGGCTCTGCCCGGCGCCGATAACCACCGCGGCCTTGCCCTCGAGGCGCATCGTTTCTGGGCGCATCGCTCCCTCCCGCGTCCTATATCAAGAAGGAGCATGACGCATGGAGCCGCGATGATGAAGCACCCGCTTGTCGCCCTCGCTGTCGCTGGCCTGATGCTGGCGCAGATGAACAGCTACAACGGCGGGATCCCGATCACCCCCGGCACTAGCGTGCCCGAGCGCAACCCGGCCGTCGATACCCCGAGACCGTCGCGGGCGCCATCAACCGGCTCGCCGGGTGCATCGCCACCGACCGGCTCAGGGTCGGGCACGAGCACCGCGCCCGCTGGCCCCGGCTATTCCTTTGGCGCCGCGCCGCCGCCGGTGGTTTCACCGGATCACTAGTGTTTGGAAGAAGCTGGGGCGAGTGATGGGATTCGAACCCACGACATCCAGATCCACAATCTGGCGCTCTAACCGACTGAGCTACACCCGCCGTCGCGGGTTGAGGTAGCGAATCGAGCCCGCAAGGTCAAGGCGACCCGGCCTTTTCCTCGCGCGGGGGAGACCCCATTTTTGCGGCGATGGCTTCTTCACCGCAAAGTTGGGCGGATCACGCGCTCCTGACCCCGAGCCAAATGGGCGAGGCCGACCGGCTCACCATCGCCGGCGGGGTGCCCGGCATCGACCTGATGGAAAATGCGGGGCGCGCGGTCGCCGATGCGGTGAGCCACCACTTCGCGCCGCGCCCGGTTACGGTGCTATGTGGGCCGGGCAACAATGGCGGCGACGGGTTTGTCGCGGCGCGCATGCTCGCGGAGCGCGGCTGGCAGGTCCGGCTGGCGCTGCTCGGCGACCTGAGCGCGCTGAAGGGCGATGCCGCGATCGCCGCGTCGCGTTGGCCGGGAAAGGTCGAACCGCTGACGCCGGCGTCGCTCGACGGCGCCGGGCTTGTCGTCGATGCGCTGTTCGGCGCCGGTCTCGCCCGGCCGATCGAGGGTGTCGCGGCGGAGATCATCGCCGCGCTGAATGCACGCCGGACGCTCGTCGTCGCGGTCGATGTGCCGAGCGGCGTCGATGGCGCGAGCGGCGCGATTCGCGGCGTCGCGCCGCAAGCCGCGTTGACCGTTACCTTTTTCCACCGCAAGCCGGGGCACCTCCTGCTCCCTGGTCGGCTCCATTGCGGCGAGACGCTGGTCGCGCAGATCGGCATTCGGCCTTCGGTTCTCGGCGCGGTGGCGCCAGACACAGCGGCAGATCATCCGGCCTGGTGGCTTGGCGATTTTCCCGTGGCCGACGCCGCCGGCCACAAATACAGCCGCGGCCATGCGCTCGTCGTCGGCGGTGCGCAGATGACCGGGGCGGCGCGACTGGCGGCGCGCGCCGCCGCGCGGGTGGGGGCGGGGCTCGTGACGCTCGCCGCGCCGGAGCCGGTCTTTCCGATTTACGCCGCGGCGCTGACCGGGGTCATCGTCACGCCGGTCGCCGGTTTGGCCGATCTCGATGCGCTGCTTGCCGACAAACGGCGTAACGCCGCGCTAATCGGGCCGGGCGCCGGCACACAGCCCGAGACGCGGGATAAGACCTTGAAAATCCTCGCCGCCGGCAAATCGACCGTGCTCGACGCCGACGCGCTGACGGTTTTTGCCGACCGCCCGGCGGATTTGTTCGACGCCATCAACAGCCCCGTGGTGTTGACCCCGCATGAGGGGGAATTCGCCAGGCTGTTCAACACCTCAGGCGGCAAGCTCGACCGCGCGCGCCGCGCCGCCAATGCAAGCGGCGCGGTGATCGTCCTCAAAGGCGCCGACACCGTGATCGCCGCTCCCGACAGCCGCGCCGCGATTAATGAGAATGCGCCGCCGCCCCTCGCGACCGCCGGCTCGGGCGACGTGCTGGCCGGACTCGTGCTCGGCCTCGTCGCTCAGGGCATGCCGGCCTTCGAGGCGGCGTCGGCCGCGGTGTGGCTGCACGGCGCGGCGGCGCATGCGTTCGGCGCGGGTCTGGTCGCCGAAGACCTCATCGAAACGCTGCCGGCGGTTCTCGCGGCCTTGCAACAATTGGCGCACAATATGCCGGCAATGCCGATGGAGCCTTGATGAGCGACCGCGCCCCGATCGCCTTTTACGACACGGTCGTCGATCGCACGCTCTCAAAGCTGCGCAATATGTGGCGCGAGATCGCGAGCTCGACGCGCGGCGTGCTGAGCGGCGCGCCGCGTCCGGACCTGCCCGACGACGATGCGCAGCGGCTGCGCCAGCAAATGCAGAGCTGTCTCGACGGCAGCGGCGGCGAGGTTTCGGCACGGGCCCGCGCGGCCGAGCTCGGTCGCACCTATCTGGCGCTCAGCCGGGCCGGGCGCGAGCGCTTTTTGCATGTGATGGCGGAGGATTTTGACATCGACCGCGCCGCGGTCGATCGCGCCTGCGCCAAGCTCGCCGCAGCGACCACACTGGCCGAGCGGGCGCCGGCCGAGCGCGCGTTGCGCGCCGCGCTGACCGCGCCGCGCGTCCGCCTGTTGCGCCAGTTCAACGCGCTGCCCGAAGGGGTCAAGTTTCTGGTCGATCGCCGCGAGGAGATGCTCGCCTTTGCAGATGGCGATGTCGCGATGCGCGGCCTGTCCGACGACCTGCGCGGTCTGCTCGCCGACTGGTTTGATATCGGCTTTCTTGAGCTGCGGCGGATCAGCTGGGATTCGCCGGCGGCGCTGCTCGAAAAGCTCATCGCCTACGAGGCGGTGCACGAAATCCAGGGCTGGAACGACCTCAAGAACCGGCTCGAGGCCGATCGCCGCTGCTTTGCGTTCTTCCACCCACGCATGCCTGACGAGCCGCTGATCTTTGTCGAGGTGGCGCTGGTCGACGGCATGGCCGGCAATATCCACGCGCTGCTCGACGAGAGCGCGCCGCTCGGCGATGTCAGTGTCGCGGACGCGGCGATCTTTTATTCGATCTCCAACTGCCATCGCGGGCTCAACGGCATCAGCTTTGGCGATTTCCTCATCAAGCGCGTCGTCGAGCTGTTGGCGGTCGAGCTGCCGCGCCTCAAGATCTTTGCGACCTTGTCGCCGATCCCCGGCTTCCGCGCCTGGCTCGACAAGGAGCGGCACCGTGCCGACCTGCTGCTGCCGGTCGAGGCGAAGGCGTTGGCCGCCGCGACAAGCAACGGCTCAACCGGCGCCGACCTCGTCCAGCTGCTCGATCGGCCGGGCTGGCATAACGATCCCACGCTGACGGGCGTGCTGCACGAGTCGTTGCTGCGGCTGTGCGCGCAATACCTGGTCGAGGAGAAAGGCCGCGGCAACCGCGCCGCCGACGCGGTTGCGCATTTCCATCTAACCAATGGTGCTCGGGTCGATCGCATCAATTGGCTTGGCGACACGTCGGAAAAAGGGCTGCAGCAATCGGCGGGGATGATGGTCAACTATCTCTATCGGCTCGACCACATCGAAGCCAACCACGAGGCCTATCGCGGCGAGGGCAAGGTGGCGATGTCGTCCGCCGTGCGCCATCTGTTGCGCAACCGCTGAGACGCGCCATCGCCCTCTTATGTTAGCCCTCTTATGTTAGTCTGAGCGACTGTGTTAGAAGGCGCCGCGGCCGATGCGCCGCCTCACGGCGTCATCTTTTCTGTTGATTTGCGGCGGGCGTGGCGGAATTGGTAGACGCACTGGATTTAGGTTCCAGCGATGAAAATCGTGGGGGTTCAAATCCCTCCGCCCGCACCAGCGCCGCGTTTTGAAAGACTCATTCCCCCGAAGAACATGAGTGTCATCAAATGCAAGTGACCGAGACCAACGCCGACGGATTGAAGCGTGAGTTCAAGATCGTCATTCCCGCCGGTGAGCTCGAAACCCAGGTCAATAGCCGCCTCACGCAACTTGGGCAGTCGATCCGTCTGCCCGGCTTCCGCCCCGGCAAGGTGCCGCAGAGCCTGTTGCGCCAGCGCTATGGCAGCGCGATCCGCGGCGAGGTGCTGGAGCACACGGTCCAGGAAAGCTCGGCCGAGGCGATCCGCGAGCGCAATCTGCGGCCAGCACTGCAGCCTAAGGTCGAGATCGTCTCGGCCAATGAAGGCGCCGATTTCGAATACACGATGTCGGTCGAAGTGCTGCCCGATGTGCCGGCGCCCGACTTCAACGCGCTGGGGCTCGAACGGATCACCATCGAGGTGCCCGACGAGGACGTCGACAGCGCGGTCGAGCGGATCGCCGAGCAGCATCGCAAGACCGAGCCGGTCAAGCGCGTGGCGAAAAAGGGCGACATCGTCGTCATCGATTTTGTCGGCAAGATCGACGATGTCGAGTTCCCCGGCGGCAAGGGCGAAAACGTCTCGCTCGAGCTCGGCTCCGGGCAGTTCGTGCCGGGCTACGAGGATCAGCTCGTCGGCGCCAAGGCCGATCAGGGCCGCACGGTGAAGGTCACCTTCCCCGAGAATTACGGCGGTCCCGAACTCGCCGGCAAGGACGCGACCTTCGCCGTCAAGGTCAAGGAGGTGCGCGAAAAAGCGCCGGCGAAGATCGACGATTCGCTCGCCGAAGAGGTCGGGCTCGAGACTCTCGCGGAATTGCGTCAGGAAGTGCGCGACCGGATCGCCCGAGATTACAGCACGGTCACCCGCCAGCGCCTCAAGCGGCAGCTGCTCGATAAACTGGCCGGCGCCTACTCCTTTCCGGTGCCGCCGGGGATGGTGGAGATCGAGTTCAATAATATCTGGCAGCAGCACGAGGCGGAAAAGGCCTATGCAGCCGGTCAGACGCCCGGCGAGGCGTCAGCCGAAGCCCCGGCCGTGCCTGCCGCGCCCACCGAGGACGACGAAAAACTCAAGGGCGAATACCAGTCTCTCGCCGAGCGGCGTGTTCGTCTCGGTTTGCTGCTTGCCGATGTCGGTCGCAATGCCAATATCACCGTCTCTCAGGACGAGCTCAACCAGGCCCTGATCCGGGAGGCTCAGCGCTTTCCGGGCGCGGAGCGGCGAGTGCTCGATTACTATCGTCAAAACCCCGAAGCCGCCGGCAACCTTCGGGCGCCGATCTTCGAGGAGAAGGTGGTCGATTACATCGTCGAGTTGGCGAAGCCCGCCGAACGCAAAGTGAGCCCTAAAGAGCTTCTGGCGATGACCGAGGCCGATGAAGCCGCAGAGAACGAGGCGCCAGCCGAGGAAAAGCCGGCGGCCAAGAAACCGCGGAGACAAACCGGCGGGCGCCGCGCCAAGGCCCCAGCCAAAGGAGAGACGGAATGAACGACCCTTACGAATATTATATGAACAACCTGGTGCCGATGGTGGTCGAGCAGACCAACCGCGGTGAGCGCGCCTACGACATTTATTCGCGGCTGTTGAAGGAGCGAATCATCTTCCTGGTCGGCCCGATCCACGATGCGGTCGCCAGCCTAATCTGCGCGCAGCTCCTGTTTCTCGAAGCCGAAAACCCGACCAAGGACATCGCCTTCTACATCAACTCGCCGGGTGGCGTGGTGACCTCGAGCCTGGCGATGTACGACACCATGCAGTACATCCGCTCGCCGGTCTCGACCGTGTGCATCGGCCAGGCGGCGTCGGCGGGGTCGCTGCTGCTTTGCGCCGGGACGGCGGGCAAGCGTTTCTCGCTGCCCAATTCGCGGATCATGATCCACCAGCCCTCAGGCGGCGCGCAGGGCCAGGCGACCGACATCGAGATCCAGGCGCGCGAAATTCTGGCGCTGCGGGCACGGCTCAACGAAATTTACGTTAAACACACCGGGCAGCCGCTCGATGTGGTGCAGAATGCGGTCGAGCGCGACAAGTTTCTGTCGCCGCTCGAGGCCAAGGAGTTCGGGTTGATCGACGAGGTCGTCGACGCGCGGCCGGGCATCGTGGACGAGAAGGCGCGGGCGTAAAACAGCGACCGGGTAGCTTGGTCGCGGTCGTAAAGGATTTAACTAGTTGTTGATCGATCACGAGCACATATACTTTAAAAGCCGGGGGAGGGTATCGAACGAGACCCTGACCCCGCGCCGGTTCGGCGGCTCCGGCCGCCCTGCCCGCGCATGGGAAGCGACGGAGCGGCGATGACCAAGTCCAGCGGTGGTGATTCAAAAAATACGCTGTACTGCTCGTTTTGCGGCAAAAGCCAGCACGAGGTCAGAAAGCTTATCGCCGGCCCGACGGTTTTCATCTGCGACGAATGCGTCGAGCTCTGCATGGACATCATCCGTGAGGAGCACAAGACGACGCTCGTCAAGTCGCGCGACGGCGTGCCGGGACCGCGCGACATCTGTCGGGTGCTTGACGATTATGTGATCGGCCAGAGCCACGCCAAGCGCGTGCTGTCGGTCGCCGTCCACAACCACTACAAGCGGCTCGCCCACGGCGCGAAGAACAATGACGTCGAGCTGGCGAAATCGAACATCCTGCTGGTCGGCCCGACCGGCTCGGGCAAGACGCTGCTGGCGCAGACCTTGGCGCGGATCATCGACGTGCCGTTCACGATGGCCGACGCGACGACGCTGACCGAGGCCGGCTATGTCGGCGAGGATGTCGAGAACATTATCCTGAAACTGCTGCAAGCCGCGGATTACAACGTCGAGCGGGCGCAGCGCGGCATCGTCTATATCGACGAGGTCGACAAGATTTCGCGCAAATCCGACAACCCGTCGATCACCCGCGACGTCTCGGGCGAAGGCGTGCAGCAGGCCCTCCTCAAGATCATGGAGGGCACGATCGCCTCGGTCCCGCCGCAGGGCGGGCGCAAGCACCCGCAGCAGGAGTTCCTGCAGGTCGACACCACCAACATCCTCTTCGTCTGCGGCGGTGCTTTTTCAGGCCTCGAAAAGATCATCGCGCAGCGCGGGCAGGGCACCTCGATCGGCTTTGGCGCCGAGGTGCGCGGCCCCGACGAGCGCAAGACCGGCGAGATCCTGCGCAATCTCGAACCCGAGGATTTGCTGAAATTCGGCCTCATTCCCGAATTCGTCGGCCGGCTGCCGGTCGTCGCGACGCTCGACGACCTCGACGAGGACGCGTTGGTCGATATCCTGACCAAGCCCAAGAACGCGCTCGTCAAACAATATCAGCGGCTGTTCGAGATGGAGGACGTCCGTCTCGAGCTGACCGACGAGGCGCTGCGCGGCATCGCCCATAAGGCGATCGCCCGCAAAACCGGGGCGCGCGGCCTGCGTTCGATCATGGAGTCGATCCTGCTCGATTCGATGTTCGAGCTGCCGAGCCTCGCCGGGGTCAGCGAGATCGTCATCAACCGCGAGGTGGTCGATGGCCGCACCAAGCCGCTGCACATCTATTCCGACCGCCGAGGCGAAAGCGGGACCGCCGACTGATCGGCATCCCGCTTTGTCAAGGGATGCGGCACTTAGCGGCACCGCTTGACGGCGGGCCACCAAACGCCAAACTAATTACGGCCTAGGATAAATGCCAGCCGCCTCCTCCGGCGGTCGGCCCCCGACGAAAGAGGGCTCATGTCAGAACCTGCACGCGTTGCGCTCTATCCCGTCCTGCCGCTCCGCGACATCGTGGTCTTCCCGCACATGATCGTGCCGCTGTTTGTCGGCCGCGAGAAATCGGTGCGGGCGCTCGAAGACGTCATGAAAGACGACAAGCAAATCCTGCTCGTCACCCAGAAGAACGCCGCGCAGGACGATCCGACGACCTCGGACATCTACATGATCGGTACGGTCGGCACCGTGCTGCAGCTGTTGAAGCTGCCCGACGGCACGGTCAAGGTGCTGGTCGAAGGTGGGCAGCGCGCACGCATCACGCGCTTCGCCGAGAACAGTGCGTTCTTCCAGGCCTATGCCGAGGGGCTCGGCGATGGCGGCGGCTCGCAGCAGGAGACTGAGGCGTTGGCTCGCACGGTGGTTACGCAGTTCGAGCAGTACATCAAACTCAACAAGAAAATCCCGCCCGAGGTGCTGGTGTCGATCAATCAGATCGAGGACCCCGGCAAGCTCGCCGACACGGTCGCCTCGCACCTGACGCTTAAGATTCCCGAGAAGCAGGAGCTGCTCGAGACCGTCCCCGTATCGGAGCGGCTCGAAAAGGTATTCGGCTACATGGAAGGCGAGATCGGCGTCCTGCAGGTCGAAAAGCGCATCCGCAACCGCGTCAAGCGGCAGATGGAGAAGACGCAGCGCGAGTACTACCTGAACGAACAGTTGAAGGCGATCCAGAAGGAGCTCGGCGAAGGCGAGGACGGCAAGGACGAAATGGCCGAACTCGAAGCCAAGATCGCCAAGACCAAGTTCTCTAAAGAAGCGCGTGATAAGGCTCTGGCGGAACTCAAAAAGCTGCGCAGCATGAGCCCGATGTCGGCGGAAGCGACCGTCGTGCGAAACTATCTCGACTGGATGCTGTCGCTGCCTTGGCACAGCCGCACCAAGATCAAGCGCGACATCGCCGCGGCGGAGCGGGTGCTCAACGCCGACCATTTCGGGTTGGAAAAGGTCAAGGAGCGCATCCTTGAATACCTCGCCGTCCAGCAGCGGATGAAGAAGATCAAGGGCCCGATCCTTTGTCTGGTCGGCCCGCCGGGCGTCGGCAAGACCTCGCTCGGCAAATCGGTCGCCAAGGCGACCGGCCGCAACTTTGTCCGCATGTCGCTGGGCGGCGTGCGTGATGAGGCCGAGATTCGCGGCCACCGCCGAACCTATATCGGTTCGATGCCCGGCAAGGTGTTGCAGGGCATGAAGAAGGCGAAGTCGTCAAACCCGCTGTTTTTGCTCGACGAGGTCGACAAGCTCGGCGCCGACTGGCGCGGCGACCCGTCCTCGGCGCTGCTCGAAGTCCTCGACCCCGAGCAGAACTCGACCTTCAACGACCACTACCTCGAGGTCGATTACGACTTGTCGGATGTGATGTTCGTGACCACGGCCAACACGCTGCGCATGCCGCAGCCGCTGATGGACCGCATGGAGATCATCCGCATCCCCGGCTACACCGAGGACGAGAAGGTCGAGATTGCCAAGCGCCACCTGATCCCCAAGCAGATCGAGCAGCATGGGCTTAAAAAGGCCGAATGGTCGATCAGTGACGACGCGCTGCGAGATCTCATTCGCTACTACACGCGTGAAGCCGGCGTCCGCAATCTTGAGCGCGAGATCGCCAACCTGACGCGCAAGGCGATCAAAGACATCTTGATGAAGAAGGCCGGCAAGGACGGTAAGGTTCTCGTTACCCGGCGCAACCTCGACAAATATGCCGGCGTGCGGCGCTTCCGCTTTGGCGAAGCGGAAAGCGAGGATCTGGTCGGCGTAACGACCGGCCTCGCGTGGACGGAGGTCGGTGGCGAACTGCTGACGATCGAGGCGGTCACGCTGCCTGGCAAGGGACGCGTGACGGCAACCGGCAAGCTCGGTGATGTCATGAAGGAGTCGGTCCAGGCGGCCGAGAGCTACGTTAAGTCGCGTAGCACCGTGTTCGGCATTCTGCCGTCGGTCTTCGACAAGAAGGACATTCACGTTCACGTGCCGGAGGGCGCGACGCCGAAGGACGGCCCGTCGGCCGGCGTCGGCATGGTGACGTCGATCGTGTCGGTGCTGACGGGCATTCCCGTAAAACGCGACATCGCAATGACCGGCGAGATCACCTTGCGCGGCCGGGTGCTGCCGATCGGCGGACTGAAGGAAAAGCTCTTGGCGGCGCTGCGCGGCGGCCTGAAAACGGTGCTGATCCCGGCGGAGAATGAAAAAGACCTCGCCGAGATTCCCGACAACGTCAAGCGCGGCCTCAAGATTATCCCGGTGAATACGGCCGACGAGGTGCTGCTGCACGCGCTCGCCGGGCCCTTGACGCCGGTGACCTGGGTCGAGGATGCTGAGGCGGCGCCTGTTATTCCCGCAGCCGGCGAAGAACGCTCCGGGCTTCTAACGCACTGATTTAAACTGACCGACCGGTGTCGCCAGCCGTCCAACTTCAAGTGCGGCGGTGACAACGGCCGGTAAGGTTCAAAAAAACCTTGGTTTCCCAATGCGCGCCGACGTTGACCCGTGTTCGGGCGCGCTCTACACTCCGGTTGCTTTCCGCTGAAAACTTCTTCCGAACTTAAGGGTAGGGGGCGACACGTGAACAGAAACGAACTCGTCGATGCCGTTGCAGGTAAGGCCGATCTGTCAAAAACGGCCGCGAGCAAGGCTGTCGAGGCGGTGTTCGACTCGATCACCGGGGCTTTAAAGAGTGGTGGCGAGGTGCGTCTCGTGGGATTTGGCACTTTTTCGGTCGCCAGGCGTGCGGCCTCGGAAGGGCGCAATCCGCGCACCGGTGAGAAAATCAAGATCGCCGCGTCGAAACAGGCGAAATTCAAGCCGGGCCGCCGTCTGCGTGACTCGCTGAACTAGCTCTCGCGGAACTAGGTCTCGAGGTTTGGGGCCGCAAAACTAGGCCAAAGCTCGGCGTGGCTGTATGGTGACGCGGCCGCCAGTCGTGTCACCGGCTTCACCGTCTCGGGCGATTAGCTCAGTTGGCAGAGCATCTCGTTTACACCGAGGGGGTCGGGGGTTCGAATCCCTCATCGCCCACCACGGTGACCAGAGGCCGGACGGCGCGCGCTTAATCACCATCGTCTGATAAAGGCGGTGGCGGTGGCGCTCGCGACATTGGCGCTTCGGGCGGTCCTCGCTCGCTTGACACCCCAAGGGGCGGAGGGTACGAGTTGGCGCCCCGCTAGTAACACGATGGCGACCGCATGTGGGGGCGTAGCTCAGTTGGTTAGAGCGCCGGCCTGTCACGCCGGAGGCCGCGGGTTCGAGTCCCGTCGCTCCCGCCATCGGTCGCGATTGCGCGGCGCCGTCGCCGGTCTCCCGGATGACGGTTTGGAGGATGACGGGGCGCCGTCATTTGGCGTCGATGCGGCGTCACTTGAAGGGTGTCGTTAGCCTGGGGGTCGAGGGTCCGCGATGGACAGCCTGCTCGCCGAGTATTTCCCGATCCTGGTCTTCCTCGTCATCGCCGGCGGGATTGGTGTCGCGATGATCACGGCGTCGTTCGTGCTGGCGCGTCAGCGGCCCGATTCCGAGAAGCTGTCGCCTTATGAGTGTGGCTTCGATCCGTTCGAAGACGCGCGCGTGAAATTCGACGTTCGCTATTATCTGGTAGCGATCCTCTTCATCATTTTCGATCTCGAGGTCGCGTTCCTATTTCCCTGGGCGGTGTCGCTCGGCGATATCGGCCTTTTCGGCTTCTGGTCGATGGTGGCGTTCCTCGCCGTGTTGACGGTCGGGTTCGCCTATGAGTGGCGAAAGGGGGCGCTCGAATGGGAGTGATGAGCCCCAGCGGCACGGCTGGCACGCCGGTCCCGCCCGGCCAGGAGCAGGACGCGCTGCTGCGCGCCGCCACCGAAGAACTGCAGGATCGTGGCTTCATCGTCTCGTCGCTCGACGCGTTGGTGAATTGGGCGCGAAGCGGGTCGCTATGGCCGATGACCTTCGGTCTCGCGTGCTGTGCGGTCGAGATGATGCACACCGGCGCCAGCCGCTACGATCTCGACCGGTTTGGCGTCGTGTTCCGGCCGAGCCCGCGCCAGTCAGACGTAATGATCGTCGCCGGCACGCTGTGCAACAAGATGGCGCCGGCGCTGCGCAAGGTTTACGACCAAATGGCCGAACCGCGCTGGGTGATCTCGATGGGCTCCTGCGCCAATGGCGGCGGCTATTATCACTACTCCTATTCGGTGGTGCGCGGCTGCGACCGGATCGTGCCGGTCGACGTCTACGTGCCCGGTTGTCCGCCGACCGCCGAAGCGCTGCTTTACGGCGTGCTGCTGCTGCAGAAAAAAATCAGACGAAACCGCAACTTTGATCGCTGAGCGGGGCGATGGACGAAAAGCTCACCGCCCTGGCCGAACATCTTGCCGCCTCGCTCGCGGGCGTCGTGCAAGGTTGCGATATCCACCATGGCGAGCTTACTGTCAGTGTTCCGCGCGATGGGCTGCTCGATACGCTGAGTTTTCTGCGCGACGACCGGCAGTGCCGCTTTACGGTGCTTTGCGACCTATGCGGCGTCGACTATCCCGACCGGCCGGAACGCTTCGAGGTCGTCTACAATCTTTTGAGCATGAGCCGGAATTTGCGCGTCCGGCTCAAGGTGCAAACCGACGAGGAGAACCCGGTGCCGTCGGCGACCGGGCTTTTCAGCGTCGCCGGCTGGTGGGAGCGCGAGGCCTGGGACCTTTACGGCATTTATTTTAGCGACCACCCGGATTTGCGCCGCATCCTCACCGATTACGGTTTTGACGGGCATCCGTTGCGCAAGGACTTTCCACTGACCGGCTATGTCGAGCTGCGCTACGACGAGGACCAGAAACGCGTCGTCTATGAGCCGGTCAAATTGAAACAAGAATTCCGCAGTTTCGATTTCCTGTCGCCCTGGGAAGGGATGGATCGCATCCTCCCTGGTGACGAGAAGGCAAGCACCCCAGAGGAAATTCGCTCGGCCGAGAAGAGCTCGAAGGCGCCATGAGCGACCAACCCACACCCAGCGCGCTCGAGGCGCTCGACCCGGAGCTCGAGGGCGCGCCCCATATCCGCAATTTCACGATGAATTTCGGGCCGCAGCACCCGGCGGCGCACGGCGTGATGCGGATGGTGCTGGAGATGGACGGCGAGACCATCGAGCGCGCCGACCCGCATATCGGCCTGCTGCATCGCGGCACGGAAAAACTCATCGAATACAAAACCTATCTCCAGGCGATCCCCTATTTCGACCGTCTCGATTACGTCTCGCCGATGTGCCAGGAGCATGCGTTCTCGCTGGCGGTCGAGAAACTGATGGGTATCGAGGCGCCGCCGCGCGGCCAGTACATCCGCGTGCTGTTTGCCGAGATCACCCGCATCCTCAATCACTTGCTGAATATCTGCGCGTTCGGTCTCGATCTCGGCGCGATTACCCCGTTCCTCTGGGGGTTCGAGGAGCGCGAGCGGCTGATGGAGTTTTATGAGCGCGCCTCGGGGGCGCGCCTCCACGCCAATTATTTCCGCCCCGGTGGCGTCCATATGGACCTGCCGCCGCGCCTCGTCGACGACATCGCGGCGTTCTGTGAGACCTTCCCGAAGACCATCGACGACATCGAAGGCCTGCTGACCGACAACCGCATCTTTCGCCAGCGTACGGTCAATATCGGCGTGCTGAGCGCGCGAGACGCGGCCGATTGGGGCATGTCGGGGCCGATGATCCGCGCCTCGGGCGTTGCCTGGGATTTGCGCCGTGCGCAGCCCTACGACGTCTATGCCGAGATGGATTTCGACATCCCGGTCGGCAAGAACGGCGACTGCTTCGACCGCTATCTGGTTCGCGTCGAGGAGATGCGCCAGTCGGTGCGCATCATCAAGCAATGCCTCGAAAAAATGCCATCTGGGCCGGTTAAGACCGACAACCGGAAAATATCGCCGCCTTCGCGCGGCGAGATGAAGCAGTCGATGGAAGCGCTCATCCACCACTTCAAGCTTTATACCGAGGGCTACCACGTGCCGGCCGGCGAGACCTACACCGCCGTCGAGGCGCCAAAGGGCGAGTTCGGCGTCTATCTCGTCGCCGACGGCACCAACCGGCCTTATCGCTGCAAGATCCGTGCGCCCGGTTTTGCCTTCCTGCAGGCGACCGAGTTTCTATGCAAGGGCCACATGCTGGCCGACCTCGTGGCGGTTATCGGCTCGATGGACATCGTCTTCGGCGAGATCGACCGATGAGCGAGCACGGCATCAGCGGCCCTGCCTTGGAGCAGCCGGCGAGCTTCGAGTTCACGCCGGAGAACCTCGAAAAGGCCAAATATCACATCGCCAAATACCCACCAGGCCGGCAGGCGAGCGCGGTGCTGCCGCTTCTCGACATCGCGCAGCGCCAGCACGACAACTGGCTGCCTCGCGCGGCGATGGACAAGGTCGCCGAGATCCTCGACATGGCGCCGATCCGCGTCTACGAGGTCGCGACCTTCTACACCATGTTCAACCTGCGCCCGGTCGGACGCTGGTTCTTGCAAGCCTGCACGACGACCCCGTGCTGGCTGCGCGGTTCCGACGACATCGTTGCCGCTTGTGGGAAAAAGCTCGGCATCGGTGTCGGGGAAAGCACCGCCGACGGCCAGTTCACGCTGGTCGAGGTGGAATGCCTTGGCGCCTGCGTCAACGCGCCGATCCTCCAGGTCAACGACGATTTCTACGAAGACCTCGACGGTCCGGCGACCGAAGAGCTGCTTGATGCGCTCGCCGCCGGAACCCAGCCGGCGATGGGCTCGGTCACCGGGCGGCAAGGCTCGATGCCGGCTCCGGGCAAGACCACGCTGACCGAACTTGCCCCGGCCAAGAAGCCGGCCCGCCCCAGAACGAGGAAAGCCGAGGATGCTGGCTGACCAGGACCGCGTCTTCACCAACCTCTACGGCGAGGGCGATTGGCGCCTCGCCGGCGCCCGCTCGCGCGGCGTGTGGGACGGCACCAAGGATTTGGTCCTCAAGGGCCGAGACTGGATTGTCGACGAGATCAAGGCGTCCGGGCTGCGCGGCCGCGGCGGCGCGGGGTTCCCGACCGGCCTCAAATGGTCGTTCATGCCCAAGAGCGATCCTCGCCCCTCCTACCTCGTCGTCAATGCCGATGAGTCCGAACCGGGCTCCTGCAAGGACCGCGAGATCATGCGCCATGATCCGCACCTTCTGGTTGAAGGCGCGCTGCTCGCCTCTTTCGCCATGCGGGCGCACACCTGCTACACCTATGTGCGCGGCGAGTTCGTGCGCGAACGCGAGCGGCTCGAGGAGGCCGTAGCCGAGGCCTACGCCGCCAAGCT
>DATHCK010000129.1:0-7530 GCA_035319545.1 Allostellaceae bacterium | reverse complement strand
TACAGCACCCCCGACGGCAAGATGCTGTCCTTGCCGTTCAACAGCTCAACCCCGGTGGTTTATTGGAACAAGGATGCCTTCAAAAAGGCCGGGCTTGACCCCGACAAGCCACCCAAGACTTGGCCGGAGACCTTTGAGGCGGCGAAGAAATTGCGCGCCGCCGGAGTCGCCTGCGGCCTCACCTCGGCCTGGGTTAGCTGGGTGCAGATCGAGAATTTCAGCGCCTGGCACAATTTGCCCATCGGTACCGAGGAAAACGGCCTTGGTGGCCCCGATGCGGTGCTCAAGTTCAACAACCCGACCGTCGAGCGCCATATCGCCAACCTTGCCGATGCCCAGAAGGACAAGGGCTTCGATTATGGCGGTCGCACCGTCGAGCCGGAGCAGAAGTTCGTCAGTGGCGATTGTGGCATGATTGAGGATTCGTCGGCGGCTTACGGCCTGTTCAAGAACAACGCCAAATTCGAGTGGGGCGTCACCCAACTGCCCTACTATCCCGATGTCGCGGGCGCGCCGCAGAACTCGATCATCGGCGGCGCAAGCCTGTGGGTGATGGCGGGCAAAAAGCCCGAGCAGTACAAGGGCATCGCCAAGTTCTTTACTTACCTGTCGGGCACGCCGGTGCAGGAATGGTGGCACGAGCAGACCGGCTATCTGCCGATCACCAAGGCCGCCTACGAGAAGACCAAAACCGACGGGTTCTACGACCAGAACCCTGGCACCGAAGTCGCGATCCTGCAGATGACCGGCAAGCCGCCAACCGAAAACTCGAAGGGCTTGCGCTTTGGCAACATGGTGCAGATCCGCGATGTCATCGCCGAGGATCTCGAGGGCGCGTTCTCCGGTAAGATGACTGCCAAGGCCGCGCTCGACGACGCCGTCGAGCGCGGCGATGCACTCTTGCGCCAGTTTCAGAAAAACACGCAGTAGGTTCGTGGCTAAAACACGCCCATTTTTACCTTGGCCGGACTTGATCCGGCCATCCACGAATAGACGGACGCTGTTCGTGGACCCCCGGGTCAAACCTGGGGGAGGGGATGGTTGTTAGGGCGGGCGCGTCCAAATGGACCGCCGCGTTGTCTTTTCCGGCTGGCTGTTCCCGGCGCTGCTGCTGTTGCCCCAGCTGGCGGTGACGGTGATCTTCTTCTTCTGGCCGGCGGGGCAGGCGATAGTCCAATCGGTGCAGGGCGGCGACGCCTTTGGCCTTTCGACGCGCTTCGTCGGCTGGGACAATTTCGCGACACTGTTCGCCGACCCCAACTACATCTTCTCGTTCGCGGTGACGGCGTTTTTTAGCATCGCGGTGGCGATCCTCGCATTAGCGCCGGGGCTGCTGTTCGCGGTGATGGCCGACCGCGTGGTGCGCGGCGCGACGTTCTACAAGACCGTCCTGCTGTTGCCCTATGCGATCGCGCCGGCGGTTGCGGGGGTGCTCTGGATGTTCCTCTTCAATCCCAGCATCGGCGTCGTCGCCTATGCGCTGACAAGGACCGGCATCGACTGGAATTATTTCCTCAACGGCAAACAGGCGATGGCGCTCGTCATCCTCGCCGCGGCATGGCGGCAGATCGCCTATAATTTCCTCTTCTTCCTTGCCGGACTGCAGGCTATCCCGGCGGCGCTGCTCGAAGCCTCGGCGATCGACGGCGCGACCCCGCGCCGCCGCTTCTGGACGATCATCTTCCCCCTTCTCGCGCCGACGACTTTTTTTCTCGTCATCGTCAACATGGTCTACGCCTTCTTCGATACGTTCGGCGTCATCCACAACGTGACGCAGGGTGGGCCGAACAAGGCGACTGAAATCCTCGTCTACAAGGTCTGGTATGACGGCATTGTGGGCCTCGACCTTGGCGGTTCGGCGGCCCAATCGGTGGTGCTGATGGCGATCGTCATCGCGCTTACCGCGATCCAGTTCCGCTTTATCGAGCGTCGGGTGCACTATGCTTAGGGGCCACTGATGGTGACAGCCCGCCAGAGCGCCTGGGTTCCGCACACGATCCTCATCGCCGGGATCGCGATCGTGCTGTTTCCGATCTATGTCGCGATCGTTGCCTCGACGCACGACCTGCCGACGATCCTCGACATGCCGATGACTCTCGTCCCCGGCAGTCACATCATACGCAACTTCACCGACGCGATGACCGCCGGCACCGCCAAGACCAGCGGCGTCAGCGTCGGCCGGATGATGTTCAACAGTATGGTCATGGCGCTGATCATCGCGGTCGGCAAGATCGCAATCTCGCTGCCCTCGGCCTACGCGGTGGTGTTCTTTCGCTTCCCGATGCGCAAAATCTGCTTCTGGGCGATTTTCGTGACGCTGATGCTGCCCGTTGAGGTGCGCATCATCCCGACCTATCAGATCGCGACCAACCTCGGGCTCATCGACCGCTACGCCGGGCTGAGCCTGCCGTTGGTCGCTTCGGCAACCGCGACCCTGCTGTTTCGCCAGTTTTTTTTGACGATCCCGGACGAGCTGGTCGAGGCCGCGAAGATTGACGGGGCCGGCCCGCTTCGCTTCTTCATGGACACGGTGATCCCGCTGTCGAGGACCAATATCGCCGCCTTGTTCGTGATCCTCTTCATCTATGGCTGGAACCAGTATCTCTGGCCGCTGCTCGTCACCAACACACCGTCGATGACGACGATCATCATCGGCATGCGCGAGATGATCGGCAATGGCGACACCCAGACCGAGTGGCAAATCGTCATGGCGACGGCGCTCTTGGCGATCCTGCCGCCGATCGCGGTGGTGCTGTTGATGCAGCGCTGGTTCGTCAAAGGCCTGGTCGATACCGAGAAATGAGCGATCCTGTTCTCCGCCCCGCCGTGGTGGGCGACGCCGCCGACATCCACACGCTGCTGCTGCGGCTCGCCGCCGACATTCCGCTCGCGGTCGAGAGCTTGGAACAGGAAGAGGCGCTCTATGCGCAGCTGCGCAAGACGCTTGGCTGGGGCGAGTCATGGGTCGTCGAGGAAGGCGGGCAAATCGTCGGCTGCGTGCTCGTCGACAATGTCCAGACTGGCCGCCATTGGGGCGAGAACGAGGCGCTCGATATGCGTTACGCCGCAGGTGAAAGCCTCGACGCGCTGATCGGCAAGGTGCTGGAACGCGCCGCGCCGGTTAGCACCGGCGTCAAGGACGCGAACCGCACGGGGTTGGTGGGCCATCTCGAACAGCTCGGTTTTCGGGAAACCGAAACTCGTGTCGGCGAACGCCGTTTCCGCCACGACCCGTGAGGGCATAGATGGCCACACTGACCCTAACCGATGTCAAAAAATCCTACGGCGACCGTGAAGTCGTGCACGGCGTCAGCTGCGACGTCGCGAATGGCGAACTGGTGGTCGTGGTCGGCCCCTCGGGCTGCGGGAAGTCGACCCTGCTGCGCATGGTCGCGGGGCTCGAGACCGTGACCTCCGGCGCGGTGGCGATCGATGGCCGCGTCGTCAACAATGTCGAGCCCAAGGATCGCGACATCGCGATGGTGTTCCAGAACTACGCGCTCTACCCGCATATGAGCTGCTTCGACAATATGGCCTATGGCTTGCGTATGCGCGGCATGGGCCGCGAGGCGATCAAGCTGCGCGTCGACAAGGCCGCCGCCATCCTGCAACTCGACGGCCTCCTCGAGCGCAAGCCGCGCCAGTTGTCGGGCGGTCAGCGCCAGCGCGTCGCGATGGGCCGAGCCATCGTCCGTGACCCCAAGGTGTTCCTCTTTGACGAGCCGCTCTCCAATCTCGATGCCAAGCTGCGCGTCCAGATGCGGGTTGAGATCAAGCGCCTGCAGCAGGAACTGGGCACCACCTCGCTTTACGTGACGCACGACCAGGTCGAGGCGATGACCCTCGCCGATCGGCTAATCGTCATGAACGCCGGCAATGCCGACCAGATCGGCCCGCCGCTCGACCTTTACGAGCGGCCGGCGACCGCCTTTGTCGCCGGGTTCATCGGCTCGCCGGCGATGAATTTGGTCGAGGGTCGGCTCGACGCGTCGGGTGTCGTGATCGGCAATTGCGTGGTGCCGTGCAAGTGGCCGGCGGGGGAGGCGGGGCGCGGCGTGATGGTCGGGCTGCGCCCCGAGCATCTGGAGCTGGCGAATGAAGGGCCGCTGCCGCTGACCGTCGAGCTCTTGGAGCGGCTCGGCGCCGACACGATCGTCCACGGCAAGCTCGCGGGCAGCGCGGAGGTCATCACCGCGCGCGCCGCCGGCACGATCAATCCGTCATTGGGTGAGGTGTTGCGTTTCGCGGCGCGTCCGGAGCACGTGCATCTGTTCGACCGGGTCTCGGGCACGCGGATTTAGTCCGCGCGATCGATCAGGTGGATGAACGACCCGATGATATTGCCGCATCGTAACCCGGCACGGCCGAGATCGTTTCCGCTAGGATCGCCGACCACGAACAACGGCTCGCCTTTTTCTTCGATCATCGTCGCATAATGAAATTCGTGACCGCGAAAATGCGCGCCTTCGTGACCAAGCGGGCTCGATGCGAGCAGCCGGACGGTTCGATAACCGAGGTGCCGGTGCCGCTCGGCAAAGCTTGTCTTCAGCGGCAATAGCCCGGCCATGCGATGCATGACGCCGCCTGCCTCGGTCAAACTCTCGCCCAGCACCATGTAGCCGCCGCACTCGCCGTAAATCGTCCTGTCGCCGCCCCGCAAGCCGACTAAAAAGCGCGATGCGGCGGCGATCCGCCCGGCGTGCAACTCGGGATAACCGCCCGGCAGATAGACCGCGTCGGCCTGCGGCGAAGGCGGCTCGTCGGCCAGCGGCGAAAAAAACGATAGTTCCGCACCCTGGCGTCGCCAGCCGGCGAGCGTCGCGTCGTAGGTGAAGAGGAACGCGGCGTCGCGCGCCACCGCGATGTGCTGACCGAGCGGTGGCAGCCCCGGCGAGCCTGCCGCCTCGGCACAGCGCGCCGGCTTCGCGAGCGCAGTCAGCCGGTCGATGTCGCAGCTCTCGGCCAGCTGCGCCGCGGCGCGATCGAGCAGCGCGTCGATGCCGCCGGCTTCCTCCGCCGGAACCAGCCCGAGATGGCGCGACGCCAGCACCAGGCTCTCCGCGCCCGGCATCGCACCCAGCACCGGCACATCCGGCAAATGGCGCGCGGTGGCGCCGCTCAGCAACGCGCGATGGCGCGGGCTGGCGACCCGGTTGAGCATCACGCCAGCGAGCGGCACTTCCGGATCGTGCCGGGCGAACCCTTCGACCAGCGCGGCAACAGAGCCGCTTTGTCCGTTGGCATCGACAACCAGCACGACCGGCCAACCGGTGATGCGCGCCAGCTCGGCGGTGGATCCCGCCTCGCCATCCGGCCCGGCGCCATCGAAAAGGCCCATCACGCCTTCGCACAGGACCAGGTCCGCCGACCTCTCGAGATCACTCACGAGCGCGGCCAACGTCGCCGGCCGCATCGCCCAGGGGTCGAGATTGATGCACGGCCGGCCGCTCGCCAGTGCGTGAAAGGTCGGGTCGATATAGTCAGGGCCGCATTTTGCGGCGACGCAGATGCCGCTGTCCCGCAAATGTCGCAACAGTGCAGCAACGATCAGCGTCTTGCCGCTGCCCGATTTTGGCGCGGCGAGGATGATCCCGCTGCTCATTCCTTCCCGTACCACGTTAGCATCGCGTGCAAGCGCACGACGTCACCGATCGCGATGATCGCCGGGCTGGCGACGCCTGCGGCTGCGCGGGCGGCTTCGGCGAGCGTCGTCGTCACCACGCGCTGCGCTGCGGTCGTCGCCTTGCTGACGATCGCCACTGGCTCGTCGGGCGCGCGTCCGGCCGCGATCAGCCGGGCCGCGATGTCGTCGAGATGGGTTAGCGCCATGTAGAGCACGATGACCGGCGAGCCTCTGGCGATCGCCGCCCAGTCGGGCGCGCTCTGCTCTTCGCCCGGCACCGCGCCGTCGCTATTGTGACCGGTGATGAGCGTGACCGCCGAGTTGATGCCGCGATGCGTCAGCGGAATGCCGGCATAAGCGAGCCCGCCGATCGCCGCGGTGATCCCGGGCACGATGCGGAATGGTATGCCGGCCTCGGCCAGCGCCAGTGCCTCCTCACCGCCGCGGCCGAACACGCACGGATCGCCGCCTTTGAGTCGCAGCACGCGTTTGCCGGCGCGGGCGAGCGCAATCAGCCGGGCCGAGATGTCGGGCTGGCGCGGTGACGGCCGGCCACCGCGCTTACCAGCATCCTCGATCGCCGCCCCTGAACGCGCTATCGCCAAGACGCGCGGATCGACCAGCGCGTCGCAGATGATTGCATCGGCGGTTTCGAGCGCGTGCAGCGCCAATACCGATAACAGGCCGGGGTCGCCCGGGCCCGCGCCGACCAGCCAGACATGACCGGGCTTGAGGTCGGGCAGCGCGAGGCGCGAAAGATCGCTCATATGTCGGAAGGTAGTCAGGCCTGCGGGTTTTGCTAAGATCATTCTATGGCACGGCAGGAACCCCGTCCGCTGCGCCGAGGTTGGACGACCGGCGCTTGTGCCGCGGCCGCTGCGCGCGCCGCGTACCAGGCGCTGTTGACCGGCGAGTTCCCCGACCCGGTGACGATCCGACTGCCGCGCGGCCATAAGCCGAGCTTCCCTTTGGCGCTCGCCGAGATGACCGGCGGCGGCGCCCGTGCCGGCATCGTCAAGGACGCAGGCGACGACCCCGATGTTACCCACGGCGCGACGATCGTCGCCGAGGTGGCGTGGGCGGATACCGGCTCCGGTATCGGCTTCGCGGCCGGCGAGGGGGTCGGCACCGTCACGCGGCCGGGGCTGCAGCTCGCGGTTGGCGAGCCCGCGATCAACCCGGCGCCGCGCGCGATGATCCGCGAGGCGCTCGTCGAGCTTGCCGAGGCCAACGGCGCACCACTGCCCGATGTCACGGTCACGATTGCCGTCCCCGGGGGCGCGCGCCTTGCCGAAAAGACCATGAACGCGCGGCTCGGCGTTGTCGGCGGGCTGTCGATCCTCGGCACGACCGGGATTGTCGTGCCGTATTCCTGCGCCTCCTGGGTACATTCGATCCATCGCGGCATCGACGTCGCGCGCGCCGCTGGGCTCGATCATATCGCCGCCGCCACGGGTTCGACTTCGGAGCGCGCGGTGCAGCGCCTTTACGGGTTGCCCGATCATGCGCTGATTGACATGGGTGATTTTGTCGGCGGCACCCTCAAATATCTGCGCAGCCATCCGGTGCCGCTTCTGACGCTTGCCGGCGGCTTCGCCAAGCTCGCGAAGTTCGCCGGCGGCCACCTCGATCTGCATTCGTCAAAGAGCGCGGTCGATCTGGCGATGCTGTTGCAGATGCTCGCGGCGGCCGGCGCCGACGAGCCGACACAGGCGGCGGCGAAAGGATGCGACAGCGCCGGCGCCGTGCTCGAAGCCGCCGGCCAATGGGCGACGGCTCTCGCTGACGGCGTCGCGCGGCGGGCGCGCGAGGCGGCGCTCGCGACATTGTCGGGGGCGACCGCGGTCGAGGTGGCGATCGTCGATCGCGGCGGCGAGTTCCTCGCCAGGGTCGGCGCCGAGGCAAAG
>DATHCK010000128.1:0-6925 GCA_035319545.1 Allostellaceae bacterium | reverse complement strand
GTGCATTTTCCCTCGCTCGACGACCAGCACACGATACTCGACGGGTATTTGTACCGCACCGGCGGCTCCGGTCCGCACTCGGCGGTCGTCGGGCTGCACGGCTGTTCAGGAATGATGACGAAGGACGGCGGCGTCCTCCCGATCGAATTCGCCTGGGCCTATCGCCTCAACGCGGAGGGCTACGATGTGCTGCTGGTCGACAGTTTCGGGCCGCGCCAGCACGGCGAGATGTGTTCGATCGGCGGGTTCGATCTGCACCTCTTCCGCGGCCGGGCCAAGGACGCTTACGGCGCGCTCGCCTGGCTGCAGACGCAGCCCGACATCCAGCGCGACCGGATCGGCGCGCTCGGCTGGTCGGAGGGTGGCGGCGTGGTGCTGATGTCAGTCGGCGAGCCAAGCCGCGGCCGTCCGGCCGATCTGACGCAGCCGGACTTCCGCGTCGCGGTCGCGTTTTATCCGGCCTCCTGCCGTGACGACCGCTGGCCTACCGGCTGGACGACAAAAATTCCGTTGCTGGTGCTGCAGGGCGAGGCGGATGTCTGGACCCCCGCGGGGCTGTGCAAGAATTTTATCGACGGCGCGGTAGCGCGTGGCGCGACGGCCGAGATCGTCGTCTATCCGGGCGCCTACCACGCGTTCGACGCGCCGAACGTGCGGATCCAGGAACTACCCAAATACGTCACCCGCGCCGGCGTGGTGCCGATCGTCGGCACCGATTTGGCGGCGCGGGCCGACGCGATGCAACGTGTACCGGCGTTTTTCGCGCGCTACCTCAAGGATTAGCCGCCTAACGGCACAAACCGGGATCGGGTCCGGTGCCGTAATCATGCCACAGGCAGCGCGCCACCTCGATCGAGGTGAGATCGGGGTTGGCGAGCGTCTTCTGCGCCTCCGGGTTGTCCAGCGCCTTGCCGACATGGAAAGAGTCGTGCAGTCCCGCCCCGTCCTTGTCGCCATCGATTGCATAGGCTTTCAGCAAAAACCGCCGCGTCTCGGCTTTGGGGTCGCCGATCTCGGCGATATCGGTGACCAGCATGCGCTTGATGCCGGGCGAATCGGGTTCGAGCAGAAATGGCTGGTTGATCGAGACGCGTTGTTCGCGCGGCAGGCCCTGCGCGGTGGCGAGCAGCGACCATCCCGCATAGACCATATCGCTGATGCCGGTCACCCTCAGCCCCGCGAGCCCGTTCTTGGGCTCGTCCTTATTCGGCGTCGGGGCAGGCGGCGGTTCCGTCGCCTCGGCAGCCGTGCCCGGCGCCTGCGAGCTTGACGCCGCCGGGGGCGATGCCGACCTTTCGGTGGACGCCATGACCGCCGCGAAACCCTCGCCACTCTCGGTGTATTTGATCGCCGGCTCGGCATTCGGGCCGCTCAGCGGCTCCTCCCAGTTCTCGTTAAAGATGTGCATCAGATCGGCTCTGCTGGCGCCGAGCTGATGGGCGATCGTGCCGGGCTTTTCGCCGACGGCTTCGGCGATTTGCGCGGGCGTGACATTGGAAGCGTAAAGAAAAAGCGACAATGCGCGCTCGCGCGGCGGCATCGAATTGAGCCACTGGTCGATCTCTTGCGTCGACAATTCTTCGGAGATGTCGGCCGCGGTGTTCTTGCCCGCGGGCTTTTTCAGATAAGGGCTCTCCCTGTCGCCGCTCTTGCGCGCCGCCGTGGCGTTGTTCAGCAGCTTGGTCGTGGTGTCGCTGATCACGTTGACCGCCATATCGACCCGCTTCGACGGATCGGCCGCAGTCAGCTTGGGACAATCGCCGAGCAGCGCGTCGAGCGAGTTCTGCACTGCGTCGTCGATCACGTTGCGCTGAAACTCGCCGCCGCGATAGCTGATCGTGGCGCGCACCGCGAGGCTGATCACGCCGTAGAGCCGGTCTTCCTCGTTATTACGCAGCGTCTGCGCGCATAGCCGGTCGATCAACTCGACCGATTTCGGACCGATCTGAGCCTTCGCCGCGCCGCTGCCGGCGCCAATCGCGAGCGCGCCGCAAAACACCGCCGCCAGGATCGGACGCGACGCACGGAAACAAATAAAGCGCATAAGTGCTCCCCCGATTGCGGGCGGACTTTCCCGCAATCGGCGCGGCAGAACAAGAACCCGCCGCGCGGACCTGCTTATCTGCTGCGGTCTTGCGGCGGAGCGCGCCGCAATCTAGCCAGCAGCAAACGAACGGAACACCGGTTTCGTGGCGGCTTCGGCGAGGCGTAAGCCAAGCTCGCCAAGTCGCGTCGAGCTCCCGGCAAGCGTATCGAGACTGCGCCGCGCGAAGCCGAGTTGCGCCTCAACCGCTTCGGCCAGGCTGCGCGCCGTAAAGAACGCTACCGCACTGTCACCCGCCGCGGTCAGATACGAACGGGTCAGCCCGCTCATTTCCAAGCTCAACGCTGCGGTGTCCGAAGCGATCGCCACCTGCGATTCGCTCATTGACACGAGGATCGCGCGGTACGCATCGGACCAGCGTTCGCCGCCGCGCGGAGGTTCGGGCACACGCACCGGCAAAGCGGTTTTCGGCGCGGCTGGCGCCACAACGATCGGCTCGGGCGCCGGCGCGGCAGGTTCGGGTGCGGAGATGGCAGGTTCGACCACCTGTGCCACGGGTTCGTCAACAGTTCGCGGCAATGGCGCCGCACGCTTCGTCTTAGGTTGCTTGTCGTCGCTCATCTCGACCTCGCTCGCGATGCCAATTATTGCGATGCACAAGATCGTAGATAAGACTTTCTGGCCAACAGTCAATCGGTTTTGTGCGACGCACAACGACCGATCGGACGGCCCGGCCTAATGTCGGGCGGATAGCCCACTGGTCGGCCGGGTCGAGGGCGAATGCTTGGCGATATAGCGGTGAATAATTTCGCTCATGGAGCGTTTCTTTATCGCTGATCGGCCTCACCCATGCGATCGCTGACTTTGACAAGGTTTCATCTTTTTTTTACCGTTCTGGCGGCCTGATGAAGGCCGGGGGAGTTTGTGGCGTTCGCTCAAGGGGCGGGGGTTAAAGTGCGGGCTCGGTCGTTGCTGTTGCGTGGTCATGGCCGCCAAGCGCGGCGGTTTGCATTTCTCGGAGCCATCTTTTCGTTCGGCATCGCAACGGTGTCATCGCCAGCCGGCGCGGCGCGCGTCCTGGCGGGACCAGAGGGCCCGGCCTACGAGGCGATCGTCCTCGATGCGGAAACCGGGCAGGTGCTGCGCGAGCTGAACCCGGACGCGGTGACCTACCCGGCGTCTCTCACCAAGATGATGACGCTGTACCTGACCTTCGAGGCGCTCAATCAGGGGCGGCTGAAATACGATCAATACTTGCCGGTGTCGATGGCGGCGGCGACGCACGCCCCGTCCCGGCTCGGGCTTCAGCCGGGCGAAGCGGTCATGGTGCGCGACCTCATCCTGGCGATCGTCACCAAGTCCGCCAATGACGCCGCGGCCGTGCTGGCCGAGGGGCTGGGCGGCAGCGAGCCGGGCTTCGCCCAGCTGATGAACCAGAAGGCGCAGCAGCTCGGCATGTCGCGCACGCATTATTCCAACGCCTCGGGGCTGCCCGATCCGGAGCAGCTGACGACGGCGCGCGATGTCACCCGTCTCGCCTTGGCGCTGTACCGCGATTTCCCGCGCGAATACCCGTTTTTCGCGGTCACGAAATTCGATTTCAACGGCGAGACCGTCAACGGCCACGATCACATGCTCGGCTGGTATCCCGGCGCCGACGGGATCAAGACCGGATACACCGAAGCCTCGGGCTTCAATCTGGCGACATCGGCGGTGCAGAACGGCCGTCGCCTGATCGGCGTCATCCTCGGCGGCCGCACGGTGCGCAGCCGTGACGGGGCGATGGCGCAGCTGCTCGATCTCGGGTTCGCCGATCTCGCGCGCCAGCCGAACATATTGGTCGCACAGCGCCAGATGCCGGCCGTCACCGAGCAACAACAGCAAGTGCAGCCTTCGTTCGCCGCAGCAGCCGCAACGGCAATGGCCACACCGGCGGCGCAGCCTGCGGCCGCCGAGCAGCCGCCGGCACAGCCGTCGCCGTCGACTGTCGCCGCCGTCGCCAACGCGGCGCTCGCCCATCTCGCCCCGGTCAGCAAAGCGGAGGCTGCCCCGGTAACTCCCGACGCGCGCGAGTCGTGGGCGATCCAGCTCGGCGCCTATCGCGTCGAGGCGGCCGCCGAGCGGGCCGAGCGCGAGGTGGCCCGGTGGGCTTTCGTCAAGGGCAAGCAGTGGCAGATCCTGGCGCCGGATGCGCGGGAGCGGCTTTATCGCGCCCGGTTGCTCTATTTCACCGAGCCTGCGGCGCGCGCAGCCTGCGGCGAACTGCACCGGCAGCACATCGAGTGCACGGTGGTGCAGGCGCCGGTGAAGGTCGCGAGCCGGTAACTCTCGTCAGCCGAGCGTCACGGCAAGCCCGCTCGCCACGAGCTGCGAGGTAATCTCGCGCTTCAGCCGCGCAAGCCCCGCTTCACTTTTCGACTCCGCGCGCGCGACGATTACCGCCTGGGTGTTTGACGCGCGCACCAGCCACCAGCCATCCGGGCTTTTGACCCGCACCCCATCGATGTCGATGACCTCGGCCCCGGCTCGGCGGAGCCGCTCGGCGATCTCGGCGACGATCGCGAATTTGCGCACCTCGTCGCAATCGAGCCGGAGCTCCGGGGTGTTGAACATCGTCGGCAGCCGATCGGCGATCTCGACCAGGCTTTCGCCGCTGCGCCCCAGGATACCGAGAAGCCGCACCGCGACATAGATCGCGTCGTCAAACCCGTACCAGCGATCGCCGAAAAAGATATGGCCGCTCATCTCGCCGGCGAGCGGCGCATTCAGCTCGGCGAGCTTCGCCTTGATCGGCGAATGGCCGGTCGGCAGCATCACCGGCTTGCCGCCCGCGCGCGCGATCTCGGCGAACAGCACATCGCTTGCCTTGACGTCGGCGAGAATCGGCGCGCCGGGATGGCGTCGCAGCACGTCGCGCGCCAGTACGATCATCAGTTGATCGCCCCACAGGATGCGGCCCTGGGCGTCGACAACGCCGATGCGGTCGCCGTCGCCGTCAAAGGCAATGCCAAGGTCGCAGCCGCGACGCGTGACCGCGTCCTGGAGCTGCCGCATGTTCTCCGGCACGGTTGGGTCGGGGTGATGCGCCGGGAAGCGCCCGTCGATCGTCGCGTTGATCAGGTAGTGCGTGCCGGGCAGACGCTGCGTCAGCCGGCTGACGATTTCGCTGGTCGCGCCGTTGCCGGGATCCCAGACGACGCTGAGCGCCCGCCCCTCGTCGTAATCGCGGGCAAGCCGGGCGAGGTAGTCGTCGGCGATCGCACGCTGTTCGACCCGCCCGCGCGGCCCCTCGGGTGCGCCGAGCGCCAGCGCGGTGCGGCCCAATTCCTGGATCTGCTCAGCATAAAACGGCTTGCCGCCGAGCACCATTTTGAAGCCGTTGTGATCGGGCGGATTGTGCGAGCCGGTAACCATCAACCCGCCATCGACACCGAGCGTCGCCGCCGCGAAATAGAGCATCGGCGTCGGTCCGCGCCCGACGCGCACGACATCGACCCCGCCTGCCGCGAGCCCCTCGACCAGGGCGGCTTCCAGTTCGGGCGAGGTCAGGCGGCCGTCATAGCCGACAGCGACACGGCGGCCGCTTGATTTCCGCAGCGTCGCGGCGAAGGCGCGGCCGAGCGCCTCGGCATCGGCCGCGAACAGCGTATCTCCGACAATGCCGCGAATGTCGTATTCGCGCAGGATCGCCGGATCGAAACGGTGGCCCATCGCGCGCCTCGCGGCCGGCGGTCAGCGATAGTCCTGCAGGATACGGCGCAGCCCGTCGCCGAGTTCGGGATGTTCGAGCCCCAGCGCGATATTGGCTTCGAGATAGCCGAGCTTGTCGCCGCAATCGAAGCGGCGGCCGCCGGCACGGTAGCCGTGAAAATCCTGGCCGACGGCAATCAGCGCGGCGAGCCCATCGGTGAGCTGGATTTCATTTCCCGCGCCGGGCCGGGTCTTTTCGAGATGGCCGAACACCTCGGGCTGGATGATGTAGCGGCCGATGATCGTCAGGTTCGACGGCGCCTCAGCCGGGTTCGGCTTCTCGACCACGCCCTTGGCGCGCACCAGCCGCCCCTTGTCCTCGACGATGTCGAGGACACCGTAGCGGTTGGTCTGCTCGCGCGGCACCTCGATCACCGCGACGACGTTGCCGCCGGTCTCCTCATAGGCGTCGACCATCTGCTTGAGGCAGGGCGGGTCGCACACCATAAGGTCGTCGACCAGCACCACCGCGAACGGTTCGTCGCCGACCAGATGCCGCGCGCACCACACCGCATGGCCAAGACCGAGCGGTCGCTGCTGGCGGGTGTAGGCTACCTGGCCGGCTTCGGGTAGCCAGGCGTGCATCTCTTCGAGCTGCTGGGTCTTGCCGCGCTCCTTGAGGGTCGCTTCCATCTCGTAGGCGACGTCGAAATGATCTTCGAGCGCGCCCTTGCCGCGGCCGGTGACAAAATAGAACTCCTCGATGCCGGCGGCCTTCGCCTCCTCCACCGCGTAATGGATGAGCGGCCGGTCGACGACGGTCAACATCTCCTTTGGCATCGCCTTGGTCGCCGGCAGGATGCGGGTGCCAAGACCGGCTACCGGAAAGACCGCCTTGCGGATACGCTGGTGCATGGTTCCTCGTCTGCTCATCGCCCCTCGGCACGTCGCCGGTCAAAACGAGCGATGCAGTCTACATGTTCCGATGGCATAAAAATTAACTCTCGTACCTAAACGAACCGTCAACCGTCACCCTGGCCAAGTCCAAAAGCGTATCGGTCCGAAAAATTATTCCCGAGCGCTTGACTCCGCCGGCGCGCTGCCCTAAGTGAATGTAAGTAACATTTACATAGGTGCGTCGATGGCTCTTGTTGATCGCATCGACGATTTCGGCCGCGGCGGCTGGATCGC
>DATHCK010000127.1:0-10402 GCA_035319545.1 Allostellaceae bacterium | reverse complement strand
GCTGCACGCCGCGGTCGTCGAGCTGATCGCGCACGAGGACGCGCTGATCAAATACTCGACCGTGCAGAACTGGTATCCGGGCGACGCCGAGGGCCGTGGCGGCATCTACAATTTCGTCACCAAGCGTGGCGCCTGCCGCGGTGACCGCGCCAAGATCTCCTGGACGCAGGTCGAGACCGGCTCGGCGATCACCTGGAAATATCCCAGCTGCGTGCTCGAAGGCGACGACTCGGTCGGCGAATTCTATTCGGTGGCGATCACCAACAACCGCCAGCAGGCCGATACCGGCACCAAGATGATCCATATCGGCAAGAACTCGTCGTCGACGATCATCTCCAAGGGCATTTCGGCTGGGCGCGGGCAGAACACTTATCGCGGCCTCGTGCGCGTGCAGCCGCGCGCCGAGGGCGCGCGCAACTACACGCAATGCGACTCGCTGCTGATCGGCGAGCGCTGCGGCGCGCACACCGTGCCCTATATCGAGGTGCGCAACCCCTCGGCCAAGGTCGAGCACGAGGCGACCACCTCAAAGATCAGCGAAGACCAGCTGTTCTATTGCCGCCAGCGCGGCCTCAGCCAGGAGGATGCGCTGTCGCTGATCGTCAACGGCTTCTGCCGCGAGGTGTAGAAGGAGCTGCCGATGGAATTCGCGGTCGAGGCGCAAAAGCTCCTCGCCGTCAGCCTCGAAGGCAGCGTCGGATGACGATGCTCGAGATCAAAAACCTGCACGCGCGGCTCAACGACGGGCGCGAAATCCTCAAGGGCATCGACTTGCACGTCGAAGCCGGCGAGGTGCACGCGATCATGGGGCCGAACGGCTCCGGCAAGTCGACGCTCGCCTCGGTGCTGGCCGGGCGCGGCGGCTATGAGATCACCCAAGGCAGCGTCACCTACGAGGGCCGCGACCTCTTGGCGATGGAAGCCGACGAGCGGGCGCGCGAGGGCGTGTTTCTGGCGTTCCAGTACCCGGTCGAAATCCCGGGCGTGAACAACATGTATTTCCTGCGCGCCGCTTTGAACGCCGCGCGCCGTCACCGCGGCGAGCCCGAACTCGACGCTGGCCAGTTTCTGCGCGCGGTGCGCGCCAAGCTGAAGCTGCTCGAAATCAGCGAAGATCTGATGCAGCGCGCGGTCAATGTCGGGTTTTCGGGCGGCGAGAAAAAGCGCAACGAAATCTTCCAGATGGCGATGCTGGAGCCGAGGCTCGCGATCCTCGACGAGACCGATAGCGGGCTCGACATCGACGCGCTCAGGCTCGTGGCGCGCGGGGTCAACGGGCTGCGCGCGCCCGACCGCGCGATCGTCATGATCACCCACTATCAGCGCCTGCTCGACTATGTCGAGCCGGACCGGGTGCATGTGCTGCAAGGCGGCCGCATCGTGGAAAGCGGCGACAAGAGCCTCGCCGCCGAGCTGGAGCGCCGCGGCTATGGCGCCGTCGGCGACGCTGCGTGAGCCAAACGATGAGCGCGGTTGTCAATTTCCCCGTCAAGCCCGAGGCGCGGCCCTATATCGAGGCCTTCACCGCGCCGAGCGACGAGCCGGATTGGCTGGCGAGGTCGCGCCGGCATGGGCTCGACCGCTTCGCCAAGCTTGGCTTTCCGTCGCGGCGCAGCGAGGATTGGCGCTATCTCGATCTGCGCGCACTGGAAGAGCACCCGCTATTTCCGGTTGAGCCGCCCGAGAAGCCGGAGCAGCCGGGCGTAACGATCGTCGACATCAACGATTTCATCCTCGTTCTAGTCGACGGGCGTTGGGTGCCGCATTTGTCTTGGCTGCGAGACCTGCCGGAAGGCGTGTGGTTCGGATCGTTGCGCACGGCGATGACCGAACGACCCGATCTGGCGCGCGCCGCGCTGGCGGGTGCCGACGATGGCTCCTCGTTCGACGCCCTCAACGCCGCCTTTGCCAGCGACGGGTTCATCCTCGACATCGCGCCGGACGTCGAACTTTTTGCGCCCATCGAGATCGTGCATCTATCGCTCGCCGGCGGCGCGGCGCATACCCGCAATCTCATCTCCATCGGCGCGCGCAGTCGAGTGATCGTCGCCGAGAATTTCTTCGGCACCGGTCGCTACTGGCGCAACGATGTCGCCGCTTGGCGGGTCGGCGAGGGCGCGGCCCTCACGCGTGTCGCGGTCATCGAGGAGGACGCCGAGGCGACACACCTCGATCGGGTTTCGGCGACGCTCGGCGACGCATCGCGGCTCGACGGGTTTGTCCTCATGCTCGGCGGCGGCACGGTGCGGCATGAGGCTTCCGTGACGCTGGCCGGTGCGGATGCGCAATGCCGCATCAACGGCGCGTTCATCGTCGCCGGCGGCGAAGAAGCCAACATCGTCACCGCGATCGACCACGCGACGACGGGCGGCACGACCAGCGAACTCATCAAAGGCGTCGCCGCCGGCCGCGCGCATGGCGCGTTCCAGGGCAAGATCATCGTCCGCGAAGGCGCGCAGCGGACCGATGCGCGGCAGACCAGCCGCAACCTGATCCTCGGCCGACGCGCGGTGATCGACACCAAACCCGAATTGGAAATCCTCGCCGACGACGTCAAATGCGCACACGGCGCCAGTGTCGGTGAGCTCGATGAGGCGGCGTTGTTCTATCTGCGCGCCCGCGGCATCCCGCTCGAGGAGGCGCGCCGCATCCTCGTCGAAGGCTTTCTCGCCGAGCCGATCGAAAACATCGCGCATGTGGCGGTTCGTCAGCATCTGTTGCGCCGGCTGAGCCTCAAGCTCGGCCGGCTGGAGGACTGGTCATGAATGATCTGGCCGGGGCCCGGCCGCGCATCGCGCTCGATCCTGTGGCGCTGCGCCAAGAGTTCCCGATCTACCAGAACAATCCGGGGCTGGTGTTTCTCGATTCCGGCGCCAGCGCGCAAAAGCCGGCTTCGGTGATCGACGGCATCGCCGAGTTCTATCGCCGCGACTACGCCAACGTGCATCGGGGCGTCTACCAGCTGTCGCAGCGCTCGACCGATGCGTTCGAGGCGGCACGCGAGACCACCCGCGCCTTTCTCAATGCCAGCGATGCGAACGAGATCGTCTTCACCCGCGGCGCGACCGAGAGCATCAACCTGGTCGCGCAAAGCTGGGGCCCGGCGTGTCTGAAGCCGGGCGACGAGATCATCGTCAGCGATCTCGAGCACCACTCCAATTTCGTGCCGTGGCAGATGCTGTGCGAGCGGGTCGGCGCCAAGCTGCGGCTCGCTTCGGTCGACGCCAGCGGCGGGTTCGACCTCGCGGCGTTCGAGACCCAGCTCGGCCCGCGCACCAAGATGGTCGCGGTCACACACGTATCGAACGTCACCGGCGCGATCCTCCCGGTCGAGCGCATCGTCGAACTGGCCCACGCGAAGGGCGCTAAGGTGCTGGTCGACGGCTGCCAGGCTGTGCCACGCATGCCGGTCGATGTCCGCGCGATCGGCTGCGATTTTTATGCCTTTTCCGGGCACAAGGCCTACGGCCCCTCGGGTATCGGCGTGCTTTGGGGGCGCTATGAGCTCCTCGCGGCGATGCCGCCCTGGCAGACCGGCGGCGGCATGATCACGCTGGTGACCCCGGCGCATACGGAGTTCCAGGACCCGCCGCACCGCTTCGAAGCCGGTACGCCCGATATCTCGGGCGCGGTCGGGCTTAAGCTCGCGCTCGACTTTATCGAGGAGATTGGCCGCGAGGCGATCCAGGAACACGAGCAGGAGCTGACCGGCTATGCGATCGACCGGCTGTCGCGTATTCCCGACCTCGATCTCGTCAGCGCCGGCCAGCGCCGACTCTCGGTGCTGTCGTTCAACCTCGCCGGCATCCACCCCCACGACGTGGGGACCGTGCTCGATCAGCACGGCGTCGCGGTCAGGGTTGGCCATCATTGCGCGCAGCCGCTGATGGACCGGCTCGGCGTCGCGGGAACGGTGCGCGCCTCGCTGGGCGTCTATAACGACAGGGATGACATCGACCGGCTCGCGGCCGCGGTCGCGGCCTGCCGCAGGATGTTTTCGCGATGATGGATTTGCGCGAGCTTTACCAGGACATCATCCTCGACCACGGCCGGCATCCGCGCAATTTCCGGCCGATCGAGCATCCGACGCACACCGCCAAGGGACACAACCCGCTCTGCGGCGATCGGGTCACCGTGTACTTGACGCTCGACGGCGACCGGATCGCCGATGTCAGCTTCGAGGGCCGCGGCTGCGCGATCTCGACCGCGTCATCTTCGCTGATGACCGAAGTGCTGAAGGGCAAGACGCTGGCCGAGGCACGTGAACTGTTCGCGCAATTCCACGCCAAGGTTACCGGCGGCGAAGTGCATGACTTGCCCGAGGCGCTCGCGGAAGACGGCGAACGGTTGGAGCCGCTGACCGGGGTCAAGGCCTACCCGGCGCGGGTGAAGTGCGCGACCCTGCCGTGGCACGCCTTTGAGGCGGCGCTGAAGGGCGGCGGCGCGGCCGAGCCGGTCAAGACGGAGTAGCGCTGTGCAAGGCGACGAAAACCACGATTATTTCGCCTTTGATGCGGGCCCGACGCAGACGCCCGAGGAGCCAAGCGACGAGGTCGCGCGCCCGGACGGCGAGGACGACCTCTCGTTGTTCGATCCGGTGCTCGATGCGTTGAAAACCGTGCGCGACCCGGAAATCCCGGTCGACCTGGTCAATCTCGGCCTCATTTATGAGCTGATGGTCAAGAAGGGCGGCATCGTCTTTGTCGAGATGACATTGACCACCCCGTCATGCCCCGTCGCGGCGAGCATGCCGGACGAGGTCAAGAAAGCGATCAGCGACGTGCCGGGGGTCGAAGATGTGCGGGTCAAGCTGGTGTGGACCCCGCCCTGGACGATGGACCGGATGAGTGAGGAAGCCCGGCTCGAACTCGGGCTGATGTAGCGCCTATTTTCCAGCGGCGGTCGCGAGGCCGCGGCGGTTCATCTCGAGCCGGGCCTGGGCGACGCGGTTGATCTCGGCGCGCGCGTCGGGGTTCTCGGCCATGAATTTCTCGAAATCCGCCTTGCGCAGCACCAAAAGCCGGCAAAACGTCAGCGCCACGACGTCGGCGCGGCGGGGCTGCTGGGTCAGCAGCGCCATCTCGCCAAAAAACGAGCCGGTGCCGAGCTGAATATGCTGGCCGTTGATTCGCACCTCAACCGCGCCCGAAGCGATGAAATAAACTGCGTCGGCGCGTTCGCCCTGACGCAGGATGCGTTCGTCCGGCATGGTGAATTGCGGCCGCAGCAGCCGTTGGACGCGGGCCAGCTGCTCTTGATCAAGGCCGGACAGAAGATCGAGCCGGCCGATCAGCTGGGCGGTGTCGAGGCCGAGATCGAAGCGGGGCCGGAGCTCGGCGCGCCGCGCCTCGTCGACGCTGCGGCGCAAATCGTCGTAAATCTCGCGTGCGATCAACCCTTCCTCGAACAGCGCCTGATAGCGGCCGATCTCGCGGCGCGAGGCCGACTGGCGCAGGAAAGCTGTCTCCAAGGCGGCTGCGTGGTCAGGATAATGGTTGCGCAGCGCTTCGAGTGCCGCCGCGGTCGCGTCGAGCCGTCGCGTGAGAATGAGGCGGGTCAATCCGGCGATGCGAGCGCCGAAAATGGGGTGCAGCCGCCGTCCGGTGAACCCGATTAACTCGGTGATCAGAAGTCGCGTGAACAGCAGTACCTCGAAACGCTCGCCGAGCCGGTCGGCAAGCAGGCGCGAGATGCCAAAATACTTATAGAGCAGATACGCCGCTCGAAAGCCGAAGCGAAAGCTGAAGGCCGAGCGGGTGGCGCGGCGATAGCCAAGCCTGCCTGCCGCCCGCGCGCCTTCGATAAGCGCATCGGCATTGCGCAGCAGAACCTGCACGGTGGCGGCCGCTACCGTGCGCTGCGACCAGGCCTCGAGCACCAGTGCGCGCTCCTGGTTGGCGAGCGCCAGCAGCGCGATGGCGAGCCGCGCGCGGCCGGTAAGACCGGTCTCGGCGTCATCCCGCGCGCCGGCGACACGGATCCATTGCTGATACGGCCCGACGGTTTCGCGCACCGCCTCATCGCTCAGCGAATATTCCGCCGCCGTGTCGCGCACCGCCTCGCAGACTTCCTCGTAAGCCAGCGCCAGCACCTGGTCGCGCAGCATGCGGTCGCGCGGGCTGAGCCGGTTGAGGCCGAGCAGCCGGATCACCGGGCGCAGCGTCGTGCCACTGACCAGCAACGTGAACAGCACCAGCCCTGTCGCAAGCACCGCGACGAAATGATGGATGGCCGGGTCGAGCGCGCGGTTCTCGCTAACCGCCAGCGCGAGCGCCAGGGTCAAGGCGCCGCGAAGGCCGCCCCAGGCAATCGCCAGCTTGTAGGGCGTGCCGATCGGCTGCGTCAGGTGGAAATAGCTCAGCGGCGGCAGCAGCAGGAACAAGACGAAGAGCCGCGCCGCAAATGCCGCCCCGATCAGCACGCAAGTCAGCACCAGGTCGTGCCAATCCATATTGAGAAGCAACCGCGGCACCAGGATCGAGGCCAGCACGAACACCAACGAGCGCGCCCAGAACGCGATCTGCTCCCAGAGATCGCTGAGAAAGCCCCAGTTATAGGGCGAAATGCGCGCACGCCCGAGCGCGCTGACGGTCAGTCCGGCGACCAGCACCGTCACAACGCCCGAGACGTGGAACAGCCGCTCGCCGCCGATGAAGGCGAGATAGGCGAGCGCCACCGTGAGGCTGGCTTCGGCGAGCCGGTCGCCGCCGATCCAGGGGATCGCCAGAAGCAGCAGCCGCCCGGCGGCGATGCCGAGCACCGCGCCGCCGAGAAAGGCGATCGTGAACTCGCGAGCGCCGTCCGCGACGTTCGGCTCTCGCCCCGAGACGATCATCGCCAGCAGCACGACAAAGAGCGCGATCGCCGCCGCGTCGTTGAGCAACGCTTCCCCTTCGACCAACCGGCTCAGGCGCGCCGGGGCGCCAACATCGCGAAAGATCGCGATCACCGCGGCCGGATCGGTGGTCGCGACGACCGATCCCAGCAGCAGGCACACGACAAGCGGCATCCCCGCCAGTGGCCACAGCGCGAAGCCGATCGCCGCGGTCGTCACCAGCGTCGCGACGATCGCCAGCAACAGGATCGGCGCCCAATCCTCAAGGATGCGGCGTACGTCGCTGGTGATGCCGGCCTCGAACACCAGCAGCGGCAAAAAAACGTAGATGATCGTCTCGGAGCTGACAGGCAATTCCTGAAACAGCCGCGCCGCGACGTCGAAATGCCCGGCAAACGCGCTGCGCGACGCAGCGCTCGAAACCGCGCCGATCGCGATACCAAACACAGCAAGCAGAACCGGCGGCGGCAGGCGCAGCTTTGCCGCCAGCGGCTGGATGCCGCCGACGACAACCAGCAGCAACGCGACCGCGAGCAGGACTAGGGCGGCGTCGAGCATGGCGGATTATGCCGACGCCGTTCTGCCGCCACCTACCGAAATCGGACAGGCGAGCGTCGATTTCGCTAGCCGGTCAGCGCCTGGTCGAGGTCGTCGATCAGGTCTTGCGGATCCTCGATGCCGACCGAGAGGCGCAACAGATCGCTCGGCACCGGCGTGCCCGGTCCTTCGATCGAGGCGCGGTGCTCCATCAGGCTCTCGACCCCGCCCAGCGAGGTCGCGCGCTTCCAGATCTCGACCCGCGCCGCGGTGGCGATGGCGGCTTCCTCACCGCCCTTCACCCTGATCGACAGCATCCCGCCAAACCCGCCCGTCATCTGCCGCGCGGCGACGTCGTGGCCGGGATCGCTTGGCAGGCCGGGGTAGAGCACCTGTTCGATGCGCGGATGTTGCGCCATCGCCTCGGCGACACGCTGCGCCGAGGCGCAAACGCGCTCGACACGCAGGAACAGCGTGCGCATGCCGCGCAGCAGGAGATACGCCTCGAGGCTGCCAAGAATCGCGCCGCCGCTGCTGCGCCCGGCGACGAGCTTCTGCCAGAACTCGTCGTCGCGCGCGGCGGTCAACGTGCCGGCGATCACATCGCTGTGGCCGTTCAAATATTTGGTCGCCGAGTGCATGACGATGTCTGCGCCCAATTCGATCGGCCGGGTCAGCACCGGGCTTGCCGTGGTGCTATCGACGCCAAGCAGCGCGCCGGCCTTGTGCGTGATCTCGGCCGCGCCGGCGATATCAGTGATCGACCAGAGCGGGTTGGCGGGCGTCTCGATCCAGACGAGCTTGGTGCGACCCGGCCGCACCGCCTCGCGCAACGCGTCGAGCGAGGTCATGTCGACAAAATCGGCGGCGATGTGGCCGTCGGCCGCGTAGCCGGCGATCCACCGTCGCAGACTGTGGTACATGACCCTTGGCCCGACGACATGCGCGCCCATCGGCAGCGCGCGGAACACCGTCGTCGCCGCCGCCATCCCCGACGACAGCACGAGCGACGCCGCGCCGCCTTCAAGCGCGGTCAGCAGCGCCTGCGGCTGGTCGTAGCCGGGGTTGTCGGCGCGCGCGTAGTTGCGGCCGCGGCGGTACTGATTGTCGGGGTCGCGGATATAGGTCGTTGCCGGCTGGATCGGCATGACGACCGCACCGGTCTGAGCGTCGATCCAACCGAGCCCTTGCGCGGCAAGCGTGGCGGGATGCGGCGGCTGGCGATTGCTCTTCACGGTGTGCGGCCTAGAGGAAGTCGCGCAGCAGATCGAGGAAGCCGTCGAGCCGGTCGTGGTGAACCCAATGCCCGGCGCCCTCGAACGACACCACTTTCGCATTCTTGAAATGTCGGATGCGGCCGTCTTCCTCCGGGTTGGAGGCCCAGCTCTCCTTGCCGTAAACGAGGAGTGTCGGGCAGGCGATGCGGTGCCACAAATCCTCGGTCTCGGCCTGGGTCAATCCATAGGGCCGCTCGGCGCGCACGTAATTGTCGAACTTCCAACTGTAGCTGCCGTCTTCGTTCTGGTTGATCCCGTGCTGGGTCAGGTGCCGCGCCTGTTCCGGCGAGAGAAAACGATTGGCCTCCTGCATTCGTTTCACGGCTTCGTCGATCGAGGCGTAACGGCGCGGCATGCGGCCCGAAAGAGCGCGCTGCTCTTCGACCCAGCGCCGCATGCGATCGGCGATCGGCTGCTTGGCGCGCTCGACCATCGCCCGCGGCGCGACGCCAAGCCCCTCGATCGCGACGAGCTTTCTGACATTCTCGGGATAGATGCCGGTGTAGCGCAGCGTGATCATGCTGCCCAAGGAATGCGCGACGATCGTCACCGGCGCCAATTCCTGCTGATGGATCAACTGGGCGAGGTCATAGATATATGCGGCCATCGAATAGCTGCCATCGGGCGACCATTGGCTGTCGCCATGGCCGCGCAGATCGGGCGCCAGGATGTGCCAATCGTGGCGCAGCGCCTGGGCGACCCAGTCCCAGTTGCGGCAATGGTCGCGCCCGCCATGCACGAGCAGCAACGGCGGCGCGCCGGGATTGCCCCAATCGACATAATGCAGCCGCAGCCGCTGCGAGAAATAGATGCGCGAAGTCGGCCCGTAGGTCTGGGCATCGCCGGTTCTGCTCTGTTGCGCCGCCATCTCTATCCCTGACCCGAGAACGACAAGACCCCCGCACGCATCATAGCGTCGCGGGGGTCCATTTTGCGAAGCTGTCCTTCGCAGCCCGGCATCGATACCGGGCTAAATCTTGGTCTTGGCGCTCTGTTGCCGATGCCAAGGGGTCGGCAACTGGCGCGCGCCCGGCGGAGTCATGTTCAAGAACACCCTCCTCTCACGGTTTCCGCGTCCGCCGCGACGCCGTTTCCCTGGGATGACCTTGGGCCGGCGCGTTGACGACAATCTGCATCTGGGTCTTTAGTCGCGCCTCGTCAAGACAGAATTTTCCGGCATTTTTCCATGAGGGTAAAACGCATGGCGCGGCAGTGGCTTGGCCTGCTTTTGGCGCTGTTCACAGGGCTGGCGAGCCGCGGCGGCGCCGCGCAGGAACTGGTGCATTTTCCCTCGCTCGACGACTACCGCACAATGCTCGACGGCTATCTCTACCGCGCTCCAGGTGCCGGGCCGCACCCGGCGGTGATCGGGTTCCACGGCTGCTCCGGGATGATGACGAAGGACGGCGGCGTCCTCCCGATCGAGTTTGCCTGGGCCTATCGCCTCAGTTCCGAGGGCTACACCGTGCTGCTGGTCGACAGCTTCGGGCCGCGCCGGCAGGGCGAGATGTGCTCGATCACCGGCTTCAACCTCGTCGTCTATCAAAACCGGCCAAAAGACGCCTATGGCGCGCTGGCATGGCTGCAAGCGCAACCCGACATCCGCCCCGACCGGATCGCCGCGCTCGGCTGGTCGCAGGGCGGCGGCACGGTGCTGATGTCGATCGGCGAGCCAAGCCGCGGCCGCCCGGCCGATCTGACGCAGCCGGATTTTCGCGTCGCGGTCGCGTTTTACCCGGCCGCCTGCCGCGAT
>DATHCK010000126.1:0-8810 GCA_035319545.1 Allostellaceae bacterium | reverse complement strand
ATCGACGGCCCGCTGATGCGCTCGTCGCATTGCCATTGCCGCCAGTGCCAGAAGGCACAGGGCGCGCCGTTCCGCACCCGGGCCCGCGTCCGCGCCGCCGATTTTCGTTTCCTCGCGGGCGAGGAGCTCGTCAGCTTTTATGAGTCGACCCCCGGCACGCATCGCGGCTTCTGCCGGGTGTGCGGCGCGCCGGTGCTGGTGAAGTTCGACGAGCGCTCGCGCAGCGCGCAGACCGACCCCGGCGCCACCGCGCTTTACGGCATCGCGCTGGCGACGCTCGACGACGACCCCGGCATCCGGCCCGACGCGCACGCCTTTATCGTCGACAAGGCGCCGTGGTTCACCGTGACCGACGACCTGCCGCAATACCCCGCGCGCGTCCCCGGCCAGAACCAGCCGCACCAGCGCTAGCCTCAAGGAACAGCATGCCCCGCCGCAACACGCCGCGCATCGTGGTTCACGACATGACCGCGACCGAATGGGTGCCCTCGGGCCCGCCCGGCATCGAGCAGCAGAACATCCGCAACGATGTCGCCGCCGGCCGCTGGTTTGGCGGCGTGCGCTTCGCGCCGCTGGCGCGCTCGGGCGTGCATCGGCACCTGGGGCCGGTCGGCAGCTACATGCTGTCCGGCTCGCTGATCGACCATGTGACGCGGATGATCGGCGGCCAGGCGGTGATGAACCTGACCGGTGCGGTGCATGACGTGATCTGCTACGACGCCTCGATGTTCATCGCCCGCGTCGACGGCCCGATCCTCTACCCGCGGCACAAGGACGGCGTGCTCAACGAATTGGGCCGCGCGGCCGACAATGCCGGCGAGTCCGTCGATGCCACCGTCGGCCAGCCCTCCGACATCTGCGTCGATGTCGAGGCGCTCGCCGCGCTGCCGGGGCCGGTGCCGGGCATCATCCGGCGGATGCTGTACGACTACGCCGGCCAGCCCCATCAAGCGCGTTATGTCCAGCTCGTGCTGGCGCCGGGAACAGAGGTGCCGGCGCACGCCACGACCGCGCTGACCGATCTTTTCGTGCTGTCGGGCGAGATCCGCGCCGGCGACGACGCCGCCGGCTCCGGCTGCTACGTGACGATCGACCCCGACACCGAAATGACCCTCGCCAGTCGCTATGGCGCGCGCCTGCTGGCCTGGGCCGACGGGCCGGTGCGCTGGCTCGATGGCGCCCGGCGCGGCGACCTTTACGGGTGGTGAGATGCTTGCCATGCGCTGAGCGCATTGCCGCTTGATACGCTGGCGGCATCGTTGCCGCCCTGGGATTTTCGGCGCATTGTTCCGTGCGGACCAACAAAGGGACTTTGCGATGGCCGCGCAGCCGCAATCGGCGCTCAGCAACAACGGTAAGCCGGAAGCGCTTTACACCAAACTCGAAGAGCGGATTCTCGATCGCGACCAGAAGGGCGCGAGCGACGTCTATTACGACTTGATCCGCGCCGGCCGGCCAATGACCGAGATCATCACCGAGGGTGTGCGCATCCACGCCCCTTACACGCATGTGCCCTATCACGAGCGCATCGACGACGGCTATGTGAACTTCGTCAACAACGACCATTGCCTGTTGTCGGCGCGCGCCTCGATCCAGCTGTCAAAGCTGGTGCCGGAAGATTGCGCCGCGCTGCCCTATGCGCAGACCGTCTGGTACATCCCGACCGGGCTCGACATCTGGAACCAGAAAATCCTCAAGGCGCCCGGCCATTACGCGCGCGCGCCCGGCTGGTCGATGCCGCCCGGCCCGCCGCCGATGCCGGAGGTCGTATGGGCCGACCAGGAGCCGGAACGCCTCGAAGGGCCCCTCCAGGAGCGGCTCGACCACTGGATGACCCTCGTTCATCGCGGCAACGTGCTCGAGGCCTATCGCGTCTTCCTCGGCCTCATGGAGAACCCGTCCGAGCGCAAGGCGGTGCTCGCCCAGCTTGTCCATGCCGGGCTGATGGATGTGCAGGACCGCGCGCTCTACAACCGCTCCTACACGACCGGGCACAAGGCGTTCCGCGCCCGCGCCACGGTCGATCTCGGCAACTATCTCGGCTGGGACGACGCGCATAACGTCGTCTATGCCGGCGCGCTCGACATCGCGGTCGGCCCGCGTTGGTACTCGACCTACGAGATGGCGTGCAACGCGGTGCAGATCTTCCTCGAAGGCGCGACGATCTCGGCGATCCCCTACGGCGGCGTGACCAAGGCCGAGGAAGACATCCTCGCCAACAACAAGGAGCCGCTCTCGGCCGACGAGCAGAAGGCGTTCGAGAAGACGGTGATCCGCGACGCCGAGCCCGGTTACGTCGAGGCGCTGTCGAACCTCCTCAAGGCCGGCAAGAGCCCGCGCCGCATTCTCGACGCGCTGCAGGTCGCCTCGGCCCAGGTCATCCTCGAGACGCGCGGCGTCAACAATTTCTCATTGCCGCAGCATTGCTTCGAATACCTCAACACGATGGCCTGGTACTTCGACAACTTCCAGCACAAGCAGCAGCTGAAGCTGCTCTACACCGCGACCGCCTATCTCAATCGCGCGGCCTGGCACCAGAAGGGGATCAACGACGCCGAGCCCAACAAGCCCAAGGCTCCGGCCGGCGCCTCAAAGCTCTCGGGCGCGGAAATCCTCGACCGGCTCGATGCGGCGCTGATCGCATTGGACGGCAGGGCGAGCGTCGATTGGACCCAGGCCTATCTCGAGAACAACAAGGATCGCGGCCCGCTCGTCCAGCGCCTCGCGCTGATGGCCGCGCGGATGGGCAACGACCCGCACAACCAGGAGATCGGCCAGGTCACGCTCGAGGATTGGGCAAAGAACCAGGGCCACGACCGCGACCGCATCCTGCTCGCTTGCGCGCACCACACCGCGGTGCACCGCAAATACGGCAACCCGCTCGACTGCGCCAACCGCTTTGGCGCGGCGATGGGCGTCGCCCGGCTGCAGTAGGGTCACACCCTGATCGCCGCGGCGGCCAGGCCCCTCGCCTGCGCCGCCGCGCTCTTTTTAAGCTCGGTCACCGCGCGCGCCGACGATCAGTCGGCGCTTTACGCCGCGAGCTGGGCGGGCCTGCCGGCCGCCCATATCCGCCTCACGCTGCATGACGACGGTGGCCAATACCGCGACGAGATCGCGATCGGCAGCGAGGGCCTACCCCGTGTGGTGACGCATTTTCGCGGCACTGCGGTCGCGGAGGGCAAGCTCGATCGCGGCGCACCCGCGCCGTCCCGCTTCGACGCCAATTACGACCTCAGGAAGCGCAAGGATCGCGCCCTGCGGATGGAGTTCGTCGTCCGCGACGGCGCCGTCATCGCCGAGCGCGGCGCCGGCGACACCAGTCGCAAGCCCGAATTGAAGGAACAGTTCCGCCGCAATGTCATCGACCCGCTGAGCGCCGTCACCGCGATCCGCGCCGCCATCCGGCGCGGCGAAACTCAATTCACCATCCCGGTCTATGACGGCGCGCGCCGCTTCGACGCCGAAGTGCGGCTGCTGCCACGCGACCCCAATAACTCGGGCGTCCATCTCGCGCTGGTGCTGCGGCCGATCGCCGGGTTCAAGGGCGAAAGCAGCGACGACGAGGATCCCGACGATGCGCCGCGCCCGGTATCACTGACGCTCTCCGATGACGGCAAATTCACGCCGCTGTCGATGACGGTGAAAATCTGGTTCCTGCCGCTCACCGCGACCCTTGAGCGCATGTGTACCCCCGGCGATCCCTGCGGCTGGTAATCCCGCTAGTGCCAGTAGCGCACGCCGCCGTGATACGGCCGCCCGTCATAAAGCGAGGCGCTGTAAACCGCGGTCGCCACATGCGGATGAAACGGCGCCGGCATGACTGCCGGCACGTCCGCCAGGGTCGCCAACGTCCGGTCCTGGGCCAGCGATGGCGGCGCAACCGCGGCGCCGAGCGCTAGCAGGGCAAAGGCCGCGGTGCCAAGAATGCCAAACCGGCCGCGTCTCCCGACGGACATCGCGAACTCCATTTTCACGGCGCGGCGGGGGATGTCGCATGGAGTCAACGCCGCGACGCCGGGATTAATTCCCTGTAATCAGCTCGAAATACTTATCGCGTTCAGGGCGAATGTTCGGTGGTCGGATCGATCATCTTGCGCACTTCGGTGATCTTTGTAGCCGGAAAGCCGCTGATCTGAGCGTGCTTTTTGATGATCTCTTCGTCCTTGGCGAGATAGACGCAGAACGTCTTGTCGGCGGCGACATAGCTCTCGACCCATTGGATATCCGGGCCGAGCTCGCGCAGCACGCCGTTGGACTTGGCGGCCGCGCCGCGCAGTTGTTCGCGTTCCAGCGATCCGGCGCCGGGGATATCGCGCTCGATGATGAATTTGCGCAGAGCCATTTTGACCTCCCATGAATGTTGCTTTGGCGAAGGAGTATCCTCCTCTTGACCGCCGCCAGGCAACCGATCAGCTTGGCCGCCAGCCAGCAGACGCCCAACTACATGCGAGGACCGCATGGCCGAACCCCCCGCCTATGCCCGCCACCGCGAGGGCACGCAGCCGCCTTATCTCTACCCGGATTACGCCAGCACGGTGAAACGCTCGCCGACCCGGCCGCTCATCCGTCTCGAGCACACGCTGTCCGAGATCACCGGCCCGAGCTTCTCGTCGGGCTGGGCCGGCGCCGAGGCGACCGACCTCACCAAACAGCACAAGGGAGAGCCGCTCGGCGAGCGGATCATCGTCACCGGCCGCATCCTCGACGAGGACAGCCGCCCGATCCCCAACACCCTCGTCGAGCTGTGGCAATGCAACGCCGCGGGCCGCTATCACCACCCGGTCGACCAGCACGACGCACCGCTCGACCCCAATTTCACCGGCGCCGGCCAGGCGGTCACTAACGCTGACGGCCGCTACCGCTTTGTGACGATCAAGCCCGGCGCCTATCCCTGGCGCAACGCGCCCAACGCGTGGCGCCCGGCGCATCTGCATTTCGGCGTCTATGGCGGCGGGTTTGTCACTCGGCTCATCACGCAGATGTACTTCCCCGGCGACCCGCTCTTGCAATACGACCCAATCTATCAGAGCACCGCCGACGAGGCGGCGCGGCTGCGGCTTATCGCCGATTACGACCCGAATTTAAGCGAGCCCGAATGGGCGCTCGGCTATTCTTTCGACATGGTGCTGCGCGGCCGCGAGGCGACCCCGTTCGAGGCCAAAGCCCATGGCCATTAAGCTGATCCCGACGCCGGGCCAAACGGTCGGGCCGTTTTTTGCGTTGGGGCTCGACCGGCCGGAATGGGCCGACATGACGCGCGACAACCCGCAAGGTGAGCGCATCGTCATCGAAGGCCAGGTGCGCGACGGCGACGGCGCGCCGGTGCCGGATGCGGTGATCGAGCTGTGGCAGGCCAACGCCGCCGGCCGCTACAACAGCCCCGCCGACGACCAGACCGACAAGCCGATCGACCCGAACTTTATCGGCTTCGGCCGTGCCGCGACCGACGGCCAAGGTCGCTTCACGGTCGCCACCATCAAACCCGGCCCGGTGCCCGGCCGCGGCAACGCGTTGCAGGCGCCGCACATCAATGTCGCGTTCTTCGCGCGCGGGCTCCTCAAGCAGCTCTTTACCCGCATCTACTTCTCGGATTCGGCCGAGAACGCAGCCGACCCGCTGCTTTCCGGCATCGATGACAATAGCGTGCGCGACACGCTGATCGCGCGGCGCGGCGAAGGCGGCGTCTACCGCTTCGACTTTGTCCTGCAAGGCAAGGACGAAACAGCGTTCCTCGATTTGTGATCGCCTGAGCGGTCATCCCTCGAAGGCGAGAATCCAAAAGAACGCTCCGGTTGCGTTTGGGGACGCATCCGCTAAGATTCCGCATATCATAACAAAGGGGTGACAAGTGCTGGGGCCGAGCATGCAGCATGGCCGGGGGGAGACGCGACCGGAAGCCCGTGGGCGTGGCGGCCGCCCATCGCGCCAGCAATCGGCGCAACTCGCCAACCGCATTCTCGATGTGGCCGAGAAACTGTTTCTCGGTCACGGCTTTGGCGCGACCAGCATCGAGGCGGTCGCCAAGCTTGCTGGCATCTCGAAGCGCACCTTCTACCACCGCTTTCCCGGCAAGGAGCGGCTGTTCGAGGCGGTGGTGCGCCGGCTGATCGAGCGCTGGCTGCCGCCGTTCGACGCGACGATGCTGGCGACCCCCGACCTCGCCGATGCGCTGCGCCGCACCGCCGAATACATGCTGCGGATCGCGCTGACCCCCGAGGCGCTGGCGCTGCACCGCTTGGTGATCCACGAGGCGGTGCGCTTCCCAGGCCTCGCGCGCATCATGCACGAGCTGGGCGCGGCGAGCGGCATCGAGCGCATCGCCAGCCATCTCGAACCGCGCATAGTAAGCGGCGAGCTGCGGGCGATCGATCCACGTTTCGCGGCCGAACAGTTCATCCTCAGCGTGGTGACGGGGCCACAGCGCCGGGCGCTCGGCCTCGGCGTCGCGCTGAGCGCCGCCGAGATTTCCACCCATGCCAGCAACGCGGTGACGCTGTTTCTCGAAGGCGCGCGGGCACGGTAGATTGGGCGGTCCCCTCAGGAGAGCCCGATGATCAAGAGCATCTCGCTGCTGACAAGGCGGCCCGAGCTGACGCATGAAGAGTTTGTGCGGCACTGGGTCGACATCCACGCACCGCTCGCCCATGCCGTGCCGGGGATGCGCCGCTATGTGCAGAACCACATCACCGCGACCCGCACCCGGCCCGACATCCCGGAGACCGAAGTCGCGGTCGACGGCATCGCCGAAACCTGGTTCGACGACGCCGAGGCGATGGCCCGCTCAAACGCTTCACCCGAGGCGAACCGCCTGCACGATGACGGCGCGCTCTTTATCGGCCGCATCAAGAGCTTCACGATCGACGAGAAGTTCATTATCGGAAGCTATTGATTCGTCATTGCAAGCGAAGCGAAGCAATCTCCCTCCGTCTTGGCCCTCTGCGGCGGGAGATTGCTTCGTCGCCTCTCGGCTCCTCGCAATGGCGGCTACGGCTATTTCACCGATGAGAAGCTGGTCGGCACCAGAAACGAGTTTTCGACCCTTGCATTGATCGGGCCGTCCTTCTCGGTCTCGGCGCGCTTTTGGATCCATTCCGGGTCGGACTGGAACGCGTCCCATTTCTTCTCGCGCTCGGCCAATGATTCCCACTTCAGCATGTAGGTGAGATCGGCATTCGATTCGCCGACCAGCGTCGTCCAGAAGCCGGCCTGCTGGATGCCGTGCCGCGCCCAGATCTTCAGCGTGATCGTGTCGAAGCGATTGAGCAGCGCCGGCAGCTTGCCGGGCATCGTGTGGTAGACGCGCAACTCGTAGATCATGGGTGTTTCCTTTGAGCTAAGGGTCACTTCACCGACGAGAAGCTCGTCGGCACGAGGAATTGGTTGGTGATGGAGGCGACGATCGGGCCGTTCTTCTCGGTCTCGGCGCGCGCCGAAAGCCATTCCGGATCGGCGCCGAACTTGCCCATCTTGGCTTCCCGCTCGGCGAGCGACTCCCATTTGAGGAAATAGGTAAGGTCGTTGTTGCCTGGGCCGACCAGCGTCGTCCAGAACCCGGCCTGATGGATCGCGTGCTTCTCCCAGAGCTTTAGGGTGATGGTATCGAAGCGCCTGATAAGATCGGGCAGCCGGCCCGGCACGCAATGATAGACGCGCAGTTCGTAGATCATCGTCCTCTCCTTCAGTGTCGTTCTGGCCAATTAATTCAGATGCGCCTCGACCCAGGCGGCGGCGTCGAGCGTCCGCTCGTCGGCGAAGCGCTGGCCGACGAGTTGCACGCCGAGCGGCAGCCCCTTCGGCCCGCTGCCGGCCGGCAAGGTCACGCACGGGCACCATGACAGGGTCCACGTCGCGTTGAACGCAGAGTTGCCGGTTGAGCCCAGCCCTTCGGGCGCTTCGCCGGGCGCGCTCGGCGTCAGCAGCACATCAACATCGCGAAAGATGTCGTCGAGATGCCCGCGGAACGCCTCCGCCGTTTCCAGCGCCTGAATGTAATCGTCGAGCGGGATCGCGGCGCCGGGGTCGAGCACGGTGTCGAGCAGCACGGCGCTCACCCGGTCGCGGTGCTCCAGATGCTCATAGGCGTAATTCTTCGCCGCCTCGTAATAGAAGACGCATTGATGCGTCCGCGCGATGTCCTTGAAGGGCGCGGCGAACTCCACCTCGCGCACCGTCGCGCCGGCGGCCGAGAGCTTCGCGGCGGTGCGTTCGATGAGTGCATGGGTCGCGCCGTCGGCGATGTCCCATTGCGGCGTGCGGCAGATTGCGACCCGCGGCGCGGTGGCGTCCCGGTCGATCGACCGATGCGGCATGTCGATCAGCGCCGCGCGCAAGAGCGGAATGTCGTCGAGGCTGCGGCAGATGAGGCCGAGCGTGTCGAGGTTCTGTGCCTGCAGCTTGATGCCGACTCGGCTGAACTCGCCGAGACTCGGCTTGTAGCCGACGACGCCGCAAAACGCCGCCGGCCTGATCGTCGAGCCGCCGGTCTGCGTGCCAAAGCCGAGCGGAACCTGGAAGTCGGCGACCGCGGCGGCGGAGCCGCTCGAAGAGCCGCCCGGCGTGTGCGCCGGGTTCATCGGATGCACCGTCGCGCCGGGGAAGCGGTTGGCGAACTCGGTCGTCACCGTCTTGCCGAGGATCGTGCCGCCCGCCATGCGCACCTGCGCGACGCAGGCGGCGTCGGCGAAGGGGCGGTTGCCCTGATAGATCGGCGAGCCGTGCTCGGTCGGCATGTCGCGTGTGTCGATGATGTCTTTGGCCCAGACCGGCAACCCGGCGAGGAGCCCCGGCCGCCCGGCGCGGTCGGCTTC
>DATHCK010000125.1:0-12997 GCA_035319545.1 Allostellaceae bacterium | reverse complement strand
GCGGCGCGTCGCGGCTTCACTCGCGGCCGAACTCTATGCAGCCGCCAAGGGCGCGGACTATATCCGCACCCATGATCCCGGCGCGCTGCGTGACGGGCTTCTGGTGATGGCCTCGCTCCGCCGCGCCGAAAAAGGCACTATTGCATAGCGACTTTGTACGCGTTGCAGTTCGGCGCCTGTTCACCGTAGGTGAGCAGGCAGCGCTCATAAAGCCGTTGACCAAATGAAGCAGGATCGCCGCTCCAGTCGCGAAACGCAGCGGCGTCCTGGTCATTCATCAGCGGTTTCAGCCGCTGTGCGACCTGGTAACGGTGATAGGCGTCGCGAGCGAACGGAAGCGCCATGAAGATGACCAGCGCCAGGGCTGCGACGGTGCCTAGGATCTTGATCATGGCCGAATAATCCTCTTGACAAGTAGTGACCTGCTGGAACCGGCTTTACCCTTAAAGAAATTTCGCGGTGGGCCGAGAAACTGCATTATTTTATTCAAATACATTCAATCGGTCAGTTTGGAAAGGGGGCAACCAGGATCGGCGATGAATAGTGACGGTGCCCGCCGCTTGTAACGGCCAACAGCGCTGATTTGTCGCAGGAGGGACGTTTTTTGCTAAGCAGAGCGCCATCTAACGAGACCGAATCACCCGGTGGCCGCTTTGGCCCGCCTCAACGTGCCTGTCTGGAAATTACTTGCGGCTACTGACGAGTTGCCCGGTCAGGCGCGAGTACTATGGTATTTCGATCTTGCGCCGCCCCTCTGCGGCCCCGGCGGCAATCTCCAACCAACCGAGCGGAGTCACGACCGCCACGTCGCTCGAGCGAAGCAGCACCGTCGTCATCGCCGATTCAACGATGGCTGGGCCAGCAATCTGCTGGCCAGGCGCCACGGCATCGAAATCGAACGCCGGCGCCTCGGCGAACCCGCCATCGAGGTAGATCGCGCGGCTCGCGAAGGACGGCGCCGGCGGGCCACCAGGCAGGCGCGGCTCACCCGGCAATTCGTCGAGGATACCGGCAACCGTGACCCGCGCATTGACCAGCACGCTTTCCTGTTCGGGCATCGCATAGGTGTAGAGCGCCTCGTGGCGTCGGTGAAAGCGCTCGACGATTTGAGGCAACGGGTCGGCGGCCGACCAGTCGACGTCGTCGAGCGGCACGGTAACCTCGAACACCTGCTCGCCGTAGCGCATGTCGGCCGCGCGACTGGTGCGCACGGGCCCGCCGAAGGAGGTGCGCAGCCTCGCCAGCCCCTCCGCCTCCATATCGTCGAAGAGCCGTTTGACCGCGGCGCCGTCGAGGGCGCGCGTGTCGCCGATATGGCTACGGGCAACCTCGAAGCGCAGATCAGTCGCCAGCATGCCCCAGGCCGAGAGCACCGCGGCGACCCGCGGCACGATGACCTTGCCGAGCTGCAACTGCCGCGCGATGTCGGTCGCATGCAGGCCCGCCGCGCCGCCAAACGCGAACAGCGCAAAGCGCCGCGGGTCGACCCCGCGCCGCACCGACACCAGCCGCACCCCCTCGGCCATGTTGGTGTTGACGATGCGATGAATGCCGTGCGCCGCCTGCAGCCGCGTCACGCCAAGCGCCGCCGCGACCCGGTCGACCGCCTGTTCGGCGGCGTCCTTGTCGAGACGCCGCGCCCCGCCAAGAAACCGCGTCGGGTCGAGATAGCCGAGCACCAGGTTGGCATCGGTGACGGTCGCTTCCGTGCCGCCCTGGCCATAGCAGGCAGGGCCGGGCGCGGCGCCCGCGCTTTGCGGCCCGACATGAAGGATGCCGCCGGCATCGACCGTCGCGATCGACCCGCCGCCGGCGCCGATACTGGCGATGTCGAGGCTGCCGAGCGCGATGCGGTGACCACCGATCTTGCGGTCCATGACCAGCGCGGCATCGCCATCGACGACAAGGCAGATATCGGTGCTGGTGCCGCCCATATCGAACGGGATCAGGTTCGGCGCGCCGGCCAGCTTGGCGGCGTGGATGCTGCCGGCGACACCGCCGGCCGGCCCTGACAGCACGCCGCCCGCGGCGAGCCGCCCGGCCTCGGCGATCGGTGCGACCCCGCCATGCGACTGGATGATGAGCGTTGGGCCACGATAACCGGCCTCGGCTAGCCGCGTTTCGAGCCGTGTCAGATAGCGCGCCAGCACCGGCCCGACATAGGCGTTGACGATCGTCGTCGAGACGCGCTCGAACTCCTTGATCTGCGGCAGCACCGATGAGGACAGCGAAACATAGGCGTCGGGCATCGCCTCACCGAGGATTTCCGCCGTCCGGCGTTCATGTTCGGGATCGCGCCAGGCGTGGAAATAGCATACCGCGACAGCCTCCACCTTCGCGGCTTTCAAGATATCGATAGCTACACGGAGCGACCCTTCGTCGAGCGGCGTCTCCACGCGGCCATCCGGCCGCAACCGTTCACGCACCCCAAGCCGCAAATGGCGCGGCACCAGCTGCTCGGGCGGCGGCAAGCGAAGATTGTAGCGGTCGTCCTTGAGCCCCTCGCGCATCTCGATGACGTCGCGGTGGCCGTCGGTGGTAAGGAGCCCGGTGCGCGCCCCCTTTAGTTCGAGCAGTGCATTGGTCGCGACCGTGGTGCCGTGAACGATCCGCTCGGTCGATGCGAGTACGCCGGCGGTGTCGAGGCCGAGTTTAGCGGCGAGCGCGGCAATCCCGTCGATAACGCCGAGCGACGGATCCTGCGGCGTCGACGGCACCTTGGCGAGCGTCGCCGCGCCGCTCGCATTGATAGCGACGAGGTCGGTGAACGTCCCGCCGACATCGATGCCGATGCGGACCATCAAGTCACAAAGCCTTCTTTGGCGTCGCGCGCACGATCTTCGGTGCGGCGCTTCGCCGGCTCGCCCCAGCCGCCGCCTCCACCAGACTCCAGCACCAGCCGGTCGCCGGGGCGGATCGTCAGCCCGGTTTCCTTGGTGCGGATCGGCCGCGGCTCCTCGTTGCCGGAGTGAAGCGTGTAGCGATGCGGCGCGCCGTCGTGGCCGCTGAGAATGCCGCAGGCGCCATGGACCACGCCGTCGCCCGCGGTGTTGGCGAGCGCCGGCTCTTCCGTCTCGACGATCATCTCGACAATGCCGCCCGGTCCGCCGCGATACTGCCCGTCGCCGCCGGAATCGGCGCGGAACTCGTGCCGCTTGAAGAACAGCGGAAAGCGCACCTCGGTGACTTCGAGACTGCCGAACTTGATCCCGCCCGCGGCCTGCCACTCGCCGGCACCGGGCCAGCCATCGCCGGCCGACGACGCGCCGCCGCCCGGCCGCGCCTGAAAGAAATGCCAGATGAACGGCTTTTCGGTGCGGGGGTCCTTGCCCTGGATGGCGATGCGGAACCGGCGGCCCCATCCGGCCATCGCGCGCTCCGGGCAGCTCGGCGCCAGCGCCTTGATGATCGCCTCCAAAATCTCCTGCGCGCAGTGATTGGTGGCGAGCGTGACCGGCGCGCCCGGCCTTGCCCACACCACAGTCCCCTCCTTGGCGATCACCTTGATCGGCCGGAACGTACCGTCGTTTTTCGGCGTGTGCGGGTCGATCAGATACGAGAGCGCGACCACCACCGCCGAATACATGTTGGGGTAGGACGAGTTGATAAAGCTCGCGACCTGCGCGTGCGAGTCACTGAGGTCGATCGTCAGGTCGCTGCCCTCTTTGGTCACGGTCGCGCGGATATGGATATCTTGGTTGCCGCGACCATCATCGTCGAGCATCGCCTCGCCATGATAGACGCCGTCCTGCCATTCGGCGATGACCGCGCGGGTCTGGCGCTCGGCGCCGTCGAGCACCGCTTCGATCGCCGCGTCGGTCACCTCCCAGCCGAATTCCGCCGCGAGCGCCAGCACGCGCCGCTCGCCGACATGCGCCGACCCGATCATCGCCGCGAGGTCGCCGCGAAAATCGCGCGGGTGGCGCACATTCGTGGCGATCATCTCCATGACGTCGCGGCGCATCTCGCCGCGGTCATAGAGCTTCAAGGGCGTGATGCGGATGCCTTCCTGCCAGATGTCGGTGGCGCTGGCGTTGTAGGCGCCATGTGTCGCGCCGCCAATATCGCTCTGATGTGCGCGGTTGATCGACCAGAAGCGGGGCTTCCTGCCAGCAAATACCGGTACGAAGGCGGTCAAGTCGGGCAGGTGATTGCCGCCGTGATACGGGTCGTTGAGCAGGAACACGTCGCCCGGGTGGATGTCGTCGCCGAAAAACTCGGTCACCGCGCGGGCGGCGAAGGGCAGGGCGCCGACATGGATCGGCACGTGCTCGGCCTGGGCGATCAGCCTTCCGTCGAGGTCGCAGATCGCGGTCGAGAAATCCCGGCTCGAATTGAGGATTTGCGAGTACGCGGTGCGCAGCATCGCCTCGCCCATCTCGGCGACAATCGCGAGGAGGCGGTGCTGGATCACCGAGACGACGATCGGATCGACGCCGCCACCGGCGCGGAGGGCGTCGTTCATTGGTGTTCGAGCGCTTCGGGGAATCTGAGGGTCAATTCGAGCTGCACTGCATTCCCCTGGAACCATTGCGGCAACGGCGGAAATTTGCCGACCGCTTTCACCATCTGCTCGATGCGTTCGTCGATGTCGGTATAGCCCGAGCTGCGAATAATCCCCAGCGGGCCGATCCCGCCATTGTCGTAAACCACGACCGAGATCACCGTCTCGCCGCGCCGGTCGCCGATCGCCGACATCGGCAGCAGGTTCATATGCTGACGGGTCAGCGAGACGAGATAGGCGAGGTATTCGTCGCGTGTCGCGGCCGGCCCGGCATAGCGGGCGGAATGCGATGCTTCGTGCGGGGTCTCTTCATGGTGCGGCGTCTGCGCCCCGGATGGTTTCAGCTGGAACGCCGATTGATTCTCCTTGGGCGGCACCGGCTTTGGCGGCGGCATCGGCGGGCTCTGCGCCGCCGTCGCGGTTTGTGCGTCGCTCGTCGTTTGCTGCTGGGGGCCGGCCGATGGCATCGGCACCGGATCGGGCGTCCGGCCAAGAGTGGCCGGTTTCACGACGCCTTGATCGACCGAGGACAGCGGCCCGTGTGGCGGCACCTCGAACTTGGGCTGCGGCCGCTTGGGCTGCGGCTGTTGCGGCTGTTGCGGCGGCGGCGGTGGTGGCGGCGGGGCTTCAAACACCAGCTGCACCGGGATCGGCGGCGGCGGCTCGACCATCATCAGCGGCCAAATGACGATGGCGATGAGCGGCAGCAAGTGAAACAGCAGCGCGGCGACCGGTGAGCGCAAGTCGATGGCGCGGCTCACCATCGGCGGCAATTCCCAGACCAATCCGGCTCGCTCGGGATCGAGCTGCATCGGCTCGTCGAACTCGATAAAAAACGGCGTTGCCGCAAGGCTCGGCTCGGGGTGGGCATCGTCACGCGCCGCGCTGTCGTCAACGGCGATCGCGGGCACGGCAAAATCGAAATCGTCAGCGCCCGCCGCGGCGGTCTCGCTGATTGCGATCTCCGGCCAGTCCGAGGTCTCGCTGAGCGTCACGCCCCTGCTGTCCCCATCCGCCGCCCGCGCTCAGCCCGAATCCCGAGCGGCGCCCTCGGCCGCGTCCTCGCCGATCCCGGCAAGTCTCAGCCATGCGCTTTCGTCGAGCATCGTCACACCGAGCGAAGCGGCCTTGTTCGCCTTCGACCCGGCATCCGCGCCGACGACAACATAGTTCGTCTTGGCCGAGACCGAGCTGGCGACGTTCGCGCCCAGCGCCTCGGCGCGCGCCTTGGCCTCAGACCGGCTCATCGTTTCCAGCCCCCCGGTAAAGACGATCGTCTTGCCGGCGAGCGGCGATGCCGCCGCACCGCGGCTCGGTGCTTCGTAGTCGACCACCTCGATCTCATGCGCGAGATCGTCGAGCAACTCGCGGTTATGCGGCTCGGCGAAAAAGCCGATGATGTCCGCAGCCATGTCGGCGCCGATCCCATGCACATCGAGCAGCCCGGCGCGGGCGGTGCTGTCCTCGTCTTGCGCCGCCTCCATCTCGCGCCGCCAACTGTCGAGCGCGCGGTAATGCCTCGCGATGAGTCGCGCCGTCGCCTGGCCGACCTGCGGGATGCCGAGCGCGTTGATAAAACGGTCGAGCGCGATGCGCCGCCGCTCGTCGATCGCGCGGATCAGGTTTCCGGCGCTCAGCTCGCCCCAGCCTTCGCGTCCCACCAGCTGCTCGGCCTTGAGCCGGAAGATATCGCCGGGTCCGCGGATCAGACCGTCTTCCCAGAATGCCGTGATGTGCTTCGACCCCATGCCCTCGATATCGAAACAGTCGCGCGCCACGAAATGCTTCAGCCGCTCGACCGCCTGCGCGGGACAGATCAAACCTCCGGTACAGCGCCGTGCTACGAAACCGGGCTCGCGGACGACGACGCTGCCACAACGGGGGCACTTGTCGGGAAACTCGTAAGGCTTGGAGTCGGCCGGCCGGCGGTCAAGCACGACGGAAACAACTTGAGGGATCACATCGCCAGCGCGCTGAATGATGACGGTATCGCCTTCCCGGATATCCTTTCGCGCGATCTCGTCCTCGTTGTGGAGGGTGGCCCGCTGAACGACGACACCACCCACGGTGATAGGCGAGAGGAAGGCAACAGGCGTGAGCGTGCCCATGCGGCCGACCTGGATGTCGATCTTTTCCAGTACGGTCTGTGCCTGCTGCGCCGGAAATTTATGCGCTAGTGCCCAGCGCGGCGCGCGGCTGACAAACCCCAATCGCTGTTGCAGGCCGAGATCGTTGACCTTGTAGACGACGCCGTCGATGTCGTAGGGCAGCTCGGCGCGGTCGGCGCCGATCTCGCGATACGCCGCCAGCACCGCGTCGACCCCACGGCACAGCTGCGAGCGCGGGTTCACCGTAAAGCCCCAGTCGCGAAACTTCGCGAGCGCCTCCTCATGGGTGCGGGCAAAGGGCGCGCTCGCCTCGCCCCAGTGATAGGCGAAGAATTTGAGGGGCCGCCGCGCGGTGATCGCCGGATCCAGCTGACGCAAGGAGCCCGCGGCGACATTGCGCGGGTTGGCGAAGACCGGCTCGCCCGCCGCTTCGCGCTCGGCATTCACGGCGAAGAACCCCTCGCGATCCATATAGACTTCGCCCCTGACCTCGAGCACGTCCGGCCAGCCCTTGCCGGCAAGCTGCTTCGGCACGTCGCGTAAGGTACGCAGGTTTTGCGTCACATCTTCCCCGGTGACGCCGTCGCCGCGCGTTGCGCCGAGCACCAGGCGGCCGTGCTCGTAGCGCAGCGCCGCCGATAGCCCGTCGATCTTGGGATCGGCCATGACCTCGACCACATCCTCCGCGACGCGCGCGACATCCTCTGGCCGGCGGAAGAAATTGCGGATGCCGGCAAAGAAATCACGCACGTCCTGGTCGTCGAAGGCGTTTTCGAGCGATAGCATCGGCACCGCATGCGTCACCTTCGCGAACCCGGCCGATGGCGAGACGCCGACCCGGCGCGACGGGCTGTCGGCGCGTATCAGCTCGGGAAAGCGCGCCTCGATCGCGTTGTTGCGCTTGCGCAGCTCGTCATATTCGGCGTCGCTGACCTCGGGCGCGTCCTTCGCGTAATAAAGCTGATCGTGGTGTGCGATCTCCTTGGAGAGGCGCTCCAATTCGGCCGCGGCCTCGGTTTCGGTGAGGTTTTCCAGGGCGACCGTTGCGCTCATGCCGCTTTTGCTCCGGCGATAAGGCTTTTGGCGGCGGCGCGCGCCTCAGCGGTGATCGTCGATCCCGACAGCATGCGAGCGATTTCTTCCTGCCGGTTGTCAGGGTCAAGCTCCTCGACACGGGTGACGGCGCTCTTCTGCGCGTCAAGCTTCGCGACCCGCCAGTGATGCGCGCCGCGCGCCGCGACCTGCGGCGAATGGGTCACGACCAGCACCTGCAAGCTCGCACCAAGGCGCTGCAGCCGTTCGCCGACCGCGGCCGCGACCGCGCCGCCGATGCCGCTATCGACCTCGTCGAAAATCAGCGTCGGCACCGACGACACGCCCGCCAAAACCAGCTTCAAGGCCAGCAAGAATCGCGACAGCTCGCCGCCCGAGGCGATCCGCGCCAGCGGCCCGAACGGCGCGCCGGGGTTGGTCGCGACCTCGAAATTGACGCGTTCGCGGCCGTGCTCGCTCCACTCCGCTTCGGCGAGCGGGGTCAGCACGGTGCGGAACCGCGCCTTGTCGAGCCGCAACGGCTTCAGCTCGGCGGCGACGGCGGCGTCGAGCCGCCTCGCCGCCTTCTCGCGCGCCTGCGACACGCGCTCCGCCGCGGCGACATACTCCTCGCGCCGCACGACGGCTTTTTTCTCCGAAGCGATGGCGCTTTCGGCGCCGGCATCGATCAGCTTGAGGCGCTCGGCGACCTTCTCGCGCAAAAGCGGCAGATCGGCGACCGCGACATTGTGCTTGCGGGCGGTCGCCCGCAGCGAAAACAGCCGTTCCTCGACCTGTTCCAATGCGCTGGGATCGAGCGCCAGCGATTGAGCGGCGGTGGTCAGCGCACTCAGCGCCTCTTCGGTCTCGGTCGCGGCGCGCTCGGCGGCGGCGACCGCGCCGTCGAGCAGGCCCTGCGCACGGTCGGCGGCGCGGGTCAGCCGGCGCAAAGCGCGCGCCAGCGCTTGCAGCGCGCCGCCTTCGCCGTCGATTTCGCCGACCGCCACGCGGATCGTCTCGCCCAGCCGCTCGGCGTTTTGCAGCAGCGTGCGGCGGGCGGAGAGCCGGTCTTCCTCGTCTGCCTCGGGCGCCAGCGCCTCGAGCTCGGCATGCTCGTGACGCAGCAGATCTTCCTCGGCGCGGTTGGCGGCGAGCGCCCGCGCCGCTTCCTCGGCTTCGCGCCGCGCGTCGCGCCAGGCGCGCCAGGCGACAGTCAAGCCCACGACATCGCCATCCGACAGCGCATCGAGCAGCTCGCGATGCGTCGCCGGATCGAACAGGCCGTGCTGCTCGCCCTGGCCCTGGATTTCGACCAGCGTATCGCCGAGCGTGCGCAGCAGGGAAATGCTGGTCGGCTCGTCATTGACAAAGGCGCGGCTGCGCCCGTCGGCGCCGAGCGTCCGGCGTAGGACGATCGAGCCCGACAGATCGCTGGCGATGCCGGATTCTGAAAGGATCGCGGCGGCGGGATGCTTTGCCGTCAAGGTGAACTCCGCGGTCACCACGGCTTGCTCGGCGCCGGGTCGCACAAGCCCGGCCTCGGCCCGCCGGCCAAGCGCCAGACCCAGCGCGTCCAACAAAATCGACTTGCCGGCGCCGGTCTCGCCGGTCAGCACGCACAGCCCCGGTCGAAAGGCGAGGCTGAGCCGGTCGATCAACACGACATCCCTGATCGTCAGGCCGAGAAGCATGCGCGGAGTTTACCAGAGCCGCGCGCAGGAATCGTCATGGCCGGGCGCGTACCGGCCATCTTTAATTCACGCGCCATCCCCGATTCCGCGACAAGAAACGTTAGGCGCGAATCTCCTGGCGCTGGAACAGCACATAGGCGATCGCGTAGATCAAAATCGTCGCCGCGATGAGCCCGGTGAGCTGTGGCCAGATCAGCACAAAGCTTTGCGTCACCGGTAGCGGCGCGCCGAGCACCGCGCCCTCGAGCTGGCTCAGCAGCACCGGCCCCAGCGCGCGGGTGGCCGGCTGCAAAAGCGCAAGCGCGGTTTCGGCGTATAGCGTGTTGGGCGACAGCCGGTCGATGATCTGCTCGGTGTTGAGATAGGCGAGGCGCGGCCCGAGGACCCCCTCCGGCGGGCCGGCGATCAGGCTGGCGAAGATCGGCGCGATGATCGACCAGAACAGCGAAAGCGTCAGCCACGTTCCGAGTGCCGCCAATACCGCGGTCGCCGGTGCCCGGAACAGCACCGAGAACAACAGCGCCAGCGCCAGCCAGACGCCGCCATAGGCGATCGTCGCGACGAGAAAGCCGAGCATCCGCACCATTTCCTCGGTCGACGGCGGCAAGCCTAATCGGAGTAGTCCAACGCCGATCACAAGCAGCCATAATGAGAGGAGTGCGATGGACAGCGACAGCAGCGCGCCAAGAAATTTGCCGAGCAGCAGCGCGTCGCGATAGATCGGCTGCGCGAGCACGCGGCTCAGGGTGCGGCGGTTGAACTCGCCGTTGATCGAATCGAACGCGAGCGCGATCGCCACCACCGGGATCAGGAAGCCGAGTATTGCGATCAACGAGAGAGGCAGCCAGTCCGTCGTCATCGTGAACAGGCGCAAGAACAAGAACGGGCTCTCGCCAATCGTTTCGCGGATCTGACTGGTCGTTAATATGGCGGCATAGAGCGCGGCCAGAAAAACCAACGCTTCGAGAATGCCCATCCGCAGACTCGATAGATGGTCCGCTGTTTCCTTTGCGAGGACCGTCTTTAGCCCGGTCCAAGGCGAGCCGCGCCGTCCAACTATGGGCGAGTCACTCAACTGCATCGCGGACCTCAGAAAAATAGGATGCGTAAACCTCGTTGAGGCTCGGCCTGGCGTAATAGATTCCAGTCAGCTCGCCCCTATCGGCAAGGCGCCGGGCGATCTCGGCGCGTGAATCTCGCTCGCTGTCGACGCGGTAGCGGTCGCCGCCGAGCGGCTGCACGCGAACGACGCCCGGGATTGCGGCGATGCGCTCAGCCACGCTGTCGCCCTGCGCCTCGACATCGATCACATGGCCGCCGCCCAGCACCTGCGAGGCGAGCTCGGTCACGGTGCCCGACAGAGCCAGCTTGCCGCGATTGAACAGCGCCACCCGGTCGCACACGCTCTGCACTTGGTCGAGATGATGCGACGACAAGAGCACCGCGGTGCCGTCGGCCTTCAGCCCGCGGATCATGTCGAGAAATTCCTGCGTCGAATGCGGGTCGAGAGCGGTGGTCGGCTCGTCGAGCACCGCGACGCTCGGCCGCTTCATGAGGATTTCCGCGAGACCGAGCCGCTGGCGCATGCCCTGCGAATAGGTCGTGACGCGTGAATGGCCGACATGCCCGAGCCCGACTCGGTCGAGCGCGGCGTCAAAGCGCTCGTCGATCTCGCGCCGCGTCAACCCGGCGAGCCGCCCGGTATAGGCCAGGTTGTCGCGCGCCGACATGTTCTCGTAAAAGCCGATCTGGTCGGGCAAGTAGCCCACCCGCCGCTTGACCTCGAGCGGGTCGCGCAACGGGTCGAACCCGGCGACGATCGCCTGTCCGCTGGTCGGCTCGGTGAGCCCCAGGAGCATCAGGATCGTCGTCGTCTTGCCCGAGCCGTTGGGGCCGAGGATGCCGACGATCTCGCCGGCAGCGACCTCGAAATCGACATGGTCGACCGCGAGGTTCGCGCCGTAGCGCTTGGTCAGCGCCCGCGCCTCGATCACGACGTCGCCCGCCATCGCTTTGTCTCCTGCGCCGGCTGTTAGCGGCGGCCAAAGCGGGCGACGGCGAAGACGACAACCAGCAGCGCGATGGCGATGATCGCGATGCCGATCGCGCCCCACAGCGTCGAGGTCAACACCGTGATGCGGAAATTCGCCGCTTCGGAAATGCCGCTGGTCGCGGAGGCGCGCACCGTCATCTGGTAGTCGCCGGCGATGGCGCGCGCCGACGGCGTCATTGTCAGCTTGACGTCCTGCGACTTGCCGGCGGCGATTTCCGGCACGGTTTTGGGATCGAATGTCGTCTTCCAGCCCTCGGGCGCTGTCGCCGACAGATCGACGTCGCGCGCCGCCTCGCTGCCGTCATTCTTCAGCACGACGGTGAGCTGGCTCTCCTGTCCGGCATAGGCGTCGCCCGAAAGCCGCCCGCCTTCACCCGACACCGAAAGGCGCGGTTGGCCGAGAATGGTGAGCGACACCGGCAAATCGGCACTCGCCTGCTCGGTCCGCGCGTGGATCGTCATCTTGTAGTTGTCGGCCGCAGTCTCGCGCGGCAGGCTTACCGAGGCGTCGAGATCCTTCGATTTGCCGGCCTCGACTGGGATGCTGGTCAGCTGCTGCGAGCCGTAGGCCTCGGTAAAGGTCACCTGGAAGTTCTTCGGTGCGTCGGCGGTCATGTTGATCGTCGCGTTGCGGCCGCTGTCGTTGGTCACCGTCACCCGGTACTTGAACGCGGTGCTCGCGGTGCCGCGCAAATCCGGGAAATTGGTCGTCATCTTCAGCTTGGCCGGCACCTCCTGACCCACCGTGACGGTAATGGGCAGCTTCAGATCCTGACTGCCGCTCTTGGCTTCGACCGTGAAGCGATAATCGCCCTGCCCGGCGCCGGAAGGCGGCTCAAGGCGGAGCTGCAAACTTTCCTCGCTATCCGGCGCGACTTCGACTGCCGCGATGGGCTGGCCGCCACCGAGCACGGTCGCCTTCCAACCCTGGGCGATTTCGGGCACCGACAGCGCGAAATCCTGAGGCGGCAGCTTGTAGTTGTGGATGGACAGATCGACCGTCGTGGTCTCACCCGCTTTCACGGTCAGCGCCGGATAGCGGGTCGTCAGAAAGACGCCGCTGATGCCTTGCGCCTGATCGGCCGCCAGCGTCGCTCGGCAGGCGGGGCACGCGATGGCGATGAGAAAAGCGACAACGGCAAGCCGCCTTAGCATCCGGGATCCTCCCATGATTCTAGCCTTGGTGTTACGCCCGTGGACCGTCTGATGGTGTTGGCACATCGGGGTTCTACGCCGCTTGTCGCCGCGCGGGAATGCGGCTTTGAGTCTCTTGCACCCGTGGCGCAGCGTCGGCGTTCCCATAGATCACCCGACGGCGGTTCGGCACTTAAGTTTTTGTAATGTGGTCTGGTTTCCTCGCCGCCTAGAACAGGCCGAAAAGCCAGCCTTTATGGGGCTCGACCGGCACATTATTTCCCGCGAGCAGCGCGTAGGCGTCCTCGTACCAATGGCTGCCCGGGTAATTGTAGCCGAGCACCGCAGCGTTCTCCTGGGCTTCCTTGGTGAGGCCCAGCGCCATGTCGCATTCGACCAGGCGTTCGAGCGCTTCCGGCACATGCGTCGTGGTCTGGTAGTTGTCGATCACCCGCTTGAAGCGGTTCATCGCCGC
>DATHCK010000124.1:0-4108 GCA_035319545.1 Allostellaceae bacterium | reverse complement strand
TGCGCCGGGATCGAGATGAAGGTGCTGGTCGAGGACCCGGCGACCGGGCTTCTCACCGCGCTCTTCCGTTGGCGGCCGGGCGCCGAATTGTCGCTGCACGAGCATGTCGAGATCGAGCAGACTTTTGTCCTCGAAGGCAGTCTCGCCGATGAAGAAGGTGAGGTCACCGCCGGCAATTATGTCTGGCGGCCCAAGGGCAACCGCCACACCGCCCGCTCACCCAACGGCGCGCTGGTGCTGTCGATGTTCCTGCGCCCCAACATCTTCCTCGACGAGAAGAACGCCGGGACGCAGCTGCGGTGATTTCAGCCACCCCGGCGAAGGCCTGGGCCCATGGTTCAGTCGCACGAGCAGCGGATAAATGGGTCCCGGCCTTCGCCGGGCTGGAGTTGAGAAGATGCCCAAATCAAAAATCTATCCCAGCTTCGACGCCGCGGTCGCCGACATCCCCGACAATGTGACGATCGGGTTTGGTGGGTTCGCGGTCGTCGGCGTGCCGATCAATCTTTACAGCGCGCTCGCGAAACAGGGTGCCAAGGGGCTTACCTGCGTCTCGAACACGACGCGCGGCGGCGCGACCCTCCCGGAGGATGCGCCGACCATGGAATGGCTCATCCAGAACGACCAGGTGAAAAAAGTCGTCTGCGCCTTTACCGCGCCGACCCGCGCCTCGCAGCGCCTGGTCTTCACCGAATACTACGAGAGTGGCCGAATAGAAGCCGAGCTGATGCCGCAAGGCACCCTCGCCGAGCGCATGCGCGCCGCCGGGGCCGGCATCCCCGCCTTTTACACCCCAACCGCGGTCGGCACCGAATTGGCCGAGGGACGCGAGACGCGGATGTTCAACGGCCGCGAATACCTGCTGGAAGAGGCCTTGCCGCTCGATTACGCGTTCATCCGCGCCTATCAGGCCGACGCCTTCGGCAACCTCCGCTTCCGCCGCTCGCAGCGCAACTTCAACCCGCTGATGGCGATGGCCGCCAAGGTAACGATCGTCGAGGTCGAGGAGGATGTTCTCCCCCTGGGCGCGATCGACCCGGATGACGTGCACCTGTCCGGCATCTTCGTTCATCGCCTGGTGAAAGTGCCGCCGGCCCCTGAGGGCTGGTGGCCGATGCGTCCCGCCGAAATCGCCGCGAGGGCTGCGAGATGAGCGACACCAAAGGCCTTACCCGCCAGCAGATGTGCGACCGGCTGGCGATGGAGTTTCAGGACGGCTGGGTCGTCAATCTTGGTATCGGCATCCCGACCCTGTGCTCGAATTGCGACTTCGGCGACAGATCGATCATCTTCCACTCCGAGAACGGCGTTGTCGGCTACGGGCCGCTGGCGGCGCCGGGCAAGGAGGACATGCATCTCGTCAACGCTGGCGGCCAGCACGTGACGCTCAACCCCGGCGCGGCGATCGTCCACCACGCCGATGCGTTCGGCATGATCCGCAGCGGCCGCATCGACGTGACCGTCCTCGGCGCGTACGAGGTCGCCGAGAACGGCGATTTCGCGAACTGGAAGATGGCCGGGCAGAAGGGCGGCGGCATCGGCGGCGCGATGGACCTCGCGGCCGGCGCCAAACACGTCTTCGTCGCGATGGAGCAGACCACCCGACGCGGTGCCCCGCGCCTCGTCGAGCGCTGCGCGATCCCGGTGACGGCGAGGGGCGTGGTCAACCTGGTCGTCACCAATTACGGGCTGTTCGAGATCACACCCGAGGGAATGGCGCTCAAGGAAATCGCGCCCGGCGTTTCAGTCGACGAGGTCACGGCGACGACCGGCTGCCACCTGATCGTGCCGCGCGAGGTTCCGCCGGTCAGAATGCGGGGGTAGCTGGTATCGGAAAATCGATGCGACTTAACTTGGGCTAGCTGCCGGATGGCGAGGATGAGCGGCGGCGCGGCGGCCCATGAAACAAGGAAACCAAGCCGCTGATGCCCTTTGCTCCCATGCGAATGATTGGGATGTTTGACTCGTCCTTCGCCGTTCGGAAGCCCTCGCTGATTACCTCCCACTGAAACCACATGAGGACGGCGAAGAACAGGAATAGCAGGCCGGTCTGATAGCCGATATTCAGCACATCGCTATAGACCGCTACGAGACCCAGCACTACGAGCAGCGCTGTCACCAATGATCTACCGACCATTTCGCGCTCCTCTTACCGCCGCCCTTCCTGCCGCGTTCTGGTTCTTTGCGCGCGACTCGATCTAGAAACCGATCGAACGCGCGGCCGGTTTCTCGGCTCCGACCTCGCGCCGTCTGAGCACTATACACCATTTTCCATTAACGCCGGGCGCGTGACCCCTCGCTAGCGATCCGCCGGGTCAGGCCCGCGAGCTGCGGTTTTCGTGGGCATGACGGGGGACGCCGCGCGCGCCGTTAGCGCGCGGCCTCGCCGCACCGTCTCGCGCCACAGGATATAGAGGCCAGAGGCGACGACGACCGCCGCGCCCAACAGCAGGTGCGGCGTCGGCACGTCGCCCCAGATCGTCAGCCCGAGCAGGGTCGCCCAGACCAGCGACAGGTAGTTGAACGGCACCACCGCCGAAGGCGGCGCCAGGGTCAGCGAGCGCGTCCACCAGTACTGCGCGACGCCGTTGCCCATGCCGGCCATCGCCAGACCGAACGCGTCGAGCCAAGTCGGAGGCTTGAACCCGAACGGCAGCAGAAAGAGCGTGCAGATCGTGATCACGATCATCTGGTAGACGGTGAGGGTTTCCGTCGACTCGGTGATGCTCATGCGCCGGATCGCGACCGCAACCGAGGAAATGAGGACCGCATTGGCGAGCGCGAACAACGCTCCCGCCTGGATCGTGCCGCGCCCGGGCTCGGTGACGATGACGACGCCGATGAAGCCGACGATGAGCGCCGACCAACGATGCACTCCGACCCGTTCCTTGAGCACGACGATCGACAGCAGGGTCGTGAACAGCGGCGCCGCGAAGCTGATCGCCACCGCCGAGCCCAATGACAGCATGCTGAAGGCGAAGAACATGCAGGTCATCGAGCCGAACTGCGAGATGCCGCGCTGGATGTGCGCGAGGTAACGCCGGGTGCGAAACACGGCGATGCCGGCGCGCGGCAGGATCAACACCGAAACCGCAACCAGCGCGAACAGCGCGCGGTAGAACGCGACCTCGCCAACCGGGTAGATCGCGACCTCCCATTTGACGATCGCGTTGACCCCGGCGAACACCACGGTCGAGGCCACCATATAGGCGATGCCGCGCGGAATCTGGTTCTGCCGCGCCAGCGGATCGGGCGCGGTCATAGGCTAGCCGGCGGCAAACGGGTTGAAGACGGTAACGCCCAGCCGCTCAAAATCACGGTGGTTCCGAGAACACACGTCGAGATCGGCGACTTCGGCAATCGCGGCGATCTGCGCGACGACAACGAGACGACGCTCGTCGTCTCGATTGCCACGCAGGTGTGGCAGCAATCTGCCCCTGGCAATCGCCGCGTCGGCATCGAACGGCAGCGCCGGCATTTCGTGAAAGAGAAAGTCGCGGGGGCCCCGCATGTCGAGACCGCAGTGCTCGGCCAAGCCGACTCCCTTCACGATCTCGCCCAGTGTAATCACGCTAAGGAAAAGCGTTTCGTCGGGCGCGTTTTCGACCCACCGGGAAACCGCCAGGTCAGCGCGCGCTCCCTTTGCCAGTTATGGCCATCATGGCCAATTTGGACAAGTCGTTATCGCCGCCCGAACAGCCGCTCGATGTCGGCCAGCGCCAGGGTCACATAGGTCGGTCGGCCGTGGTTGCACTGGCCGCTGTTCGGCGTCGCCTCCATCTGGCGCAGCAGCGCGTCCATCTCGGGCTGAGTGAGGCGGCGGCCGGCGCGCACGCTGGTGTGGCAGGCGAGCGTGCCGCAGACGCTGTCGATGCGCTCCTTGAGTGAGAGCGCGTCGTCCCATTCGGCGAGCTCCTCGGCAAGGTCGCGCACCAGCGCGGCAACCTCGAGTCCGGGGATCAGCGCGGGTACCTCGCGGACGATCACCGCGCCGGCGCCGAACCCTTCCAGCACCAGGCCGAACTCGGCCAGTTCGTCGGCGCGTGCGGCGAGCCTGGCGGCGAGCGCCGGGTCGAGTTCGACGATTTCGGGCAACAGCAGCGCCTGA
>DATHCK010000123.1:0-2837 GCA_035319545.1 Allostellaceae bacterium | reverse complement strand
CCGGCGCTTCGTCCCGCTTGGCGTCGCCGAGCCGGCGCCGGTACGTGCGCTGGCCCAGCGTGTAGGTGACGTGACCGGAGCGGCCAGACGACCGAAAGGGCTCCCAGACGGCGAGGCGCACCTTTTCGGCGTCGCTCAGATACCGGTTGAGGATCGCCGCGTCTGGGCCCACATGGGTGTCCGAATCGAAAATGCGATAGCCGTCGCGCATCGCTTCACCTCCGGTATTTGTCGAGGGCTGCGGGCGAAAGATAGCGCTCTTCGAGCTCGCGCTGTTTGGCGGCGCTCTCGCCATCGTCCGGGGTTTCGGGGATCGGATAGGGGTTTTGCGCGCGGCTGGCGACGAAATCGTCCCAAGCGGCGACACCGCGCTCGCCGAACGCGTGCATGAAATCCCACAACGCCGCCCAGGTGACGTGATGCGTGAAGCTCGGGTACCAGGCGATCGTCACGCCAAGCGCGATATGCTCGTCGAGCCCGAGAAAGCGGCCGAGCTTGCCCCGCATGAAGGAGAACGGGCCGTCCACCGCGGCACGAGCGAGCCGGATCTCCTCGATCGAATGCGGCGATTCGAGCTGCACCCAATCGACCCCGGCCTCCTCCCGGTAGGCCTTCAGGCGCCGCAACGCATCGTCGAGACCGCCATTCGCCGCGTCGCGCGCATAGCACTGCGCCATCACGACGAAATTCGCGTCGAGTTCGTTCTTCATGTCGACCGCGGCGCGGTAGCGGGCAATCGCCAAGTCGAGCGGCACGACCTCAACACCGGCCGATTGCGTCTTACGCTTGCCCTCGATCGGCTGGTCGTCGATACGCACCCCGGCGATCCCGCGACGGATGCATTCGCGCACCATGCGCCGCACCGCCATGATCCCGCCATGCCCAGTATCGCCATCCATGATGACGGGAATCCGGACGCTGTCGGCGATCCAGCCGGCGATTTCGACGCATTCGCTCAAGGTCGCGGTGCCGACATCGGCAAGCCCGGTGTAGGCACCAACCACTCCGCCGGTGCCGACAAACAGCGCCTCGCAGCCCGCGCGCTCCATAATACGGGCATGCGCCGCAGTCGGTGGATGTAGCACCGCCAGCACCTTGTCGCGGCGATGGATCAATTCCTGGAGGCGGGCGGAGGCGGGATTGGTCATCGCATCTTCCAGACCGGCTTGCGGCGCTCGCGGAAGGCGCGCGGGCCTTCCGCGCCGTCCTCGCTCTCGGCGACCTGCTGGTCAAGGTCGCGCGCATAGGCGACGAGCGAGGGCGGGAACGCCGCCGCCAGCCGGTAGAGCCGCACCGCCGCCTGCACCGCCAATGGCGATGAATCGCAGATCATCTCGGCCAGTTGCGCCGCGGTTTCTGTGAGCTTGTCGCGCGGCACAACCTTGTTGCAGATGCCGTGCGCGAAGCACTCCGCAGCGCTCAGCCTGCCGTTGCACAGGGTAAGATACGCAGCGAGCGCGCGCGGCAACGATGTATAAAGATTATGCGCCGCGCCCAGACGCCCGACCTTGGTGTGGGTGTCGCCGATCCAGGCGTCCTCGGCCATCACGCGCAACTGACATTGCAGCGCCAGTGACAGCCCCACCCCGACCGCGAACCCATTCATCGCCGCGATCAGCGGCTTTTCGAGATTGACGTCGCTCGGCTGGCCGCCTCCGCCCCAATGGTACATCGGGTTGTTGGGGTCTTCGTGCGGCGTACGCTTGCCCTCGGCTTGGTATTGCTGAAGAAACTTGACATCGCGCCCGGCGCAGAACGCATCGCCGGTGCCGGTGACGATCCCGCAATAGATGTTCGGGTCGAGCCCGATATCGCGCCAGCACGCGCGCAGCTCGGCATAGGCATAACTGTGCAACGCGTTCCTGACCTCGGGCCGGTTGATCGTCACATAGGCGACATGGCCCTTCTTTTCGTAGATGACGAATTTGAGGTCTTTCGGCGCAGTCGAGGGATCGTAGGGGGAGTCGTATTGCGGCATCGTTTTCTCCGGCTCATAGCTGGATTTCACCACGGCTTTGCAGCATCACCTCCAGAATTCCTTAGTCGCCAGCCGCGCGCCTTCGGCCATCGCGGCGAGCTTTGCCCAGACGATGTCGGCGTCGACGGCGGCCTGGCCGACCCAGGTGCCGTAACCGCAATCGCTGCCGGCGATGACATTCTCGCGCCCCACCAGCGCGGCATAGCGGCCGATCCGCTGGGCGATCAACTCAGGATGCTCGATGAAATTCGTCTTCGACTCGATGACCCCGGGGATCAGCACCTTGCCCTCCGGTAGCTTGACGGTCTCGAAAACCCGCCATTCATGCGCGTGGCGCGGGTTGGCCGCCTCGAATGACAGCCCGGCCGGCTTCGCGGCAAAGATCACATCGACGATATCGGCGAGCGGCACATCGCAATGATGCGGCCCTTCGTAATTGCCCCAGCACAGATGGATGCGGGCTTGCTCTGCGGGGATATTGCGCAGCGCGTGGTTGAGCGCCTCGATATGCAGCCCCGCCGCCTTGCGAAACTCTTCCGTCGTCAGATGCGCATGCTGGGTGTGGCGGCCCATCGCCAGATCGGGGCAATCGAGTTGCAGCACAAAGCCGGCAGCGACGACCGCCTCGTATTCCGGCCGCATCGCCTCGGCGATCGCCTCGAGATAGGCGGCATGGCTCGGGTAATGGCCGTTGTGGAAGAACAGCGAGATCAGCCCCGGCGACGCGGCCGAAAGAAACCCTTCCTCGACCCGCACTCCCAACAACGCAGCCTTGAGGTTCGCGGCGTCGGTCTCGACCGCGGCGGAATCGCGCACCGAGATCGGCCCGTTACAGCCCGGCGTCTTGCGCCGCGCGCGG
>DATHCK010000122.1:0-3565 GCA_035319545.1 Allostellaceae bacterium | reverse complement strand
GTCGCCGTCCAGATCGGCGGCCCAAGCGGCGTCTGCCTGACGCCCGACGAATTCCGCCGTCAGATCGCGTTCGAGGACGTTCCGACCTCCGGGGCCTTCATGGTTTTCGGCAAGGACCGCGACATCTTCAACGTCGCGCGCAATTTCGCGCACTTTTTCGCCCACGAGAGTTGCGGCTTCTGCACGTCCTGCCGAATCGGAACGGCGCTCATTCGCGACGCGCTCGACAAGATCGCCGACGGCCGCGGCTCGCCCTACGAGATCAACGAGCTCATGCGGCTTTCCGAGCTCTTGCGGCGCACGAGCCTATGCGGCCTCGGTCAAACGGCCGGCAACCCGATCCGCGACACGTTGCTAAAGTTCCGCCCGGCTTATGAGCGACGTCTCATCCGCGGGGACTTCGACCCGGCGGTCGATCTCGACGCGGCGCTTGCCCGCGCGCGCGAAATCTCCGGCCGCGACGATGCGGGCGCACATATGGCCACGCATATTGGAGCGAAAGCATGACCGCGCCCGACGGCACCATCCTCATCGATGACATCCCGGTCCCCTTCAAGCCGGGCCAGACCATCCTTGAGGCGGCGTTGGAGGCGGACGTCTTCATCCCGCATCTTTGCTTTCATCCCGAGTTGGGCACGCATGGCAGTTGCAGAGTGTGCAACGTCGTCGTCAACGGGCGGCACACCTCCGCCTGCACGATGAAGGCTGCATCAGGCCAGGAGATCGAGGTCAACACGTGGCTCGGCGAATCTGCGCAGGCCTTTCGCCGGACGCTCGTTCAGATGCTGTTTGTCGAGGGCAACCACTTCTGCCCGAGCTGCGAGAAAAGCGGAAACTGCCAGCTGCAGGCGCTTGGCTACGACAGCGAAATGATGACTCCGCATTTCGTCGAGTTCTTCCCGAATCGGCCGGTTGACGCGTCGCACCCGGACGTGCTGCTGGACCTCAACCGCTGCATCCAATGCGAGCTTTGCGTGCGGGCGAGCCGCGACGTCGACGGCAAGTCGATTTTCGCGCTCGCCGGGCGCGGCATGGCCTCGCACCTCGTCGTCAATTCGCCGACGGGCAAACTCGGCGATACGAATTTCTCCGTCACTGACAAAGCCGCGCACGTGTGCCCCGTCGGGGCCATCATCGTCAAGCGGGTTGGCTTCGCCGTCGCGATCGGCGAACGCCGTTATGACCTCGAGCCGATCAGCGAGGAGGCGACGTCGCGCCGCGAGGTGGAGGAGGCCAAATGAGCGCGACCGCCGAAACTTCCGCCCCGCCCAAGGTGCGGGCCGCGACGACTTCGCTCGCCGGCTGCTTCGGCTGCCACATGTCGTTCCTCGACATCGACGAGCGCATCCTCGACCTCATGAAGATCGTCGAGCTTGACCGCTCGCCGCTCACCGACATCAAGCATTGCGGCCCATGCGACATCGCGCTCATCGAAGGCGGCTGCTGCAACGCCGAGAACGTGCATGTCTTGCGCGAACTGCGCGCCAACGCCAGAATCCTCGTCGCTGTCGGTGCCTGCGCGATCACTGGCGGCCTGCCGGCGCTGCGCAACAAGCTCGACGTCGGCGATATTTTGAACGAGGTCTACCGCACGCCCGACGGCGTGGGCTCGAACGTGCCGAAGGACCCTGAGCTCCCGCTCCTGTTCAACAAGGTCTATCCGATCAACGAAGTGGTGCGCGTCGACTATTTCATCCCTGGCTGCCCGCCGTCAGGTGACACCATCTGGAAGTTTCTCAACGATTTGATCCTCGGGCGCATGCCGCGCCTCAATCACGATCTCATGCATTACGACTGAGGACGCAATCATGCTGAACCTCGAAACCGCCGAGCAGCCGCACAAACTGCGCCGCGTCGCGATCGAGCCGCTGACGCGCGTCGAGGGCCACGGCAAGGTCACGATCCTGCTCGACGAGGAGAACCGCATCCATCAGGTGCGGCTGCATATCGTCGAGTTCCGCGGCTTCGAGATCTTCATCCGCGGACGGCCATACTGGGAAGTGCCGATTGCAGTGCAGCGGCTCTGCGGCATCTGCCCGGTGAGCCACCTCCTCGCCGCGACCAAGGCGATGGACCTCATCGCCGGCTATGGGCCGCTCACGCCGACCGCCGAGAAGCTGCGCCGCCTGCTGCATTACGGGCAGGTCGTCCAGTCGCATGCGCTGCATTTCTTCCATCTCTCCTCGCCCGATCTTCTGTTCGGCTTCGAGAGCGACGTGGCTAAGCGCAACATCATTGGCGTCGCGCAGGCGTTTCCCGATCTTGCGAAGCAAGGCATCATGACCCGCAAGTTCGGACAGCAGGTTATCCAGCACGTCGCGGGCAAGCGCATCCATGGCACCGGAGTCATCCCCGGCGGGATCAACAAGGCGCTGAGCCAGGCCGACCGCGATTCCATGCGCGCAGGCATCGATCAGATTGTCGACTGGTCGAAAGCCGCCGTCGGGCTCGTTGTCAAGCTGCATGAGACGAGCCCCGATTTCTACAAGAATTTCGGCGAGTCGCGCGCCAACATGATGGGCCTCACCGACGCGCGCGGCGCGCATGTCCTCTATCACGGCGCTCTTCGGGCCCGCGACGCCAACGGCGGCTTGATCTTCGATCAGGTCGACTACGCAACCTACAAGACGGTGCTCCAGGAGGACGTGAAGAACTGGAGCTACATGAAGTTCCCACACATCAAGACGCTCGGGCCGGACAACGGCTGGTACCGGGTCGGTCCGCTCGCGCGCGTCCAGATCTGCGATTTCCTTTCGACGCCGCTCGCCGAGGTGGAGCGTCAGAAATTCCTCGCCGTCGGCGGCGGCAAGCCGCTGCACGGCGCGCTCATGTACCACTGGGCGCGCATGATCGAGATGCTGCACGCGGCCGAGTTAGCGCGCGAGCTTCTCGACGATCCCGATATCGTCAAGACAGAGCTCATGGCCGACAAGGGACCGAGGCGAGGCGAGGCGGTCGGCGTCGTCGAGGCGCCGCGCGGCACGCTGTTCCACCATTATCGCGTCGACGAGAACGATCTTACGATCTATTGCAACCTCATTGTCTCGACGACCAACAACAACCAGGCGATGAACGAGGCGATCCGCGCGGTCGCGTCGCGCTACCTCTCGGGCCATGAGCTGACCGAAGGGCTTCTCAACAATATCGAGGTGGCGATCCGCGCCTACGATCCGTGCCTCTCCTGCGCGACCCACGCGCTTGGGCAAATGCCGCTCGAGGTCGAGCTCGTCCGCGCCGATGGCGCGCTCGTCTCGCGACTGCGCAAGGGCTGAGCCAAAGCCCACGATGCGCGTTGTCGTCTTTCGGCCGGGAAAGCGTCGCGTGCGTCGGTGAGGGCCGCTTCTCCTGGGCAGGATCGCGGCCACCCGCTTGCCGGAAGTTACTACAACGCTGGTGGGGTTCATGGCAGGATTATGGCGAGCGAGGCGCAGCTTTTACGCTGGCCTCTTGAACACCACGACATTCTCGCGCGAACCGCGGTGCTGCGGGCGTGGTTTGGCGTGTCCTTGGCGTTCGAGAAGGACCTGAAGGGCAACCTGTACAAGGTCTGGAATCGGATGTCGTC
>DATHCK010000121.1:0-14599 GCA_035319545.1 Allostellaceae bacterium | reverse complement strand
GAAGCGGTCGGGAAATTGGCCCTCAGGCACATCGTCGTGACCTCGGTCGACCGTGACGACCTCGACGATGGCGGCGCCGGGCATTTCGCCCACACCATCGCGGCGATCCGCGCCGCCGCGCCGCAGACGACGATCGAAGTGCTGGTCCCGGATTTCCTGCGCAAGGACGGCGCGATCGAGACCGTTGTCGCGGCCAAGCCCGACGTGCTCAACCACAATCTTGAAACCGTGCCGCGGCTTTATGCCGAGGTGCGACCCGGCGCGCGTTATTTCGCCTCGCTGCGCCTTTTGGACGAGGTGAGGCGCATCGACCCGGCGATGTTCACCAAATCGGGGATCATGGTCGGGCTTGGCGAGGACAAGAGCGAGGTGCTGCAGGTGATGGACGATCTGCGCGCCGCCCAGGTCGATTTCCTCACGATCGGCCAGTATCTCCAGCCGACCCCAAAGCACCGCGCGGTCGACCGTTTCGTGACGCCCGACGAGTTCGAGACCTACAAGAAACAGGCGCTCGGCAAGGGCTTCCTGATGGTCTCGGCGTCGCCCTTGACTCGTTCGTCGTATCACGCGGGCGACGATTTCGCCCGCCTCAAGGCGGCCAGAGAGGCGGCGCTCGCCTAGAATGCCGACTCACGCCGAACATCGGGTTCTGCCCTACACCCCGGACCAGATGTATGCGCTGGTCGCCGATATCGAGCGCTATCCCGAGTTCCTGCCGTGGTGCGTCGCCGCGCGCATCCGCGAGCGCCGCGTCGACTTTGTCAGCGCCGATTTGGTGATCGGCTTTAAGCTGTTCCGCGAGCGCTTTACCTCGAACGTCAAGCTCGACCCGCCCGGCCGCATCGACGTGACCTATGCGGAAGGGCCGTTCCGCTACCTCAACAATCACTGGAGCTTCGCGCGCGCGCCGGGTGGCTGCCGCATCGACTTTTTTGTCGATTTCGAGTTCCGCTCACGGCTCTTGCAAAAGGCCATCGAGCTCCTGTTCAGCGAGGCCGTGAAGCGCATGGTCGCGGCGTTCGAAGGCCGCGCGCAGCAGCTTTACGGCAAGCCCGCGCCGGACGGGGCCGGCGCTCCGGCCTAGCCAGCCGCCTCCTTCAGCATTTCGAGTGCGCGTGTCATCGCCGCGCGGCGGATGCCGTCGCGCTCGCCCGGAAAGACGTGGCGCTCGCCGCGCACGCTGTCCTTGGTCGCGACCCCGAGATAGACGAGCCCGACCGGCTTCTCGGCGCTGCCGCCGCCCGGTCCGGCAATGCCGGTGACTGACACCGCGAGGTCGACGTCCGCGCGGCTCACCGCGCCCATCGCCATCAATCGCGCGGTCTCGTCGCTCACGGCGCCGACCGAGGCGAGCGTCCCCGCCGGCACGCCGAGCAATTCCATCTTGGCTTCGTTGGAATAGGTGACAAACCCGCGATCGACGACATCCGACGAACCGGCGATCGCCGTCAGCGCCGCGGCGACAAGGCCACCGGTGCAGCTTTCCGCGGTCGCGATATGCCAGCCCTTGGCCCGGCACGCCGCCAACACCGCTGTCGCCAGCTCGACCGTCTGCGCGTCAAACACCCGCCACCTCTCTGCCGATCTCGATCAGCATCAAAGCGTAGATCGCCGCGGCGACGTCGTCGAGCATGATGCCGAAACCGCCCTTGACATTGCGGTCGAGCCAGTTGACCGGAAACGGCTTCCAGATGTCGAACAGCCGGAACAGCAAAAACGCCGCCAGATAAAAGCGCCAATCGAGCGGCGCGCCGGCGAGCACGAGAAGCTGCGCGGCGATCTCATCAATAATGACAAAGCCGGGGTCGAAAATGCCACTCGCCTGCGCGACGCGCGCTGAAGCCCACCAGCCTGCGGCGAGGGCAATAGCGGCCGCGACCAACAGGCCAGGGACGCCAAACCTCCATTGCAGCAGCCACCCGAGCGGCAGAGCAGCGAGCGACGCCCACGTCCCGGGCGCCTTCGGCAGCAGGCCGATGCCGAACCCGGTCGCGATCAGCGTCGCAGGATGGCTTAGTGGAAGTCCAAGGCGGGTCAGAACGGCAACCTGACGGTCGCGACTGCTTGCGCGGCGATGCCTTCGCCGCGTCCGGTAAAGCCGAGCTTCTCGGTCGTCGTCGCCTTCACGCTGACTCTGTCAGGCGCGATCCCGGCGATCGCGGCGACGCGCTCGACCATCGCGGCGCGGTGCGGGCCGATGCGCGGTCGCTCGCAGATGATCGTCACGTCGAGCGCGGCGATGTTGCCGCCCTTCACGCGCACTAACCCGACCGCATGTGCGAGGAAACGGTCGGAGCTCGCGCCCCGCCACTTGGGATCGCTCGGCGGAAAGTGCATGCCGATATCGCCGGCGCCGATCGCGCCAAGGATAGCGTCGGTCAGCGCGTGCAGCCCGACATCGGCATCGGAGTGGCCGACCACCCCGGCGCTGTGCGCGATCTCGACGCCGCACACCATGAGCCTGTCGCCGGGCCCGAACGGGTGCACGTCAAACCCCTGGCCGACACGTACGTCTCCCTGCCGCGCCGCGAGCAGCCGCTCCGCGGCGGCCAGATCGTCTGTCGTGGTGATTTTCAAATTCCTCTCGCTGCCGGTGACGATGACGGGCGTGATGCCGGCCACCTCGGCGACCGCGGCGTCGTCGGTCAGCGCCTGGCCCGCCACGGCGCGATGCGCCTCGAGGATCGCGTCGAAATGAAAGCCTTGTGGCGTCTGCACCCGCCACAATCCGGCGCGATCCACAGTGCCGGTGATGACCCCGTCGGTGACGCGCTTGATGGTGTCGCCGAGCGGCAATCCGGGGATTGCCGCCGGCACGCGATCGAGCGCGTCGATCACCCGGTCGATCATCGCCGCATCGGGGAACGGCCGCGCCCCGTCATGGATCAGCACGCGCGCGGGTTTGAGCGGCGCCAGCGCCTCGAGCCCCAGCCGCACCGAGTCCTGGCGTTCCGCGCCGCCCGAAACCGGTGGCAGCAGGTCGAGGCCGGCCACGGCAGCCTCATAGATCTCGCGATCTTCGGGGCGGATCACGACCTGGCCGCCGGCAATGCGCGGATTGGCCATGAAAGCGGTCAGTGCATGGCGCAACACGTTCGAATCGGCAAGAGGCAGATATTGCTTGGGCAAAGTCCCGCCGAACCGGTTGCCCCGACCCGCTGCGAGAATGAGAGCGTAGATCGAACTCATCAGCTAAAATACCAGCGCGTTGAAAAGCCGCGCAATGCGCGCTTCATGTCGCTTATGTTGCAGTGCAAAATGATTTGCCGTATGATCTTGCCTAAATAGTAGGCAATGGATATATTTGATCATTCAATGAGCATTTCGATCGGCCCAGTCATCCTCGATGACCCCGTCATCCTCGCGCCGATGTCGGGCGTCACCGATCTGCCATTCCGCCGCGTCGTCAAGGAGCGGGGGGCAGCGCTTGTCGTCTCTGAGATGATCGCCAGTCAAGCGGCGATCCGCGAGACGCGACAGTCGCTGACTATGGCCAAGACCTGCCTGGAAGAGCGACCGATGGCGGTGCAGCTCGCCGGGTGCGAGCCCGAGGTCATGGCCGAGGCCGCGAAACTCAACGCCGATCGCGGCGCGGCGATCATCGACATCAATTTCGGCTGCCCGGTAAAGAAAGTGGTCAACGGCCATGCCGGCTCGGCGCTGATGCGCGACGAGCTGCATGCCGCGCGCATCCTCGAAGCGACCGTCAAGGCGGTTGATTTGCCGGTGACCTTGAAGATGCGTACCGGCTGGGACGACGGCAACCGCAATGCCCCGCGCCTCGCGAAAATCGCGGAATCTTGTGGCATCCGCATGGTCTCGGTGCATGGCCGCACGCGCAATCAGATGTTCAGCGGCAGCGCTGATTGGCGTTTTATCCGCGAGGTCAAGGAGGCGGTCGCCATCCCGGTCATTGCCAATGGCGACATCAATTCGCTCGACGATGCCGAGCGCGCGCTGGCCGAAAGCGGCGCCGACGGGGTCATGATCGGCCGGGGCGCCTACGGTCGGCCGTGGTTTGTCGCGCAGGTCATCGCGTGGCTGAAAAGTCGCCGCCGTGTCGCCGACCCGCCGCTCGCCAGCCAGTACGCGACGCTCCGCGCGCATTATGACGCGATGCTGTCGCATTACGGCAGCGAGGTCGGGGTCAAGATCGCGCGTAAGCATGTCGGTTGGTACTCGAAAGGCTTGCCGGGCTCTGCCGAGTTCCGCGCCGCGGTCAATCAGAGCTACGATCCGGCCACAGTCCGCGCGTTGATCCGCTGCTTTTACGAGCGGCTTATCGAGCGCGAAGCGGCATGACGATGGCGATCTTTTCGGGCGCCGAACCCGGTTTCGACCCCGCGCTTCTGCTGGCTGCGCTGCCCGACCCGGTGATCGCGCTCGACCGCGATGGCGCGGTGCGCTTTGTCAACCCCGCGGCCGAGCAGTTTCTCGGCGTCGGCGCGCCCGCCCTGCACGGTGCGCGGCTGACGGATTTCGTCGTCGCCAACAGTCCGCTGTTTGGCCTTGTCGAGGCGGTCTGGCGCGACGGCGGGTCGATCGCCGAGTACGATGTGCTGCTCGAAGGGCCGCGTTTGCCGGCGCGGCCGGTCACTATCCAAGGTGCGCTGGCCGGCGAGGGGGCCGATTTCCTCGTGCTGACCCTGCACGAGCGGGCGATCGCCGAGCAGATGGACCGCCAGTTCGCGCGTCGCGACGCGGCGCGCTCGATGACCGCGATGGCGGCGATGCTTGCGCATGAAGTCAAGAACCCGCTCTCGGGCATTCGCGGCGCGGCCCAGCTTTTGGAGCAGGATGCCGACGATTCCGGCCGCCAGCTGACGCAGCTCATCTGCGACGAGACCGATCGCATCGTCGCGCTGGTCGACCGCATGGAGGCGTTCTCCGACCACCTCCCCCTCGCGCGCGACGCGATCAACATCCACGAGGTGCTGGAACGGGTGCGCCGCATCGCGCAATCGGGCTTTGCGCGCCATGTGCGTTTTGCCGAGGATTACGACCCGTCGCTGCCGCCGGTGCATGGTAATCGCGACCTGCTCGTTCAGGTCTTCCTCAATCTCGTCAAGAACGCGGCCGAGGCCGCGCCGCCCGCCGGCGGCGAGATCACCTTGGCCACGGCATACCGGCACGGCCGCCGTCTGGCGACCGTCGGCGGCGGCCGGCCGCTTCAGGTGCCGCTTCTGGTATCCGTCACCGATAACGGTTCCGGCATTCCCGAAGAGCTCAAATCGCACCTGTTCGACCCGTTCGTCACGACCAAGCGCAACGGAACTGGCCTTGGTCTTGCACTAGTCGCCAAAGTGATCGGCGACCACGGCGGGATCATCGAGTTCGACAGCCAGCCCCGAAAGACCGTGTTCCGGGTGTTTCTGCCGGTGGTGCCCCGAGGAATTTGGCAAGACGGCCTACAAGACAGTATTGGCGATGAGCGCAACGATACTGGTAGCTGACGACGATCGTGCCATTCGCACGGTGTTGAACCAGGCTTTGGCCCGGCTGGGCCACGATGTCCGCATGACCGGCAACGCCGCGACGCTGTGGCGCTGGATCGCGGACGGCGAGGGGGACCTCGTCATCACCGATGTCATCATGCCCGACGAGAACGGGCTCGACCTCATCCCGCGCATCAAGAAATTGCGACCGGATCTTCGCGTCATCGTGATGAGCGCGCAAAACACGCTCCTCACCGCGGTCAAGGCGACCGAGCGGGGCGCGTTCGAGTATCTGCCGAAGCCGTTCGATCTGCGCGAGCTGATCAGCGTCGTCGAACGGGCGCTATCCGCCCCGGTTAGCGCCGCGGGCGATGAAGAGACCGACGATGAGCAGCTGCCGCTGATCGGCCGCTCGCCGGCGATGCAGGAAATCTACCGCTCGATCGCCCGGCTGATGGGCACCGATTTGTCGGTGCTGATTACCGGCGAGAGCGGCACCGGCAAGGAACTCGTCGCCCGCGCGCTGCACGATTTCGGCAAACGCCGCTCGGGGCCGTTTGTCGCGATCAACATGGCGGCGATCCCGCGCGAGCTCATCGAGAGCGAGTTGTTCGGCCATGAGCGCGGCGCCTTCACCGGCGCGGCGCAGCGCAGCGCTGGCCGCTTCGAGCAGGCGAAGGGCGGCACGCTGTTCCTCGACGAGATCGGCGACATGCCGTTCGAGGCGCAGACCCGGCTCCTGCGCGTGCTGCAGGAGGGCGAATACACCTCGGTTGGCGGCCGCTCGCCGATTCGCGCGGACAGCCGGATCATCGCCGCCACCCACCGCGACCTGTCGCAGCTCATCCGCCAGGGCGTCTTCCGCGAGGATTTGTTCTACCGCCTCAATGTCGCTCCGATCCGCATCCCGCCGTTGCGCGAGCGCACGTCCGACATCCCGGCGCTGGTGCGCCACTTTGCCAGCCAGGCGGCGAAGGAAGGTCTGCCCGCCAAGGTGCTCGACGACGCGGCGATGGAACGGCTGCGTCGCTATCGCTGGCCGGGCAATGTGCGCGAACTGGAGAATCTCGTCAGGCGGCTGGCGGCGCTTTATTCGCAGGAGGTGATCGGCGTCGACGTCATCGAGAGCGAGCTGGCCGCGGCGCCCGCCGAGGCTCCGCCGGTCACCGAGGCCTTGTCGGACGAAGGGCTGGGGAACGCTGTCGAGCGCCACATCAACGACTATTTCGTTGCCCACAAGGGCGCAATGCCGGCCGCTGGTCTTTACGATCGGGTGCTGCGCGAGATCGAGCGGCCCTTGATCGTCGCGACCCTGGTCGCGACGCGCGGCAACCAGATCAAGGCGGCGTATGTGCTCGGTCTCAACCGTAACACGCTGCGAAAAAAAATCCGCGAATTGGACATCCCCGTCGTGCGCGGCCTAAAATAACCCCTCGCGCAAATCGGCCCCGGCACTGGTCGTTCGGCCCGCCGAGCTTGTCGCGATGTCTGGGGACGCGGAATGAGCGTGGCGCAGCAGGTCGGTAGCTGGGCTGGCCGCTTTGGGTTGCGCCGCAAGGTCGCGGTCGCGTTGGCGGCGGCGGCGCTTGCCTCGGGCATCGCGACTTATCTTGCGCTGACTGGCGCGCCGCCGTTCGGGCCGCATCCCGGCTTCGTTCTCGCGCTCCTCAACCTCGACCTCGTGCTGCTGCTGGCGCTCGGTGCGCTGGTGACGAAACGCGTCGTCGAGATGTGGGCCGAGCGCCGCCGCGGTCTCGCCGGCTCGCGGCTGCAGGTACGGCTGGTCGTGCTGTTCAGCCTGATCGCGGTGCTGCCGACGATCATCGTCGCGGTGTTCTCATATCTGTTCTTCAGCTTCGGCATCGAGAGCTGGTTCAGCGACAAGGTGCGCACGGCGATCACGGAATCGGTCGCCGTCGCCGACGCCTATGTGAAGGAGCACCAGCAGGCGATCCGCGCCGATGCGCTCAGCATGGCGAACAGCCTCGATCAATACGCCGCGACGATGGTGATCAGCCCGCAGGATCTGGTCCAGGCGTTGACCGTCCAGGCCTCGATGCGCGGGCTGACCGAGGCGGCGGTGCTCGATGATAAGGGCAACATGGTCGCGCGCACCGGGCTCGCTTTCGCGCTCGGCTTCGAGGATGTCGGCGCGGAGGCGCTGAAGCGCGCCAAGGACGGCGAGGTCGTCATCATGACCGACGACCAAGAGGAGCGCGTTCGCGCCCTTGTCTACCTCGGCGGCTTTCCCGGGCTTTACCTCTATGTCGGGCGTTTTATCGAACCGAAGGTGCTGGCGCATCGCAGCGAGACGCAGCTCGCCGCGGCGCAATACGAGCAGCTCGAGGGCAAGCGGACGGGGCTGCAGATCACCTTTTCGGTGATCTTCATTTTGGTGGCGATGCTGTTTCTCGTCGCGGCCGTGGCGATCGGCATCTCCCTTGCCGCACAACTTGCGGACCCGATCAGCCGCCTCGTCGGCGCGGCCGAACGAATAGGCGCCGGCGATCTCTCGGTGCGCGTCCCCGAAGGGCGCAAGGACGACGAGATGACCTCGCTGAGCCGCGCCTTTAACCGGATGACCGATCAGATCCAGAGCCAGCAGCAGGAGTTGATCGCCGCCAACCGGCAGCTCGATGAGCGGCGGCGGTTTACCGAGACCGTGCTGACCGGCGTTACCGCGGGGGTGATCGGTCTCGACCGCGAGGGCCGCATCAATTTACCGAACCGCTCGGCCTCGGCGCTGATCGGCGTCGATCTGGATCACGCCGTCGGCGAGCACCTCGCCGACGTGGCTTCGGACATGGCGCCGCTTCTCGCCGAGGCGAGACGGCGCCCCGATCGCATCGCTCAGACCCAGCTGCAGATCGTCGCCGACAACAGCACCCGCACCTTGCTGGTGCGCATCGCCGCTGAGCGTGGCGATGACGGGGTCAGCGGCTTTGTCGTGACGTTCGATGACATTACCGAGCTGTTGTCGGCGCAGCGCAAGGCTGCCTGGGCCGATATCGCCCGCCGCATCGCGCACGAGATCAAGAATCCGTTGACGCCGATCCAGCTCTCGGCCGAGCGCCTGCGCCGCAATTATCTGAAGGAGATCAAGAAGGATCCCGACACGTTCCGCATCTGCACCGACACGATCGTTCGCCATGTCGAGGACATCGGCCGCATGGTCGATGAGTTCTCGTCATTCGCGCGGATGCCGGCGCCGGTGCTGAAGCCCGAGGATTTGACGGCGATTGTCGAGCGCGCGGTCTTCCTAGAGCGCACGGCTCACCCCGAGATAGCGTTCGAGGTCAATTTCGCCGCCCGGCCGCTCACAACGCGCTGCGACGCGCGGCTCACCAGCCAGGCGGTTATCAACATCGTCAAGAACGCGGTCGAGGCTATCGAGGGTCGGATTGCCGATTCCGGGCCGAACCCGCCGGGGCGGATCGTCGTATCAGTCGAGGAGGGTGGGGGACGGACCATGGTCAGCGTCGAAGACAATGGCAAAGGCTTGCCAAAACGCGGGCGCGAGCGATTGACTGAACCCTATGTCACGACACGCGCTAAGGGGACGGGATTGGGCCTCGCTATCGTCAAAAAGATCATGGAAGATCACCAAGGCGAGCTCCTCCTCGAGGACGCGGAGGCTGGTGGAGCGCGCGTCAAGCTGGTGTTTTCGACCGAGCTCCGCGGCGCGGTTCGCGCCGCGGAGCCGGCGGTATCAGAGATAACGTCAGACGTGACTACGGTTGCCCATGGCGCATGACATCCTGATTGTCGACGACGAAGCCGACATCCGCATGCTGATTGCGGGGGTGCTGAAGGACGAGGGATACGCCACCCGCGAGGCCGCCGACAGCACCGAGGCCTTGCGCGAGTTGCACGCCCGCCAGCCGACCCTGGTGATCCTCGATATCTGGCTGCAGAACAGCGAGCTCGATGGCATTGAAATCCTACGACAGTTGCGCGCCGAGATGCCCTCTGTGCCGGTCGTGATGATCAGCGGCCACGGTACGATCGAGACAGCGGTCGAGGCGATCAAGATCGGCGCCTACGATTTCATCGAGAAGCCCTTCAAGTCCGACCGGCTGTTGCTGATCGTCGCGCGGGCGATCGAGACCGCGCTGCTGCGCCGCGAGAACGAGGAGCTGAAGCTCCGCGCCGGCGGCGATCTCGACCTAGTCGGGGCCTCGCTCGCCACCAACCAGCTGCGCCAGCAGATTGAGCGCGTCGCGCCGACTGGCAGCCGCGTCTTGATCGCCGGCGCGCCCGGGGTCGGCAAGGAGGTTGTCGGGCGCTTGCTGCACGCGCGCTCGCGCCGCTCGGGCGGCCCGTTTATCGCGGTCAACTGCGCGACGATGCATCCCGACCGGCTCGAGCTCGAATTGTTCGGCTGCGAGACGGCGGTCAACGGCTCGCCGCGCAAGATCGGCACCTTCGAGCGCGCCCATGGCGGCACCTTGTTTCTCGACGAGGTCGCCGACATGCCGATGGAAACCCAGGGCAAGATCGTGCGGGTGCTGCAGGAGCAGACCTTCGAACGGGTAGGGGGGTCGAACCGGGTCGAGGTCGATGTCCGCGTCGTCGCCTCGACCAATCGCGAGCTGGGTGGCGAGATCGCCGCCGGCCGCTTCCGCGAGGATTTGTTCTACCGGCTCAATGTTGTGCCGATCCGAGTACCGTCGTTGCGTGATCGCCGCGAGGACATCCCGCTGCTCGCTCGTCATTTCATGGAGCGCGCGGCCGAGGCGGCGCGCCTGCCGCCGCGGGATTTCGGTGAGGACGCGCTCGCCGCGCTGCAATCCTATAGCTGGCCGGGCAATGTGCGGCAGCTGCGCAATGTCGTCGATTGGCTGCTCATCATGGCGCCGGGCGACCCGCGCGAGCCGGTCCACGCCGAGCACCTGCCCAACGAAATCACCGCGATCGCCCCAACCGTCGTCAAATGGGATAAGGGCAGCGAGATCATGATCCTGCCGTTGCGCGACGCGCGCGAGGTCTTCGAGCGCGAATACCTCCTGGCTCAGGTCACGCGCTTCGCCGGCAACATCTCGCGCACCGCCAATTTTGTCGGCATGGAGCGCTCGGCGCTGCACCGCAAATTGAAGTCGCTGGGCGTCGCCATTACCGAGCGTCCGCTGAAGACCGGCACCTGATGCCGCGTATCGCCTATGTCGATGGCGTCTACCGCCCGCACGCTGAGGCGGCCGTGCATATCGAGGATCGCGGTTACCAGTTCGCCGACGGCGTCTATGAGGTAATTGCGATCCGCGGTGGCAAGCTCGTCGACGAGGAACTCCACCTCGTTCGGCTGCGTCGCTCGCTCATGGAATTGCGCATCGAAGGCGCGCTCGCTGACGCGCCCCTCAAATTCGTATTGCGCGAAGTCATCCGCCGCAACGCCGTCGTCGACGGCATTGTCTATCTGCAGATCAGCCGCGGCATCGCGCCGCGCGACCATGCCTTTCCAAAAGCCGCACGGCCGATCCTCGTCGTCACCGCGCGCCGCACCCGTCCGGTCAACCCCACGCAGGTCGATGAGGGGGTCTCGGTCATCACCATCCCCGACATCCGCTGGCAGCGCTGCGACATCAAGACGATCTCCCTCGTCGCCAACGTGCTCGGCAAGCAGCAGGCGCGCGAGGCCGGCGCCTACGAGGCATGGATGGTCGACGGTGAAGGCCACATCACCGAGGGCACCTCGACCAATGCGTGGATCGTCACCGCCGACAATCAGATCGTCAGCCGCGGCGCTGACCATCACATCCTCGATGGCGTGACCCGCCAGGCGCTGATCGCGCTGCTCCGACGCGGCGGCTACAATTTCGTTGAGCGGCCGTTCACCGTCATCGAGGCGAAAGCGGCGCGTGAGGCGTTCCTCACCAGCACGACCTCCGACCTGCTGCCGGTGACTTCCATCGACGGCCAGCCGGTCGCCAACGGCGCGCCGGGCCTGCTGACCCAGAAGCTGCGCGCCGATTACCTGGCGCATGTCGCGGAGAGCGCGTGAGCAACATTTTGGCGGCCCTGCGCCGGCCGCGCGCGCTCATCTTTGATTGGGACAACACCCTGATCGACAGCTGGGGCACGATCCACGATGCGCTCAATTTCCTGATGGCTGCGATGGACAAGCCGCTTTGGACGATCGAGGAAACCCGCGAGCGCGTGCGCCTCAGTCTGCGCGACGCCTTCCCGGCGATCTTCGGCGAGCGCTGGGAGGAGGCGCGGCAGATTTACATGGATCGCTTCCGCGCAATCCATTTGACGCACCTGGCGTCGCTCCCCGGCCGCGAGGCGCTGCTGCGCCAGCTCGCCGCCGATGGCCACTACCTCGCCGTGGTCAGCAACAAGACCGGCGCGGTGCTGCGCGCCGAGGCCGAGCATATTGGCTGGTCGTCGTTGTTCGGCAGCATTGTCGGGGCAGGGGACGCGCATACCGACAAACCGCACCCGGCGCCGGTCGAACTCGCGTTGAAGCCCAGCGGCATCGAGCCTGGCTCCGATGTGTGGTTTGTCGGCGACACCGCCGTCGACATGGAATGCGCGATCGCCGCCGGCTGCGTTCCAGTGCTGCTCGGAATCGCCGAATCCGAGAGCGAATTCGCGCAATTTCCACCGGCGCTGATCGCCGCCGACGATGCGGCGCTGTTTCGCGCCTTGCGGGACTTGCGCTGAGGGAAGGCGCGCCCATCTTCGTATAAGAAGAAGCGGAACCGCCGGCACCTTTGGCCTGTTGTCAATTCTGGGGTGCTGCGCGCCGAAGAGTGGAGTTAGGAGCCACCGTAATGACGTCGGACAAGTCGCAGAATGTTCAGGACGTGTTTTTGAACCACGTCCGCAAAAACAAGACGCCGGTCACGGTGTTTTTGGTCAATGGCGTCAAGCTTCAGGGGATCATCACCTGGTTTGACAATTTCTGCGTGCTGCTGCGCCGCGACGCGCATTCGCAGCTCGTCTACAAGCACGCGATTTCGACCGTGATGCCGGCACAGCCGATCCAGCTGTTCGAGGGCGGAAGAGAGGACGATCTGCCCTGAGCAGCCCTGAGCACGGTCTGTCAGCCAACGGTCTGACCGCGACGACGGGGCGCGCCCTCGTCGTCCATCCCGCCTTGAGGATCGCGCCTGGCCGCCGGCCGGGCGACGGCCCAAGGTCAAATGACAATGGGCGCTCCCTTGATGCGCGTCTTGACGAGGCGATCGGCCTCGCGCGCGCGATCGATCTCGACGTCGTCGGCGGCGAGATCCTGCGGCTAGCCCGGCCGGTGCCGAGCACGCTGATCGGCAGCGGCAACGTCGAGAACCTCGGTGCCGCAATCGAGGAACAGAAGATCGGTCTCGTCGTCGTCGACGGCACGCTGTCGCCGGTGCAGCAGCGTAATCTGGAGCGGCGCTGGAAGACGAAGGTCATCGACCGCACTGGGCTCATCCTTGAAATTTTCGGCGCCCGCGCCCGCACGCATGAGGGGCGGCTCCAGGTCGAGCTGGCGGCGCTGACCTATCAACGCTCGCGGCTGGTGCGGTCATGGACCCATCTCGAACGCCAGCGCGGCGGTTTCGGCTTTCTCGGCGGTCCCGGCGAAAGCCAGCTCGAAATCGACCGGCGGTTGATCGGCGAGCGTATCGGCAAATTGAAACGCGAGCTGGAGGACGTGAAACGCACCCGCGCGCTGCACCGTGAGGCGAGGAAGCGCGTGCCGTTCCCGGTCGTCGCGCTGGTCGGCTACACCAATGCGGGCAAGTCGACCCTGTTCAACCGTCTCACGCGCTCCAGCGTCACCGCCGAGGATCTGCTGTTCGCGACGCTCGATCCGACCATGCGCCGGCTCGACCTGCCCTCGGGCAAGACGATCATTCTCTCCGACACGGTCGGTTTCATCTCCGACCTGCCGACCCATCTTGTCGCCGCGTTTCGCGCGACGCTCGAAGAGGTCACCGAGGCCGACATCGTCGTTCATGTCCGCGACGCGCATCATCCCGACAGTGCCGCGCAACGCGCCGACGTGCTCGCGGTGCTGACCGATCTAGGTCTTGGCCAACTGGTCGAAGATGGCCTTATCGAGGTGCTCAACAAGATCGACCTGCTTGACGACGAGGCCCGCGCGGTGCTCCTCAACCAGACGCAGCGCAACGAGGAGATTGTCGCGCTGTCGGCTGTGACCGGGGAGGGATGCGACGGTCTCCTCGCGCTGGTTTCCGGCCGGCTCGACAGCACCGCGCGCGCGGTGCGCGTCGAGGTGCCGCTCTCCGACGGCAAGACCCTTGCCTGGCTCTACGAGCGCGGCGCGGTGCTTGGCCGGCGCGACGACAGCGAGGCGGCGCATCTCTCCGTCCGCCTGTCCGAGGCCGATCTCGGCCGCCTGCGTCACCGCCAGCGGGTGCACTAACCCGCATCCTTAACGCAATCACGCCAACCAGATTTCTCTTTTTCCGGAACGATCCGAGCGTTTCGAGGGTTTGCCCCAACACAAGGGAGGGGCCGAACGTGTCAAAGCTTGTCCCCAAAATCCTGATCGTTGAAGATGACGATCTCATACGAGAGATCGTCATCACGATATTACGTGAAAGTGGTTTCGATATTCGGGCAGATTCAAACGCTGACGACGCGCTCGGGAGAATAGAACGAAAAAATTTTGATTTGGTGATCGCCGATATTGACCTGCCCGGTGGGCTAAATGGCCTTCGCATGATGCAAAAGGCGCGAGAGCGCCAACCAGGTCTCCGATGTTTGTTTATCTCCGGCTGGTATTTGCCGATCGTGTGTGATCCTCTGATCGACGAATTTATCTCGAAGCCGTTTCGCCCCGGCGAGTTGCTGGGATGCGTCTGGAAAGTTCTGTCCGGCAATCTGCCCTATCCGCGCGTGACGATCGCCAGGGAGGAATGCGCGCCGGCGGAGCCGCGGAATTCCGGTTCACCACAGAGACACAAAGGCACGGGGTCGCCGTGCCGCTGAACCGGCTCTTGAATGTTCCTGATATGTTCCTAGCTGTTGTCGTGACGCCTGGTGCTGCGCGCCGGCGTCGCCACGCGAGTGGCTCGCTATTTGAACGTCCGAAACCGGAGCTTTTCGAGCAGACCGACGATCCCGTGCCGCAAGGACCACCAAAGCGATAGAACGCAGGCGCGTCGAGGGCGCCCATAACGATACCCGGCCGCCGTCTTTCGGGACATAAC